>CADEFK010000062.1:0-6887 GCA_902826595.1 uncultured bacterium | reverse complement strand
TCTTTGCGCGCCCCTTCGAGTGAGTCCGTGACGAGTCTCGTCGCGGTCTCGCCCAGTATCTCTTTTCTGTACACGGATTCGACCACGTTAACGGGCGCTTTACCCGGGCGGAAACCCTTTATCCTGGCGCTCTTCCTTATTTCGCTGAATACCTCGTCCCGCTTCTCCTTCACGACCTCGACCGGAATTACGACGTCCACTTTCCTCTCGGTCCCGCTCAAATTTTCGATGCTCACCTTCATGTCTCTCTACCTCTCGGTCTGTCCGATAATTTATACAATGTTAGTAATAGCTTACCATTTTCGTTAAAAGGTTTATAAATATACCCGACATTGTGAATTATGAACAACCCGTTAACCGGAATAGTTATGATGCGGTGGCGGGGCGATTGGATTCGAGGGGGCGCTACTACTTTATCTTTCCTTCGACATGCCGAGAATCGGGCACACAGCATGTGCATGGATACGATCCTCTCGTATCTCTCCCGCTTAAATCGGCAACAAAGCCCAACCGTTCGTCCTGAAGTCTAATGGAGCCTGTCGAAGGATTGAACGGGCGAGCAGTGGCGGGCAGATAATCCAACAGCACCAGATCCGCTCAACCCGGTGCTCTCGCCATCTGTCCCCTCACCCCTCCTGTCCCAAGAATCTGAGCCAGTTGTAGTGGGACTTGAGCCCGGAGAAAAAACCTTTGTAGGAGTTATATGTAACGCTGTATTCCCTGCACGTGTCCTCGACTATCCGCGAGAGGGCGGGATAGTTTACGTGGCATATCTTCGGGAAGAGGTGATGCTCCACCTGGTAGTTGAGCCCTCCGAGGTACCAGGTGAGGAAATGGTTTTCCTTGCCGAAGTCGGTTGTGGTGCTCAGCTGGTGAACCATCCAGCTCGTGTCCATCTGCTGCGCCTCGCCTGAGTGCATGGGGAACCCTGCGTCCTCGTTGCAGTGGGCGAGCTGGAACACGACCGACATTATCAGCCCCTGAAGGAACGCCACCAGCATATAGAATACGACGACGTAGGCGACGGGATAGAAAAAGAGCGGTATCACGAAAGCCATCGTGAGGAAGAACAGCTTCCCGCCGAAAAAGACTACCGCGTCCCATCCCCCGGGGCGGTCTATCTCGTGCCCGTTTATTTTTTTCGTAAAGAATGTGTAAAAGTCGTCGAACAGGTGCCACTTGATCGCGAGGAACCCGTACAGTGGCCATATATACAAATGCTGATAGCGGTGGAAGAAATACCTCTTGTGATGGGGGCTCAGGCGCGCGAAGATCCCCGCCTCTATGTCGTCGTCGTGCCCCGCGATATTGGGGTAGGAATGATGGAAGTAGTTGTGCTTCCTGTACCAGAAATAGGAGCTCCCGCCGATGAGGTCGAGGAAGTGTCCCATCAGCCTGTTAACCCACGAGCGCTCGGAATAGGCCCCGTGGAGCGCGTCGTGCATAACGTTGAAAGAGAGCGCGTTCAGCGCGACGCCCAGGGAAACGGCCGCGAGTATCAGCCCCCATACCGGGAGCCCGGCGAATACCAGGAGTGAATACGAAGCCGCCACCCACAGGACCGCGATAAACGTCTTGAGATACATCCGGGCGTTGTCCTTCTTCGATACGGAATTCTCCTCGAAATATACGGATACCCGTTTCTTGAGCTCCTTCTCGAAATCCGTGTTCGGAGTAAAGCGTATTTTTGAGTTCGCGATGGAGTTATTGTCCGCCGAAGCGTTGATCTGAGTCATAGTCTGATTAGACAGGTAGTGATCCGCGTTCGGAAGTATCGAATACGACTCCGCAATCGATTAAACTGAAGCCTGAAGTGCCCGAGCCGGCTTAACGTTATATACCGGCATTCGGCGCATTCGGTAATTCAAAAACGGCAATCAACCGGACCTGTCAAATTCCCCTTTTCTAACCCTGCAATTTTATCACTCTCGAGCCAGTTTCTGACAGAATAGGTCCGGATGAGTGTTTGAAGGGTGAATTTATTAGAGCGATATTATAACATTTTAACCGCCGAGTACAACGGGCACACACACATTGTGTGATTCTACGATCTCCGCCAACCTACTAATTTAGCCGTTCCCGTGTGCCTTTACCCGCCTAACGCCCGTTTCGAGTTGAAGAGACGCCGCACCCCGTTCAAGCGGCCGGCCTCTCGTGCTCCCGGCATATCTTCATGCTTTCGTCATCGGTCAAAGGTTCGAGTGTCAATCCGCACTGGTGAGAGCCGGGAAGCGCGTCCCTCCTGAAGTGACGGCAGGTATGGCATACCCCGAACATCCGCCCTCCGTTCTCTTTCTGCAGGGAGGCGAGGAGTCCCGCGAGCAGGCGCGTGAGGGCCGCCCTGTCGTCCGGCTTCATTTCCCCTATGGCGGAGCCGAACTTGTCCGGAGGGAAGTTATTTTCCACGAACTTCCGGCCCTTCGCCGTCAGGTTGAGGCGTACGACCCTCCCGTCCGCCGCGTCAGGGCGCTTGCGCAGGAACCCCTTCCTTTCGAGCACCGCAATGCTCTGGGAAGAGGTCCCCTTGGTTGCGCCGACAAACTCCGTCACCGCGGCAGGCGTGTCGCTGTACCTGTTGCAGACGGATAGGTAGGAGAGCATCTGGACGTGCACCGGCAGAAGCCCGGTCCCCGAGGTCCTTTCCTCAGCCCTCAGCAGGTTGCCCAGTCTTTCGATGAGGGATGCGATTCTGCCTGCCTGATCCATGCAGACATTGTATCGAATCGAAACGAGCTTGACAATACTCGCCTTATCGCGCATTATAGTATCGAGTCGATACTATATACAACTGGGAGGTAATTGCCATGAGTAAAGCCGTTTTCTATCACGCGGGATGTCCCGTATGTGTGAGCGCCGAGAGTGGCGTCGCCGGGGCGCTTGACCCGAAGAAGTACGAGGTCGAAGTGGTGCACCTGGGAGAGCAGAAGGGCAGGATTCCCGAAGCGGAAGCCGCGGGCGTGAAGTCAGTGCCCGCGCTTGTCATGAACGGTCAGACTTACCACATCAACTTCGGCGCTTCAATAAGCGATCTGAAGTAACGGAGAACAGGCAAGACCATAAGGAAGGGCCCGTCCGGGTGCGCCCGGCGGCCCTTCCGCCGCAATGACATGTGAGCGCCCTCAGAACTTGAACAGCAACCCCCCGCCGCCGCCGAACTCGGTGTAATACTGGCCGATCAGGAATACGTTCTTGCCGAGCATGAACGTCCCGCCGGCTTTCCACTCCCATTTGGTATCCGTGTCGTACTGAAGTTCGCCGAAAGCCGTCACGCGCTCAGTGAGCTGCATCTCTTTATCGAATATGAACCTGAAATCGCCCTCCGTATCCACCCAGGCCGTGCTGTCGATGAGGAACGGCAGGAGGTACTGTATTCCGAACACGCCCCGGTTGTTCTGGTCCTCGTTCGTCAGGTCCGCCCCGCCGAAGACCGAGATGTTGCGGTTTATATACCGGCTGTACGTGAGCACTATCTCGTACTCCCTGTCTTCCCAGCCGTACTCCCAGGTCGCGTTGAGTGTATTCTTCTCGTTGGCTACAGTTACAAAGCCCTCAGTCATATTGCTCATGAGAGCCGCTTCCGCCCAGTAATAGACCGGGTCCTCGTACAGTTTATGCCTGATGGCCGCAATGTCCGGGTCAATGACCGACCCTTCGTAATGCACGACCCGCGCCATGCCCGCCGCAAGATGATAGAGGACATGGCAGTGAAAGAACCAGTCCTTCTCCTCGTTCGCCTCGAACTCTATTACGGTTTTACCGCCCGGCGCGACGTCGACCGTGTGCTTGAGAGGGGCGTAATCCCCCTGCCCGTTCAGCACGCGGAAAAAATGCCCGTGCAGGTGCATCGGGTGGTGCATCATCGATTTGTTCTCGAGTATGAACCGCACGTTCTCGCCCTTCCTGATGAGAATCGTATCGCTCGCGCCGAGCGTCTTCCCGTTGATCGTCCATACATACCGCTCCATGTCCCCGCCGAGGACGAGCGTAAATTCCTTCGTCTTGTTTCCGGGCGGGAGAGTCGTCGGCGTCGATGACCTCAGCATTTGATATGGCGGCGCGGGTCTCGGATCGGGCGTCATGTCCGCGCTCATATCCATTTTCTTCCCGTCGCCCATCTGCATCCCGGCGCTCGCCCGGTAGAGCTCAGGCCGGGGTATATCGGGCGCGGGAACCCTCTCGCCCCGGCCGATGAATAGCGACCCGTGCCCGGTCCCGTCCTGGGCAGTCGCGCGTAATTCATAAGCCCCCTTCCCCGGCACGGTAATGAGTACGTCATAAGTCTCGGCGATCGCCATAAGAAACCTGTCTACCTCCACAGGCTCGACGTCCTTGCCGTCGGCGGCTATTACCTTCACATCTCCCCCCGCGTAATTCAGGTAAAAATAGGTGGACGACGACCCGTTGATTATCCTCAGGCGGATTACTTTTCCCGCCGGGAACCCGGGAGCCGATTCAGTCTTGCCGTTCATCAGGAAAGCGTCATAAGCGACATCCGATATATCCGCGGGCGGCATGCGCCTGAACGAGCGCTTTATGTTTTCCAAGACCACCCCGTTCTTGAGAACGCCGTAAACTGTCTGCATAGTCCCCTTCTTGATCGACTGGTAATCGCTCCCGCGCTTCAAGTCCCTCAGCACCTCGCGCGGGCTCTCGTCAGTCCAGTCGGACAGGACGACCACGTAGTCGGCATCGGGCTCTGCGATGTCGGTCCTTTTCTCCCGGGGCTCTATCACTATCGACCCGAATACGCCTGACTGCTCCTGGAGGCCCGAGTGCGAGTGATACCAGTATGTCCCCGACTGTTTTATCGGGAACTCGAATGTGTGCGTAGTGCCAGGCTCGATGGGAGGAGTCGTGAGGTAAGGCACGCCGTCCTGCTCGTTCGGAAGCAGGAGCCCGTGCCAGTGTAAGGAAGTATTCACGTCCATATTATTTTTGACGCGAATCCGGGCCGTATCCCCTTCCTTGAAATACAGGGTCGGCCCCGGCATGGCGCCGTTGATGGACATGGCGGTAACATCCCTGCCCGTGAAGTTGACCTTCTTATAGCCTATCTCCAGATCGTATTCCCTGACTTCGGCGGACGCAGGACTTATCAGCCAGGATGAAACCATGAATCCGCAAACGAGCAGTAATATCTTTCCCGAATACACAGTCATAAACCCGGCTCCTGAATTGTCCGGAATACGCGATATCCGGACCATGGTCTTCGCTCATGCAATTATAAGCCCGGCAGCGTTTTAATCTATATATTTTTTTGTGAGTTGTAATTGGTGCGAGAGGGGGGAGTCGAACCCCCACACCGGATGGTACAGGATCCTAAGTCCTGCGCGTCTGCCAGTTCCGCCACTCTCGCATGTGGTGGGCTGTGAGGGAATCGAACCCACGGCCCGATGATTAAGAGTCATCTGCTCTGCCAGACTGAGCTAACAGCCCACACCACTATCAAGAGTACTTAGAATACCTTAAACCGAGATAAATTTGGAGTACGCCGGCAGCGGGCCGGTCTACTTAAATATTCACGGAGCGAGTTTATTATAACGACCTTATTCCCAAAATCAACGTCACGTCTTTTAAACCGGTACCCGAACGTCCGCTTATTAGAAAAGCGTTCACACGCTCCCCTTCCCTTCGGCCGCGAGCTTCTCGGCCATCTTTATCTCCTTCCAGGAGAGGAAGAGGAATATCACGAGGAGTATCACGGTATTGAGCGGGGCGATCCAGAAGGGAATTTCCTCGCCGAAGCTCTCGAGTATCATGATGGCGCCCAGCATCCCGATCGAATACATCGCGCCGTTCTTCAAATACGCGTATTTCGATATCCAGTTTATCCCGCGCACTGTAACTTCCCTGACGACGAATGCGCCTATGCCGTTGCCGATGAGAATAAGCGGCACGGACATGGTGAAGGCGAACGCGCCTATCACGCCGTCTATGGAGAACGAGGCGTCGAGCACTTCGAGGTAGAAGACCTTGCTCCACCCGCTCATGTTGGGGTCGAGGAGCTCCTTCTCCTTCTCCTCGGCGTTCTTCTTGAACCCGTCGGTGATGAAGAAGGCCGTGGTGCCGATAGAGGCGGCGAACGCGAGGAACGGGTCGAACTTGAGGGATATATAGACTATTACAGTGAAGAATATCGAGGTTATGGCGTAAAACCAGACCGAGTGCCTGTGTATGAAGTGCTCGACGAGGAACGTGTACTTCTTCTCCTCGAGAAAGAGCCATGCGAGGAATACGAGAAACAGATACATCCCGCCGCCCACGAGGAGATAGGCCTTCGATTCCGCGAGGGATTCCTCTATCTGCTTGCTGTCCCCCGAGAACGTGAAGTGGAAAAGCTCGATGAACGAGAAATGCGGGTTCGCGATCCATACGATGAGGAACGGGAGGACGCCCCGGAGGAGGAACACGGCTATGAGCATGCCCCATATGAGGAAGAACCGCCTGAACCTGTCCGTCATCGTGGCGAGCACGTGGGCGTTGACTACGGCGTTGTCTATGCTCGATATTATCTCGAAGAGCGTGAGGCCGATTATGACTATTATTATTTCAAGCATGGTTCAGGAAATTCCCTATTATTCTTCACTATACGGTTTGAATTGCAAGAAGAATCGACGCGCGGTCAAAATATGGTTGAGAAATTGGGGGTTATGTGTTAACGAATCATGGAGGGTTGACAACAAGAGGAACGAATTTGGAGCCGGACCGACGAAAGGCAAAAACCTTATCTGAAAATCTATAATCAAAAGTCAATATACTCTCTATCTCATGAATTTAACCATCGCAATAATTAACACAAATCCTAAACTTCCAAATATGTACATAACTCCAGCCAAAATATATTCTCCAGCCACATCTCTCAGATTCTTCGATTTATCTCTCCCGCC
>CADEFK010000061.1:11384-13265 GCA_902826595.1 uncultured bacterium | reverse complement strand
CGCCGGGTCTGAGTCCCGCGTCCGCGGCCGGGCTGCCGTCCGCGACATCCGATATGATCACGCCCTTGTCGACACTCAGATTGAACCTCCGGGCGATCTGCGGGTTGATCTCCTGCACGCTGAGACCGAGGTGCTCTTGCGCCTTCTCCTCTTCCTCCGCCGGGCCGCCCTCATCGGGAGCCTCCGCGAGCTTTACGGTCACGTCCTTCGGTTTCCCGTCGTGTATGAATTTAATATTGACCTCCTCGCCGGGCTCGGCGACAGCGGCCATCGTCGTAAGGTCCGACACGTCGTCCACCTTTTTACCTTCGAATTCCAAGACGACGTCTCCCCTCGCTATCCCGGCCTTATCCGCCGGGCTCCCCGGCGTGACGTCACTGACGAGCACCCCGTCGTCCTCTTTCAGATTCAGCCCGGAAGCGATCTCGGGCGTGAGTTCCTGCACGTAAACCCCGAGCCACCCGCGGACCACCTTTCCGCCCCCCTTGAGCTGGCCGATTACGAACTCGGCCATCTTGATAGGAATCGCGAACCCGATCCCCTGCCCCTGAGCTACAATGGCGGTGTTCACGCCCACGACCTCTCCATTCAGATTAAAAAGCGGCCCGCCGCTGTTCCCCGGGTTAAGGGAGGCGTCCGTCTGTATGAAATCGTCATAAGTGCCGAGACCGAGCGAACGCCCCTTCGCGCTGACAATGCCGGCCGTTACCGTATATCCGAGACCGAACGGGTTCCCTATGGCCAGAACCCAGTCGCCTATCCGGAGGTCGTCCGAATTCCCGAAGCTTACAGCCTGCAGCTTCCCTTTCGGCTCGAACTTCACCACAGCCAGATCGGTCTTGGGGTCTTTCCCTATGACCTTCCCCTCGTATTTATCACCGTTTTCGAGTATTACGCTTATGTCCTCCGCCTTTTCGACTACGTGGAAGTTAGTGACCACATATCCGTCTTCGCTGATTATGAACCCGGAGCCCAGGCCCTGCCGCTTGTACTCGTGCTGTGGAGCGCCTTCGAAGAACTTTCTAAAAAATTCCTCAAACGGATCGTTTTCACCGTACGGGGACCTCGGCTGGCGTTGTCCAAACCCCCTGGGTTTAACCACGCTCGTCGTGCTGATATTGACTACGGATGGCTTGAGCTTCTCGACGAGGTCAGCGAACGAGGGGAATTCGTGGGTCCGTATATCCCTTACGGTCTCCTTCGCCTTCCCGGAATCACCCGGCTCTTCCCGGGGCGCGGCCGGTTTTTCCGGCTGCACCGCCTTCACCCGGCTCTTGTCGGAAACCCCGGATTCGTCAGGCCTTTTGCACCCGAGACTAAAAATGGCAATCATTAACGGGACAATAATAAATAGTGCTAACGGCCGGTTCATAAACGCCTCCTGGACACTCTAAACAGATAGAAATAATATAGCCAGCATTAACCCATACGCAAGGAAAATAAATAACCCCTCCGGCCCACGTATTATTGTAGAGAGGATGGGAAGCCCAAGATTCTTGCCCGGAAAACTTAATGGTCCGGAAACCGGAACACAGCGCGATCAATTCCGGTATCAGCGGCGTGTAATGAAACCGTGGGGACCGGGAACCCGTATATTTAACCGTTGCGGCATTTAAAGTCCGCCAAGAACGGGCGGTTGCCGCATATGTGTGCTCCGATCAGGCGCCTGCGCCGTAATAGGATCTATGAGGAGCGCCGGAATTCGGTAAATATACAGAATTTAGATAAAAACGCCGGCGTATCATGTATGAACCTGGAATCATCACCATCGATTGACAAGGACCCTGAATTAAATACAATGGTTCAAAAGCCTAAAGCTTTTGCCGTCATGGACAAGGGTTCATCCCGAAGCGAAGACCAGGAATTGATAAACCGTCTCAG
>CADEFK010000061.1:0-11284 GCA_902826595.1 uncultured bacterium | reverse complement strand
TCATGGACAAGGGTTCATCCCGAAGCGAAGACCAGGAATTGATAAACCGTCTCAGGAAAGGGGACAAGTCCGCTTTCAGGGAGATCTACGCCCGTTATTCACAGGTAGTCTTCAACCTCGCACTAAGGATGCTCAGGAGCAGGGAGGAGGCCGAAGAGGTTGTTCAGGAAATATTCCTCCAGGTTTGGAACAAAGCGGATTCGTACGATTCTCAAAGGGGGGCCATATCGACCTGGATAGTGAACATCGCGAGGAGCAGGTCCATAGACAAGCTGAGGACGCTCGGTTACAGGGATCAGACCACTGAGCTCAACGAAGAGAGAGTGAACTCAAAATCCGATTTCTCTCGTATAATAGAGGACAGGGAGGAGAGCAGGAAGATAATCAGGGAGGCCCTCGACTCCCTCCCGGACAATCAGAGGATCGCGATCGAGATGGTATTTTTCGAGGGACTGACGCATATCGAGGCCGCGGAACGGCTTAACGAACCGGTGGGGACGATCAAAACCAGGATCAGGCTCGGTGTCGCGAAGCTGAAAGAAAAAATTTCACCGTATATCGGGGATTTGTTATAAATGGCGCATAAAGAAGAGTACGAAGACCAGATAGCGCTCTACTCGCTCGGCCTCCTCGAAGGCGGAGAGCTGAGAGAGATAGAGGAGCACCTTGCTGAAGGCTGCGGGATATGCACGGCTGCGCTCAAGGACAGCGATACGGTTTTTACCAACCTGCCCTTATGCCTCGACGACGCGCCTCTGCCGAAAGACCTCGAGAAGAAAATACTCGGCAGGCTCGAGTCTAGGGAACCGGACCGGGAAGGATCATCTATATTCGATTTCTGGAGGAACCTGAGCCCCGTGTGGCTAAACCTGGGGACCGCCGTCTCCCTCGCGATAATAATCTTCCTCGTCGTTACGAACATATCCCTCAGGAACGACCTCGAACTCCGGGAAAAAAGCCTGGCCGATCTCCAGGCGAAGCTGGTCAAGGAAGAAAAGATGCTGGCATTCGTCACGAATCCCGACGTCAACGAGGTGGAGCTCGGGAGCAAGATGCCCGACATAGATGCGGCGGGAAAGCTGTTCTGGGATAAAGAGACGCATAACGGCCTGTTCCTCGTGTCCGGCATCCCTCTGCCCGAGCAAGGCAAGACCTATCAGCTATGGGCGATCGAGGGCGGAAAACCCGTAAGCATGGGGGTGTTCGACGTGGACAAAGAGGGGAACAGCATGATGGAGATCGAATTGATGCCCGAGTCCCGAGAACCCATGCAGTTCGCCGTCACTCTCGAGCCCGCGGGCGGCATGCCGCAGCCTACAGGCGACATGTACCTCTACGGGTCTCTCTAAACCAAATCCCGTACCAATTAGATTGCACCGATACCGGAGTACGCGATAATCCTTCATCGAGTTCCCGCATGTTCGAAAAAATGGATCCATCCGATCGACTCAAGCGTATATTGGATTGACAACTCGGGAGTTAAATATTATAAACACAGAACAGGCTTCGGTATGAATTATAAATTGGTCCTGCTCGGGATTTTGTTTTTACCGTATTTCACATTTATCAGAGGAGCATCGGGAGAGGCCTTCGACAGTTCTCATAAACTTTACGCAGATGTGCTGTCCGATTACGTCAAAGACGGACTCGTGGATTACGCGGATCTCAAATCCGATCCAGGCGACCTGCGGGCGTATCTCGAATCGACAGCGAAAGTTACAAGGCGGGAATTCGAAGGATGGACGACGAACGAGCAGCTCGCTTTTCTCATCAATCTCTACAACGCCCGGACGCTCGGGCTCATTATCGACAATTACCCGGTAAAAAGCATCAGGGATATCGGGAGCGGCGGTAAAGGGCCGTGGGAAGAGCCCGTTGTCAAGCTCTTCGGCGAGACTATTACGCTTAACTCGCTCGAGCACGGGATAATACGCAAGAATTACAAGGAACCCAGTATACACTTCGTCCTCGTCTGCGCGGCAATTGGGTGCCCTCCCCTCCTGGACGAGCCGTACCTCGCCGATAAACTGGACAATCAGCTAGAGGCTCAAACAAAAAAATTCCTTGCGGATACAGGGAAGAACTCGGTCGACAGGGAAAATAAAATTTTGCGCATCTCCCCGATCTTCATGTGGTACACGGAAGATTTCAAGGCTGAGGCGGGCTCGGTCCCGGGTTTTTTGAACAAATATTACGGAAATGAACCGCTACAAGGGTATATTATTGTATATACAGACTACGGCTGGTCGCTAAACGATGCTTCAGCTGATGCGGAATAGACGCTTGACGAGGGATTTTAATCGAGAGCGCGGATGGAGAGGCCGCTTTGATCCCGCCTGAGGAGAGGAGATGTTCGGACTGATAAAAAAATATACGAGGTGGCTCCACACTCAGTGGCCTGCGGGTATAGTCGAGAAGCTGCCTGAGGTAAAAGACGACTACTCGACTAACGTCCCCGGACTATACATCGTGGGCGACCTCACCGGGATACCGCTCCTGAAATTCTCATCCGACTCCGGCGCGAGGGCGGTGATGCATATACTCGAAGACGAGGGTTTTCTCAAAAGCCGCGAGTCCTCGAAAGAGGCTGACATACTCGACCTCGTAATAGTCGGGGCGGGGGTCTCGGGTATGGCCGCCGCGCTCGAAGCGAAGAGAAACGGGCTCAGGTTCGAGATACTGGAAGCGACCGAGCCCTTTTCGACCATAGTAAATTTCCCGAGAGGGAAGCCCATATACACATACCCGACGGACATGGTCCCCGCGGGCGACCTCCAGTTCACTAAAGACGTGAAAGAGCCCCTCGTCGAAGAGATAAAGGAAGAGACCCTCGGGAGGGGCATACAGCCCAAAATCCAGAGGGTCGAGAAGGTCCTCAACAGGGGCGGTTTCATCGAAGTAGTAATCCCCGGCGAAGAGAGCCTCAAGGCGCTCCGGGTGATCGTTGGCATCGGGCGCTCCGGCAATTTCAGGATGCTGGGCGTACCCGGAGAGGATAAGGACAAGGTATATAACAGGCTCCACGACCCGAAGGACTACGAAGGCAAGAACGTGCTGGTGGTCGGAGGAGGTGACAGCGCGCTCGAGACATCGATAGCGATAGCGAAGGCGGGCGGAAACGTCACCCATTCATACAGGAACGAGGAGTTTTCCCGTCCCAAGCCCGAGAACGTGGAATACATAAAGATGCTGATGGCAGACCCGATGGCGGAAGTCTCCGTCGAAACCCCGACGTCCGAGCGAGTAACGACGAGCACGGGGGGCTTCATGCCCGGAGAGCACAAGCCGGGGAAGCTCGGCCTCATGATGAAGAGCCGAGTGAAAAACATAGGGGACGCCGATGTAACCCTGACAGACCGCGAAGGTAAAGAGATTACGATCCCGAACGACGCAGTATTTACGATGATAGGGCGAGAGGCGCCTCTCGATTTCTTCAGAGGGAGCGGCGTGAGCATAAAGGGCGAAATGGGCGCCAAGTCCATAACGGTCATGATCCTATTTCTTTTATTTATGACCTTTGTCTACAACTGGAAGGCGGGGGGCCCGCTGACGAAACTCTTCGAGACGAACAAGTGGTTCCCGTTCAACCTGGTGGAATTGTTCGGCGGCTTCGGGGAATCGTTCGTACTCATGGTTAACGACCCGTCGACACTCATCGGGACCCTTTCGATAACGCTGGGTGAGCCCGGTTTCTATTATTCGCTCCTCTACACGACCATAATCATCGTCTTCGGCATCATCCGTATAAGAAAGAGAAAGACGCCGTACATTACCGTACAGACGCTTTCACTCACGATGTTCCAGCTTATACCGTTATTCCTGCTGCCCTACATACTCCTCCCCTATCTCGGACACAACGGGCTCTTCGACTCGGGGTTTATGAAGTCGGTCGGCGACGCCCTCTTTCCCGTGGCGAATTACGGGCACGGCCGGGAATACTGGCGGGCCTTCGGCTTCATACTGGCCTGGCCCCTCTTCGTATGGAACGTCTTCAGCAGCGAACCCCTCTGGACATGGCTGATAATCAGTTTAATACAGACCTTCGTGCTCATCCCGCTCATAATCTATTTCTGGGGCAAGGGGGCGTACTGCGGGTGGATATGCTCTTGCGGGGCGATGGCGGAGACACTCGGCGACACGCAGCGCCACAAGATGCCCCACGGGGCAAAGTGGAACAGGCTCAACATGGTTGGGCAGGTAATACTGGCGATCGCATTCATCATTCTGATAGCCCGTGTACTGAGCTGGGGGTTTCCAAGCTCCGCGTTCGGGCAATCGGTTTACAAATTCTACGAAGCCGCCTTTTACGGATGGAAGCCGTTCGGCATCGAGCTTAACTACAAGTACGTAGTCGACCTCGTGCTCGCGGGGATCGTCGGGTACGGGCTCTATTTCTGGTACAGCGGCAGGGTCTGGTGCAGGTTCATGTGCCCGCTCGCCGCGCTCATGCACATATATTCCAGGTTCAGCCGTTTCAGAATCCTGGCCGACAAGAAGAAGTGCATATCGTGTAACGTATGCACTTCGGTCTGCCATCAGGGTATAGACATAATGAACTTCGCGAATAAGGGCCTCCCGATGAGCGACCCCGAATGCGTCAGGTGCAGCGCGTGCGTTCAGTCATGCCCCACGGGCGTGCTCAAGTTCGGGCAGATAGACAGGAAGAGCGGCAGTGTGATCAGTATCGACTCCCTCGCCGCCTCGCCGGTGCTTATGAGGGAAGGGAAATGAGTCGAGAATCTAAAGCCCTGACCCGGTTCCGCGATACAGCAGCTCCCAACGAAAATATCCCGGGAATAAAACCGGACAGCTTCACCTGAAGAGCCGGAAGGATCCCCGATTACTTTCACACACCGCGACTATACGGGTACTATGTATTTATCCCGCGCGGATAAACTCCATGACCCCCAGAATCCTAGTAATTATCCCCGCACTTAATGAAGAGATGTCCATAGGAAAGGTGATTGCCGATATACCGCGGGACCTCGCGAGCGAGGTAGTCGTAGCGGATAACGGATCGACCGACGGTACAGCGAAGACCGCTACCGATGCGGGCGCGACCGTGCTCAGCGAAAAAAGGCGCGGGTACGGATACGCGTGCATGAAGGGTATCCATTATGCGCTCTCCAAGCCCGCGGACGAAAGGCCCGAGATCGTCGTATTTCTCGACGGGGATTATTCCGACTACCCGGGGGAGATGCGCTCTCTCGTGAGGCCGATCGTCGAGGACGGCTTCGACATGATCATCGGATCGCGAACCATGGGCGCACGCGAAAGAGGGGCGCTTCTCCCGCAGGCGCTTTTCGGGAACGCGCTCGCGACGATGCTCATAAAATGGCTCTATGGGGTCAGCTTCACAGACTTGGGCCCCTTCCGCGCGGTGAGGTTCGATAAGCTGCTGGCGCTTGGATTGACCGACATGACCTACGGATGGACCGTGGAAATGCAGATAAAGGCGGCAAAAAAAGGTCTCAGGTGCGGGGAGGCGCCCGTAAGCTACAGGAAGCGTATAGGGGTCTCGAAGGTAACGGGGACCCTAGGGGGCACGGTCAGGGCCGGCTATAAGATACTTTGGACGATATTCAAAAACATGGGGAGCTGAAACGGGCGGGCGGGATTATACATCCGGAAGCGGCTATAGCGGATGGATGTCCTGTCAGTAAACGAAATCGACGAGGCTCCCTATGCGGAGCCACAATTTGGCGAGCGGGTTCAATATTAAATTCTCTCCGGTGAAGACCGCCACGCTCACCGACGCGCCTATCCTGAGCTTGTATTTATCGTGATCGATGTTCGAGATCCTGAGCCGCACCGGAAAACGCTGCGCGAGCTGCACCCAGTTCTCCGAGTCCTGAACGACAGGGAGGAACCCCGAGGGGACCCCCTGCCCCGTGCTCACGCCCCAGTCGGTGCTTTCGACGACGGCTTTGAATATCGTCCCTGGGTACAGCGCCAGGCTTACTTCGGCTTCCTGCCCAGCCTTAATCTGCCCAACGCTGTTCTCCCTGAAGTTGGCGACTACCCGCCAGTCATCGTCATCCACGAACGTGAGCACGGGATCGCCCGTTTTGATGTAGGAGCCGACCGTGAGCTGGAGATTGCTTATATATCCGTCCGTAGGGGCGTAAAAAGTGGTTTGGGTGAGGTTATATTCCGCGAGCGCGAGGTTGGCTTCGACCTCCTTGATTATCGCGTAATCGCCGTCGATCTTATATTCGAGGGCCTGCTTGGCCTTTTCATAATCCGCCTTCGACTGGTTCAACTGCGCGAGGGTGGAATTCAGCTGCTCGGTGGCCTGGTCAAATTCGAGCCTGGCTATGTAGTTCTTCTCGACGAGCGGCTCGAGGTCCCGGTAACGCTGCGAAGCGTACGCGTGATCGGCCCGGGATTTCTCGACGGCCTGTTCCGCGGCCGCTATGTCGCTCTTGAGCTCGTCGATGTTCTGCCTCGTCTGGACGAGCTTTGCTCTTAACTGCTGGACCTGATATTCGTAGGGCCTGGGGTCAAGGCTGAAGAGCTTCCGACCCTTTTCGACGTATTCGTTATTTTCTACATAGACTTCGACTACCTGCCCGTCCACCTGCGGCGCAACCTGGAGCACGTAGGCCTGAATATAGGCGTCGCTCGTATAAGGCGTGTACCTGTCTAGCAGTATATAGTAGGCGATCAGAAGGACGATCAGGGAGATTATGAAGATCACCCAGAATTTCGCCGTGTAGGTCAATTGGCCGATCTTGAATTTGGAAGCAAGGTCTTTAAGGCTCATCGAATAATGGCACCGGATACCGCTCCATACCCTGTTTAAGAAATTTCGGCCGAGCTTCTTCCGGCCTCGCCCCTGTTCACACAAGACAAAGGGAAGCCCCCACTCACCAGCCCCAGGGACCGCCCGCCCATCCCCATAAGCCGGGCCCGAATTCAGCCTGCTCTGCCATCATCGCGGTCTCTTCCTCTTCGTTGACGATGTTCGACTCGTACACCATCTGCTGGTACCTGTCGTATGCCGCCTGGTCCCCGGTCCATATACATTGACAGTTGTTCGGGTCCGTATACCAGTAGAGGGGCTTGTTGTCCCTCACGCTGAACTGGATCTTGTAAGGGGTAACCGAACTCAGCATCTTCAGCTCCTCGGGCGTGTCGGCCGAGACGATATGGAATCCGGCGGCCGCCAGCATTTCTTCCGTGCTCTTCGACTGCTCTCCCTGTATCGCCGCGCAGGCGCCAAGGGCAATGACCGCCGCCATTAACGATAGAACCAATCTGACCTTTCGCATAAAATTGCTCCTCCTTTCCAATGGCGCCCGCCGGGGGCCGGTTTCCCGTCTCCCGAGAGCGGACAATGTAAAACTAACACCTAAATCAAAATAATTAAATAGCCCGCTGTTATTTGGAATTCGTCCTGGACCTGTGCCACTTCAAGGCGTTCTCGAGCGTAAGGCCCTGCACGGTGATTGAAAATACCACTACTATATACGTCATCAGCACTATGAGGTCGCGGTGCGGGGAATCGGTCAATCCCAGAGCGAGCGCAATCGAGACCCCGCCTCTGATCCCGCTCCAGGTCATAATAAAACCGGAAAGGGAGGGAATGCTCCTGAACATTTTCAGGAATACGAGCGGCACCTCGACGCTTACATACCGGGCCGCAGTGATAAGGGGTATGGCTATCAGTCCGCAGATTATATAAGGCTTCTCGAGGTCGAGCACCAGCGCCTCGAGACCTATGAGGACGAAAAGGATAGCGTTCATCACGTCGTCTATGACCTCCCAGAGGCTCTTAACATAAGACCTGACGTGATCGGCGGATTCCGGCATGAGCCTCCGCCTCCTTGCGAGAAAGAGCCCCGCCACGACGCAGGTAAGCGGGGCGGACACATCGAACTGCTCGGCCAGCAAGTACCCGCCCGCCACAAGCGAAAGCGTTATCAGCGCGACGACGATCCTGCCGTCCGTGCTCCGTTTGAGTATCTCGAATATCATTCTCTGGCTGATATAACCGAGCGCGATTCCCAGAAAAAGCCCGCCCAGGGCTTCTTTCATGAAGAACCCGCCGATATGGAGGAACGAAACCTGTGTTTCCCCGGATGCTATCTCGGCGAAGAGAACGAACAGCACGACGGCGACCGCGTCGTTAAACAGGGATTCCCCCGATATTATCGACTCGAGCGTCTTTCCGGGCTGAATACGCCTGAACAGCTTGAGGACGATTACCGCGTCTATTGGGGATATAATCGCGCCGAATATCAGCGCATATATAAAGGGCAGGTCAACCCCTATGGCGGCAAACACCCACCATACCACCGCGCCCGTCAGGAAAGTGGCTATAATCATGCCCAGCGTCGCGAGGTACGATATCGTCCACTTGTATTCCCTGAGATCATCTATATTCACGCTTGAAGCCCCGGCGAAAAGCAGGAAGCTCAGCATTCCGTTCATGAAGAGGTGGTCGAAATCGGCCGCCTGCACGAGCTCGACCGCCCAATCCACGTCTCCGAACCCGAGATACCCGAAGCCTATTATCAGGATGGAGGCGGCGAGGGACGCGAGCATCACCCCTATGGTCGTCGGAAGCTTGATGAACGCCTCGTTGACGAAACTGAAGACAGCCGTCAGGGTTATGAGTATCGTGAATACTACGAACAGGTTCATATAGATCTTTTCGAGGCCGTACTCATGATCAAAGCTCGAATCCGGATTTTATTCCGCCATTATACTAAGCAGGTCGGAACTTGTCCAGAACAAAGGCTTTTCTGTCTATCCTAAACTTTTGACGCCGCGAGCTGCGTACCGGGAGAAGCCTCCGCTTCCCTGATATTACTGATCGAAACCATTATTTTATGCAGGGCGTCGAGCACGGTATCGACACTCGCCGTAATAAGCACGTTTTTCTCCACGTCTTCGAGAGAGAATTGCTTCCAGAAACCGGTCTCGCGAAACTCCTTACGGTGTTCCTGTATCTGACGGGAAAGCTCAAGCGCCGCCGTGCCAGGATCGTCCCCGGTAATGAACTGGTGCGAAGCCCTGTCGAACAAACCGCATAGCGTCCTGTAGTCGGGAGCCATGTGCTCCAGGTAATTCTTCAGGAGCTCGTTGTCTATCTCCGCGTACATGGTTTTTTTGAGCGTCTCTAGCTCGGCGTATATGACTTCGAGCGACTCGATTATATGAACGAAATCCTCGGCATGGAGCTTCTCGTCCGAGATTATATACTGGGCGTCGAATAGCAGCGAGCTGCTCGTCGGCATGGCCGCGGCGAGCGGGTTCACGAGGGATTCTATCTTGTCCTTCTCGCTCTTGTCCAAGATCAGAAGCTTGCCGAATATAGTTCCGCTGATCGCTATCGCGGACGAAATCTTCTTTTTAAGCTCGCGGTAAGGGCTTACCGGCCAGATGTTATGGAGCACCAGAAGGCCGATAGCGGACGCCATGAGCAGGGCGAACATTCTCATCATTGCGAGCGAGAGGCTTATATCCGGCCCGGGGCTCGAGAGAAAAACGTAGGGGAGCATTAAACCCGCCTGGAGACCTGAGAAAGCTATTCTCTGGCTGCCGCTGGCGACATATGCGGAGACGAAAGTCCCCAGCGCGAAAATAAGTATGAGCAATAAGAAATGAGGGATGAGCGAGATAACAAAAAGTCCTGCTATGCCGTACAGTAGACCCGCACCCACACCTACGATAGCGAGCCTGCCCCGGAGGTGGGCCTGGCCGGTATTCGGAATCGAGCCGAAGAGCACGCCGTAAAAAGAGGCCTGATAACCGCCCGGCAGTTTCAGTAGAAGCTCGCCGAAGAGAAGAAGCATGATCACTATCACTGATTTTACGGACTGGCGGGCCGATTCCCTGGTGATTTGAGGCAGCCATCCGGATTTAAGGCTCTCCACGGAGGGAGACCTGGTAACCCTGTCGCTCACGAGCTTATGGTATTCGCCGCTGTTGATCAGATTCCACGTCCTGCCTGCTTTACCGAGAATTTCGGCCGTGTCTTCGATCAAGGGAAGTATGGCTCCTAAAGCGAGCAGGTCCTCGAAATAGTCCTGGTCTTTCCCTTCCGCCGAATGCATGACTTCGTAGAGATTCTTCAGCTCCCCGATTTTTGTTCCGAGATTGTCCTGATACAACCCGGCAGAACGGCCTCCGACAATAGCTGAAGCCAGGTCTGTAAAACCCTCAGACAATAATGCAAACAGACCGTTTAACTCGTCCGAAACATTTTTATCCTCCAGGCATCTGTGCCCGGCTCTCATAAACCCGTCCAGAACGTCGAGCTTGATATAAATGCTCTTGGCATAGGCGACGAGCATAAGCACAGGCTCCGCGTGGAAGCTGACGCCCCTAGCCTCGCGCTCGGTACGCCTGACGAGATTGACCAGGTTATTGAAAACATCAATGGAGGCAGATTCGAATTTCCCGTCCTTCGCTTCTTGCGTTTCAGTTCGTATATAGGACTCGAACCTCGCTGCATAATCTTTATATACCGTGGACAGCGTAAGATAAAGTGCTCCGCCGCTCCTGTGTGGCCATATTATCTCGTCGACGAGCCACGAGACGGCCGCGGCTACGAATAGCTGAACCATGTAATTTTCTACGGAGGCCGTTGACTGGGCCACCGTGCCGAAAACCGCGACGAACATGCTCATGGCTGTCAGGATAGCGCTCAGCACCGAGGCGATGGGATATTTACCGATGAAAGTTATACAGCCGAATATCCATACCGCCGCAAGTATGAGGTAAACCGGAATCGAATCGAGAAAATAGTAGATTATGAATAACGAATAGATGCCGCTCACGAGGCACCCTATCAGCGACTGGACGCCGACCTCGAACGTCTTACCGTGATAGCCTGCCATAATCATGTAAAGTATCACGGGGGCTAGAAATCCCGACGGGAGATGGAAGAAATTGCAGATAAGGGCCGCGATTACGCCGCCGAGAGTAATCTTGAGCGCGATCTTGACGCGGAACGCTGACAGATAATCCCTGAGATTCATATACCACTCACCGTGACTTCGCGTATTACACCGAAGGCAATTATACAGCCTGTCCCTGCCCGTATCATGGAGACCCCATTGAGCCTCCCCCGCTCCGTGATGCGGACTTAACACGCTCTGACATGAACCCCGCTTCGGCTGTACAGATTATCGCACGCGGCGGCGAGGCATGTCCAGCTGTTGACAAAACCTCGATACCGATGGGATAATGGCTTCATTACGAGCATTTGCAGGCCGATATCACAATAACCCGGGGAAAAACATGATAATACCTCATTCAATGGTCGGAGGCG
>CADEFK010000060.1:1604-13427 GCA_902826595.1 uncultured bacterium | reverse complement strand
GAGAGAGTGCTAATGCGGGAACGACCATATGAGACAACAAGCGCGGGGAGAGGAAGTTAATGAAGGACGATGCGGTTAATGGATGGCTGGAGGCTTTCTGTACGTCATCAGAAGCAGCCCTCCCAGAGCCGCGACTATTCCGTAGGTCAGGGAGCGGAATGGGGATCAGCATCGCCGCCAGGAACCCTCCCGGGAGCGCGCTCAGGAATTCCGCCCCCGCACTGAGGACCGGATTGTTACCGAATTTACGGCCTGAAAAAAGCGTATCGGCGATCTATTTTTTTATAGCGCCTTTATAGCTGTATATAACCGGTTCCTGGCCTTCCTTCGTCCAGAACATAGTGCCCGAGATTCCGTCTCCCGTAACTGCGCCTTCCCATTCCGTCTTTCCTTCCTTACCGCTCGTGAGCGTGGATTTGAACATTACAACGCCCGCTTTTGACTTCGATTCATACTGAGACGGTGTAAAGCCATACTTTTCACATCCGGTGGACAAGAAGGTCCCGTCCTTAAATATCAGTTCATCCATGGTTGCTTCATTCTTACCCGTTTCGGTCAGCTCGACTGAAAAAGATCTGCCGTCAAGCGAATCGTCCGCTAAAGCGGCATTCAGGTTTGCGCCGGTCAATGATGCGCATACGGAAAAAATGAAAAGATAGAACGATGAAATTACAATATATCTCATACTCCCTCCTGTTTACTGAAATTGTATCTGCTATTAACTCTACTGGAGTACGTAAAGCGATGTCAATACCGCTGATTGTCTTAGGAGACGTCGGTCTCTCTTCCTGACCCTGCCGCAGGCGCCGGAACACTGTCATATGGTAAAATTCATGAGTACAAAATTATTCGTAAGGATAGAGACGGAGGGGTATATGAATATACGTCCTGACGGAAGAGAGTGGGATGAACTCCGTCCCGTAAAGATAACGAGGGGGATTATGAAATACGCGGAGGGGTCCGCCCTTATAGAGACGGGTGAGACGAAGGTCCTCTGCACGGCGTCATTCGAGGAGAAGGTCCCGCCTTTCCTGAAGGATACGGGAAAGGGATGGGTGACTGCGGAGTATTCCATGCTCCCGCGCTCGACGAAGGAGAGGATAACGAGGGACAGCGTGAGGGGGAGGATAGGGGGGAGGTCACACGAAATACAGAGGATAATAGGCAGGGCGCTCAGGTCCGTGATAGACCTCGACAGGCTCGGCGAGAGGTCGATCACTGTAGACTGCGACGTGCTCCAGGCCGACGGCGGGACGAGGACGGCGGCCATCACGGGTGCGTTCGTCGCCCTTTCGGACGCGGTGCTCAACCTCATCAGGGAAGGCATACTCGAAGATAACCCCGTTTCCGATTTCATCGCGGCCGTAAGCGTCGGAATCGTCGGGGGAAGTCTCGCGCTCGACCTCGATTACGAGGAGGACTCCAGGGCAGAGGTCGATATGAACGTCGCGATGACGGGCTCGGGGCTGCTCGTAGAGGTGCAGGGCACGGCTGAGGGAAAGCCGTTCTCGAAAGATGATCTCGGTTCCCTCATAATAATGGCGGAAAAGGGCATAACCGAGCTTATAGGCAGGCAGAAAGAAATCCTCGCTGAATAAATCTCAGAGACATGCAGCCATGATTGAAATGATTGTGCTCGCAACGGGCAATAAGGGAAAAGTCAGGGAATTCGAAGGGCTCCTCAGGGGCGTGTTCGGGAGCATAGTACCCCTGTACGACCTCGAATCGCCGCCTGAGGTAATAGAAGACGGGGATACGTTCCGTGAGAACGCGCTCAAAAAGGCCCGCGCCCTGGCCAGCTTTGCAGGCATTCCCGCGCTCGCCGACGATTCGGGGCTGGAGGTCGAGGCGCTTCAGGGCAGGCCTGGGGTCTATTCGGCAAGGTACGCTGGGGAGGGCGCGACCGACAGGGAGAACATCGATAAACTGCTCGCCGAGCTTGGGAGCGCCGGGAACAGGAAGGCGAGGTTCGTGTGCTTTCTCGCGCTCGTGACACCGGAGGGGAAAGAGATAACCGCGGAGGGGAGCTGCGAGGGGGCCATACTGACGGAGTCCCGCGGTCAAGGCGGGTTTGGATACGACCCCGTATTTTTTCTGCCGG
This sequence comes from uncultured bacterium, assembly GCA_902826595.1. GTDB lineage: Bacteria > Desulfobacterota_D > UBA1144 > Nemesobacterales > UBA2774 > 2-12-FULL-53-21. Next base: position 11,326 of record CADEFK010000060.1, on the reverse strand, counting down.
AATACAATAAGACGATGGCCGAGATTCCCGCTCAGCTCAAGAATGAGATAAGCCACAGGGCCCGCGCCTGCGAGTCTCTCGTAAGACTTTTAAATCAATGATTATGTCGCCCGGGTTCCCGCATGGAGGATGCTTATTCTCGCCTAGCGCACTTGGGAGGAGAAATTTTCTGATCCACGGTCTTGCAAGATTTCCCGCTTTTGAATATATTAGTAAAGACCTAGACGGTCCCGCCTTAAAATTTTCAATACAGCTCTCTGAGGACAGAATTAATTGAAGACAAAATTCATATTTGTGACAGGTGGTGTTATGTCGTCCCTGGGGAAGGGGCTCGCCGCCGCATCCGTAGGTGCGCTCCTCGAGAGCAGGGGGCTCCAGGTGTCTCTCCAGAAGCTCGACCCATACATAAACGTCGACCCCGGGACCATGAACCCGTTTCAGCACGGGGAGGTTTACGTGACCGACGACGGCGCCGAGACCGACCTCGACCTCGGGCATTACCAGCGCTTCACCAACTGCAACCTGACCAAGAAAAATAATTTCACCACGGGCAAGGTCTATTATTCGGTTATTACGAAGGAGAGGGAGGGGAAATATCTGGGGAAGACGGTACAGGTCATCCCTCACATAACTGACGAAATAAAGGCGCGCATACTCGACGTCGCCGGGGACAACGACGTCGTCATAGTCGAGATCGGGGGCACGGTGGGGGACATCGAGAGCCTCCCGTTCCTCGAGGCGGTGAGGCAGCTCCGGACGGACCTCGGGCGCGAGAACACCCTCTTCGTACACCTTACATACGTGCCTTACCTCGCGGCCGCCGGCGAGCTTAAGTCCAAACCCACACAGCACAGCGTGAAGGACCTCCTCCAGATAGGAATACAGCCCGACATACTCCTCTGCCGGACGGACAGGCTCCTGCCGAGGGACATAAGGGAAAAAATAGCCCTCTTCTGCAATATAAAAATCGAGGCCGTAATCACGGCAAAGGACGTGGGCTCGATATACGAAGTGCCGCTGATATTCCACCAGGAAAAGCTCGACCAGATAATAGTCGATTACCTCAAAATGTGGACGAGGAAGCCCGATATATCCGTCTGGGAGGAAATTGCGCACAGGTACGCGAATCCCAGACACGACGTAACGATTGGCGTAGTCGGAAAGTACATAAGCCTTAAGGACTCCTACAAAAGCCTCCATGAGGCCCTTTCGCACGGGGGGATGGCCAACGATTCCCGCGTCGAGATAAAGTACGTGGACTCCGAGGACATAGAGTCCGAAGGGGTGGAATCCCTTCTCCGGGACGTCCACGGGGTGCTCGTCCCCGGGGGTTTCGGTAAAAGGGGGTTCGAGGGGAAGATCGAGGCCGTCCGGTACGCGAGGGAAAGGAAAGTCCCCTTTTTCGGAATATGCCTCGGCATGCAGATGGCAGTCGTCGAGTTCGCGAGGCACGTATGCGGCATAGAGAAAGCCAATTCACGGGAGTGCGGCGACGACGTGGCCGACCCCGTAATAGACCTTATGCAAGAACAGAGGAGCGTCAGCGACCTGGGCGGCACCATGAGGCTGGGCGCTTACCCGTGTATCCTCAGGAAAGACACCCTCGCCTTGGCCGCGTATAAGTCACAGGAAGTATCGGAGAGGCACAGGCACAGATACGAGGTAAACAACCTCTACCGCAATACGCTCAACGAAAACGGGCTTGTTCTGAGCGGGCTCTCCCCCGACGGGAACCTCGTCGAGATGATCGAGCTCCGTAACCACCCCTGGTTCGTGGGCTGCCAGTTCCATCCCGAGTTCAAATCCACGCCCAGGGACCCGCACCCCCTCTTCAGGGACTTCATCAAGGTCGCTATGGAGTATAAATCCTCCCTGTCGGCGTCCTGATGCCGCCGGGTGGAAATCATCCAATATTCGTATGTTCTATATCGGATATCCAGAGGTGAGAGTTTTATAATACCGCGCTCCATGAGCATAAGGATACCCTTAACTCGGGCTTCGCCGTCGTAGCGCAGACCCCCGATTATATTATTTACGATCTGAGGAAAACAAAGAAATGAAGAGTCCCGGTGTGAAATGCGGTTTCAATTCAAGCAAACCATGATCATGATAAAAATAGTCCTGTTCGCTCTCATCGCTGCTGCAATTCCGGCGGCGTACTCCTACGCCGACGTCCCCCCGGCCGAGAAACCCGAAGTCGAATACCTGCTCGGGCTCGTGAGAGCTTCGGCCTGCAAGTTCGAAAGGAACGGGAAGCTCTACGACGGAGAGAAGGCGTACGGGCATATGAAAAAGAAATACGAGCACTTCCGGGACGAAATCACATCGACTGAAACGTTCATCGAATACGCCGCCACGAAGAGCATGATAAGCGGAAAACCTTATCTGATTATATGTCCCGGGGCGGAGCCCGAAAATACCGGCGAATGGATGCTGAGGGAGCTCCGTAAATACAGGGAAAGCCGCTGAACCCATTTTCCCTGGCCGCCATTACACTTAAACGACTTGTAATCACAGAATTTTCCCTGATTTTTTGTAAAACCCGTCCGCTCAATTAGAATACTACCTCCATGACTCAAACGAGATTTCCGACGCCCGGCGAGGTAGTACTGTTCAGAAAACGCAAGGAGCCGTCGCTGGGCATTTTCATACGCGCGCTCGGAGACAAGCTGACCCTTTTCTCGGAAGAGGGCAGGGAGGCGGACATAGACCCGGACAAGGTCGCGTTCATGAGCGGCATCAGGATTGAAGGCGAATTCACCGCTTCAGAGAAAAAATTGAAGCTCAGGGATCTGAGAAGAGACCTCGACGTAGAGAAACAGGATATAGACCTCGTGACGATATGGCAGTGCTACGAAGGCAGCCAAGACGAGGTGCCGTTCGACGAGCTGCTGTCTCTCTATTTCGGGGATAACGGCGTCTCCGACAGGGAGAGGCTCGCCTTGTTCTGGGCGGTGGACAAGGACGATATTTATTTCAGGAGGGGCGAGGGAGGCTATTCGCCGAGGGCACAGGAAGAGGCCGCGGAGATAATCAGGAAGAAGGAAAACGAGGAAAGAAAAAAGTATGAGCTCGAGAAGGCCCTTTACTGGGCAAAAGGGGTCCTCCATGGAAACGCTCCTTCGAACGGGGTGCCTGAGGAGGTTTCCGGCTACGTCGAGCTTCTGAGAGGGTACGTAACCTACCTCGACAAGTTCGGCCGTTCGCCGGAAGCGAAATCGTTCCTGTCTGAGATCGGCATACGGGACGTCGAGGGGGCGCTCGAGTTTCTTATCAAGGCAGGGGCGTGGCGGGAAGACGAGGACCCGATATTGAAAAGGTTCTCGATCAGGGACGAATTTCCGGACGGCGTGGAGATAGAGTCCGACAATTTGATCGCCGGGGGCCTCCCCTCGGAGGGCTTCGAGGACCTGACGGACCTCGACATATTCTCGATCGACGACGAAAATACGGAAGACATAGACGACGCCCTCTCCATAAGGGAGACTGACGCCGGAACGGAAGTGGGAATACATATATCGAACGTGGCCGCGCTCGTGCCCAAGTGGAGCGACGCGGACGAGGAAGCGGGCAGGCGGAGCGAGACCATATACCTCCCAGAAAAACGCATACACATGTTCCCTCTCAGGCTCGTAAGGGAGAGGCTCAGCCTCGTCGAGGGGACGCAGAGGCTCAGCCTCACGCTCTTCGTAACGTTCGACGGCGAGAACAACATCAGGGGCCAGAGGTTCACGAACTCCATCGTCAGGGTCAGGAAGAACATGAGCTATGCCGAAGGCAGCGAGTTCTTTCAAAACGACCCGGCGGGGATCAGGATGAAGGAGATAGCGCAGAGCCTCAGGGGCGGCAGACTCGAAGCGGGCGCGCTGATAGTCCAGCTCCCCCAGCTTAAAATCAGGATAAACGGGGACGGGCGTATAAAAATCGAGAAGAACAACATGAACTCCATAGCCCACGTTGTAGTGGCCGAGATGATGATACTCATGAACAGGATGTCGGGAAGGTTCCTCAAGGAGAACAAGGTGCCCGGAATCTTCCGCTCGCAGCCCGAGCCAGTACCCGACGACGTGAGGACGCTCGACGATACCTCGCCCCTGTACCCCGTGCGCGTGGTGAAGTATCTGAGGGCCCCCAGGGTCGGGCTCAACCCGGAGCCCCACATGTCCCTCGGCATAGATGTTTATACGCAGGTTACGTCGCCCATCAGGAGGTATCCCGACATTATCATGCAGAGGCAGATTGTGTCCGAGCTCCTCTACGGCGAGGCCGCGTACTCGGAGGAGGAGATCGAAAACCTCTATCCACGCATCGAAGCCGGGATACGCGAAAAGAGAACCATAGAGAGGCAGAGGGAGAGATACTGGCTCTATAAGCACCTGAGATCGCTCGAAGGGGGGGAGATCGAAGGGGTCATCAGCTCCGTTCAGGATACGAAGGCGAGCGCATACCTCCCTGACTACCTCTTTGAAACCCCTGTCAGCCTGGGTTCGGATAGGGTCCCGGAAGAGGGGGCCAGGGTGAGGCTCCGGGTCAGGAAAGTCGACCCTCTGAGAAAGATATTATCTTTGGCCATAATGTGATATCATACATATCTAAAGTAGCATATGATGTATGATTTCATGTCCGTTCCGAGTTGTCCGCGGACTTTTTCCCGGATTTTAACACCTCTACTATCTCTTCGACGCTCGTAAACTTCACCCTGGGTCTCCCGGAGGCCTTACCCCTCTCTACTTCGAGCCTGTCGATCCCGAGCCAGTCATCGTATGTGACGTAGTCCGGCTGAGCGCCGGATACGAGCCTGAGCGCACTTTCCGGACCCGGGTCCTGGGGCTCTATAACGGAGCCGCGGCCCGCGTCTTCCACTATGCTCTCGACCGTCTCGCCCGCGTCCTGCTTGTTCGTTCCGATTACGCCCGTTGGGCCCCTTTTTATCCAGCCCGCCGCGTAGAGTCCGGTCATGTGACCCCCGGTAGCCGGGTCCGTCACACGCCCTTTATCGTTCTCTATCACCCCCCATTTCTCGTGGAACGGCACGCCCGGCAGCGGGACCCCCTGATACCCTATGGACCTGAACACGATACCCGTCTCCAGCTCCTCGACTTCTCCGGTCGGACGGGAGCGGACGCTTTCGTCTTCCGCCCTGTAGAGCTCGTTTTTAGCGAGCTTCATGGCCCGTACCCGTCCCTCCGCGTCCCCGACTATCTCGACGGGAGATACGAGGAATCTGATGTGGAGCCTCTTCTTCTTCGTATGATGCTTCGGGTCCGAGTACGATCTCAGTATCTCGATCTTGTTGACGGCGGTCTGGTCCTTGCTCGTCTCGACGGCCTCGATTGTGAAATCGTCGCGGCCTACTTCGTGGGGGAGGGTCACCGGGTGCGCCCCTGAGAGCTTCCCTAGCTCCCTTACCTCGGGATTCGTAAACGCGGCCTGAAGCGGGCCCCTTCTCCCGAGAAGGTACACGTCGCGGATGCGGCTCTTGCCGAGCGCCTCGAGGGCGTAATCTGCGATGTCCGTTTCATGAAGCTCCTCGACGGTGCGGCAGAGTATCCTAGCGACGTCGATCGCCACGTTTCCCACCCCTATTACCGCGGCCTTTTCACAGGAAAGGTCGAATTTGAGATGCCTGTAATCGGGGTGCCCGTTGTACCAGGCGACGAATTCCGTAGCCGTGTGGCTCCCCTTGAGGTCTTCGCCGGGTATTCCGAGCTTCCTGTCGGTCTGGGCTCCCGTGGCGAATATGATGACGTGGTAGTGCCGCCTCAAGTCCTCGAGCGTGATATGCCTGCCGAATTCCACGAGTCCGAAAAACCTGAACCTCGGATTGGAGGCGATCTTGTCGTACACCTTGGTAACCGACTTTATCTTCTGATGGTCGGGAGCCACGCCCGACCTCACGAGCCCGTGGGGGGTCGGGAGCCTGTCGAACATATCCGTCTCGAACTCGATGTCCGTCTGCCTGAGCAGGTGCTCGGCCGTATAGAACCCGGCCGGTCCCGATCCGATTATCGCCGCCCTTAGTGTCTTCTTTCCGTTATTACCCATTTTCATTTTCAGCTTCCTTTCGTATTTTGACCCTCTTCCATGTTCGAGCCCCCGCCCCCGTCCGCTGCAATTGTTGACCCGTCCGTTACAGGAACATATATTTTTATTCGGGAATTATGCATCCGGGTTTTTAACGAGTATTATAAATCAGGCGATAAATATACCAAAAAATCCCGCCCGGTGTATTTATTACGAAAAATAATGCGTCCTGACCGGCGTTAGCCGTGCCTAGTGCTTCCGGCATCGTGCAAAAACCGCAGGGTCCGGTGTAAAATATACCCGGAACGGGCCGTCTGAATCGCAGACGGCGCCCCGTTCGAATATGTTAGTGTCCGGGCCGGGAATAATTCATGATTACCAAGAAAACAGTAGACAGAGCCGACTTTCACCTGAAGATAGTCCAGGAAATCAGCGACCTGGTCAATAAGTCCACGGGCCTTAACACCATTCTCAAAAAGGTGGTCAACAAAATCGCGGGATCGCTCCATTTCGACGTGGTCTCGGTCTACCTCTGGGACAAGGACAAGAACCTGCTCAGGCTCCGCTCGACCAAGGGGCTCCACGTGGACCCCCTCAGGACGCCGATCACGCTCAGCCCCGACGAGGGTCTGACGGGGCTCGTGTTCGAGAGCTCGAGGGCGATCACCGTAATGCCCGCGTCCGAGCACCCGAAGTACAGGTATTTCCCCGAGATCGGCGAAGAGGAATACGAGAGCTACATCGGCGTCCCGATAATCCTCCAGAACAGGTGCATCGGTGTCCTCGTCGGCCAGACCCGGGACAAGAGGCTTATCAACCCCGCGGAGGAAACGCTGTTCCAGATAATAGCTTCGAGGCTTGCGGGGCTCCTCGAAGTAGCCGACAGGCTCGAGCGCCTGAAGACCCCTTCGATCGTCAAGCACGAGACGAGGACATATCAGGGAAAGGGGGTTTCGACCGGGGTCGCCATAGGCAACGTATTCATATTCAGGGGCCTCTTCCAGCAGATAAGCTCCGACGAGCTCACGCCCGCAAGCCCCAAGGTGGAAAGAGGGAGGCTTAAAAAAGCACTCAGGGAAGTGGAGGAAGACCTCCGCGACCTCATCAAGACGCTCGATTCCGAGGCCCTGCTGTCCAAGGCCGAGATAGACATATTCAGGGCCCACCTCATGATACTCGAGGGGTCGACGCTCAGGAACACCATATCGCAGAAGCTAAAGGAAAAGAATATCCCCGCGGAGCTCGCGGTGATCGAAGGCATCGAATCGATAGCGCAGCAGTTCGAAGAGCTTAGCGATAAATACCTGAGGGAGAAGGCCCAGGACTTCCGGGACATTGGCGAGAGGATATTGCAGGACCTCGTTAAGCTGAAGAAGGGTAGGAGCGTCGCCGCAGAGCCCCGCGAAGGCTCGATCCTCGTCGCATACGAAATAGGGCCTTCCTTCATATCCATGCTGTTCAGGAACAAAGTGTCCGCAGTAGTGATAGAGAGGGGGGGCGAGACTTCCCACGCGGTAATTATCGCGAAGTCGCTCGGCATACCGGCCGTTGTGGGAATAGACAACATCTGCAGCCTGCTGAAGTCGGGCGAGAAGGTGATTGTCGACGGCAAGACCGGGTTTATCTTCTCCAACCCCGACGAGAGCCTGATAGCGGAGTACCAGAACACGTATAGCAAGCTCATGAAGGTGAGGGAGGTTATAGAAGAGGCCGGGAAAGAGAGTATCGACCACAACGGGCTCGGCGTGAAGATAACGGCCAATATTGGGTTCCCGATAGACGTGCAGCTCGCAAAGCATTACGGCATAAAGGACGTGGGCCTCTTCCGCACGGAATTCGCGTTCACCCAGTACTCCAAGTGGCCCAGCATAAAGGAGCAGGTGAAGATATACACCGACATCGCCAGGGAGTTCGAAGGTTACGTTACCGTGCGCACGCTAGACATAGGGGCCGACAAGCTGCTTCCGTATTTCGAGTTCCCGAAAGAAGACAACCCGCTCCTCGGTCTCCGGGCCATAAGGTTTTCCATGGAATACCTCGACCTCTTCAAGAACCAAATACGGTCGATACTGACCACGTCGAAGAAGGGATACCGTTTCAGGATACTCCTCCCCATGATTACGAACCTCTGGGAGGTGGAGACGGCCAGGGAGATAATAGAGCAGACGGCATCCGAGACGGGACTATCCAAGAAGCAGATACCTCCCCTCGGAATAATGCTCGAAGTCCCGGCGATCCTGTACCAGCTCGACGACTACAAGGACATGATCGATTTTATATCCGTCGGCACTAACGACCTCATTCAGTACATACTCGCCGTCGACAGGAACTCGAACGTAGTGGGGCACCTTTACTCGGAATTCCACCCCGCGGTGCTGCGCGTCCTCGACGACATATACTACAAAACAAGACATTTGGGCATGGACGTATCCGTGTGCGGCGAGATCGCCGGCACGCCCTCGGGGGCGCTCATACTCATAGCGCTCGGGTACAGACAGCTGAGCATTTCCCCGTCGCACGTCCCCTATATCAGGTATCTGTGCAAAAAGCTCGATAAATACATGCTCGGCACAGTGAGGCGCGACATTCTCAACATAAAGAAAAAGTCAGATATCGAGAGATACCTCGTCGAGGCGCTCGAGACCGTGGACCCGGCGCTCCTGGAGATCGAATAAACCGGCTCCCCGGACCGGCCGCTTTCAATTTCCGTTTACTGAGGTATTTTTTACACCCTAAATGAAAGTCGGAAAGATACACATAGTACTCTTTGTGCTCACTGTATTCACCACGTTCCTAACCGGTCTTTCCTTCGGAGGCACCGTCCTCAGCGCGCTTTCGTTCTCGGGCGCCCTCCTCTTCATCCTGGGGTCGCACGAGATGGGGCACTATTATTACGGAAGGAAATACGGGGTCGATATAACACCGCCATACTTCATCCCCGCTCCGCCCATAATCTCGCCTATCGGCACGTTCGGCGCATTCATCAAGATAAAATCCCCGATCTCGACCCGGAAGGCGCTCTTCGATATAGGAATAGCGGGCCCCCTCGCGGGCATAATAGCAAGCATCCCGATCCTCCTCATCGGCATAAAACTCTCGACAATCGTGGACATCACGCGGGATGCCGGAGAGCAGGGCCTCACTCTGGGCTCGCCCCTCATCTTCACCTTTTTCACGGGAATATTTTTCGGCAGGATACCCGAAGAAAAGGACCTTTTCCTCCATCCCGTGGCGTTCGCGGGATGGGTGGGATTATTCGTAACCGCTTTGAACCTCATTCCCTCAGGTCAGCTTGACGGCGGACACATCGTGTATTCGCTTTTCTCGAAAAAGATCCACAGGATAACGTCCATAGTAATGATTGCCCTGCTCGTGATATTCGGCTTAGGGACCGAATCCCTCTTAGCGCAGTATCAAAAATTCGCGGGAGGCGCTCTTCCCGAATTCCTGAGCCGCGTGCCGCAATTCGAAGGCTGGCCCGGCTGGACACTGTGGGCCGTCCTGCTCACGCTAATGGGGACGAAGCACCCCCCCTCGGTATACGACGACGGGGAGCGCTCCAGCGGCAGGAAACTCCTTGGAATCAATGCCCGGTGGATGTTGACCGGCTGCTTTGCACCCGTCCCGACCAAGCGACCCCCGACCGCGCCCCGCCAGAGCCGCCGTGCCGGGATGAGCGGGCGGCGAAGACCCAGTCC
>CADEFK010000060.1:0-1594 GCA_902826595.1 uncultured bacterium | reverse complement strand
TATTTACTGAGCTCTAATACACTCGCCCGAAATTTTTTATATATATTGATAATTTCGGGGGTTAGGGTAAGTTTAGTTGTTCGCAAACGCTCGTATTTAGGACAAATAATCCTTAAAATCGAACTGGCAACAAAGCAAAATTAAAAAACCTCGCAGGAACCAAAAGCGTACAAGGAGGAATTGCAGTGGCTAAGGACACGTTATCCATCACAGACAACAGGACGGGGAAGAACTACGAGATACCGATCGAGAACGACACCATAAGGGCCGCCGATCTTAAGCAGATAAAGGTCAAGGACGACGATTTCGGCATGATGAGCTATGACCCCGCTTTCGGTAATACCGCGGCCTGCATAAGCAGGGTTACCTTCATAGACGGGGATAACGGCATACTTCAGTACAGAGGCTACCCGATCGAGGTGCTTGCCGAGAAGAGCAATTTCCTCGAAGTCTCGTACCTGCTCCTGCACGGCGAGCTTCCGACGAAGACGGAATACGACCAATGGGTGCACAACATCATTCACCACACGATAGTCCACGAGAACATAAAGAGGTTTATGGACGGATTCCGTTATGACGCCCACCCGATGGGGATGCTCCTCGGAACTGTAGGCGCGCTTTCGACATTCTATCCCGAAGCCAAGGACATATTCAACAAGGAGATACGCGACATTCAAGTGCACAGGCTTATCGCGAAGATGCCGACAATGGCGGCGTTCGCATACCGTCATTCGCTCGGTATGCCTTACGTATATCCCGATAACGACCTTTCCTACGCCGGGAACTTCCTCAACATGCTTTTTAAAATGACCGAGCTCAAGTATAAGCCGAACCCGGCCATAGAAAGGGCGATAGACATACTGTTCATACTCCACGCGGACCATGAGCAGAACTGCAGCGCGAGCGCGATGCGTAACGTCGGGAGCTCGCTCCCCGACCCCTATTCCGCCACGGCTGCGGCCATTGCCGCGCTCTACGGCCCCCTCCACGGAGGAGCCAACGAGGGCGTGCTCCAGATGCTGAAGGAGATAGGCTCGGTCAAGAACATCCCTGAATACATAAAGAAAGCCAAATCGGGCGAGTTCAGGCTCATGGGCTTCGGGCACCGCGTCTACAAGTCCTACGACCCGAGAGCCAAGATAATCAAGGAAATCGCATACGACGTGTTCGAAGTTACGGGCAAGAACCCGCTCCTCGACATAGCGCTCGAGCTCGAGAAGATAGCGCTCGAGGACGAGTACTTCGTCAAGCGCAAGCTCTACCCGAATGTGGACTTCTATTCCGGTCTCATTTACCAGAGCATGGGGATACCGCTAGACATGTTCACGGTGCTCTTCGCCATAGGGCGTACGCCCGGGTGGCTCGCGCAGTGGATAGAGCTGCTGGAAGATCCCGAGAGAAGGATAGCGCGCCCGAGGCAGATTTACCTGGGCGAGATGGACCGTAAGTACGTTCCGATGTCCGAAAGAGGCAAAAAGAAGAAGGCCTGACCGCGGCACACATAGCGTGTATATACGACCTGCCCACCATGGATACATGGATCCGTCCGGGTCAGGTTAGCCGACTACTGCCGGGGGCATTAGAAATCATAAAA
>CADEFK010000059.1:11857-13478 GCA_902826595.1 uncultured bacterium | reverse complement strand
CTCACACATTAAAGAACAGCCTTATCTTCACGTCCTCGTGTTTCGCCGAGGTCTCTATCCTGTCGGGATAGACCCCGGTGAGGAAATCCCTTATGCCGTGGACGAACGCGTCTTCTTCCATGAAATGAGCGTGCTTCGCCCCGACCGCGGGGAGCGCGAGGAGCGTCCCCTTGTACTCGATTATGATTTCGAGGTACACCTCGTCGTAGGCAGCCTCAAGTTTTACAGGGCCCTGCGTAAGCTTGGCCTCCGTAAGATGGTGTATTATCTGCTCGCTCGAGGAGACGGCGTGGTCTATTATCTCGTCGTCGAGCCTCCATTCTCTCTCGCGGGATTTCAGGTGCTCACGGAGGTGATCGCAGGACGGGAGCGACTTATCGTACATGAGCACGTCCTTCTTCTTTATGCCGAGTCTGAAAATGAGGACGAGCGCGATCGACGAGATGAGGGCGAGAGAGAGCGTCGTATCCGTCATGAGCTTGAGCCATTCGGGGAAGCTGTCGAAATAACCATGGAAGACCTTCCTCCCTATGCCGAGGAGGAGCGACACGCCCACGACGTAAGTCATCCTCGAGTCGAGGTTCCTCGTCGTCATTATTTCGATCCCTCCCGAGATCATGAACGCCCCGCTCACGACGAGCGACGCCCCGACTACGGAGAGCGGGAGCATGAGGAATAAGGCGGAGACCTTCGGGAAGAACGCGAGCACAATGAGGAAAATACCGGTGGGGAAGGCCATATAGCGGCTCGTCGATCCCGCGGCCTGCGACAGCCCGACTATTCCCGGCGTCGCGTTCATGCCCGGAGCGCCCATGAGGCCGCCCAGCATGCACCCTATCCCGTCTGCCAGCATGCCCTTTTTAATGGGTCCGTAATCGGGCTTCTTCCAGTCGGAATCGTTTATCTTTTCCGCCGTTGTGATTACCCCGATTGTCCTAAGTGACGCGGCTATTCCCGCGGTGAGAAATGCGGGGATGAGCGAGGCGTTGAAGCTGTAGGATATGTAGCCCGGATCGGGGAGCGAGAAGACGGGCGAGGTGTTAAAAAGCTCGATCGAATTAGGCGGGATTATGCCGAGGAACACGGCGACGATAAAACCGGCGGCTATTCCGAAAAGCGAGCAGAGGAGCCTTAGTATCCCCTTGAACCAGATGCTGAACCCCATGATGATAGAGATGGTTATGACCCCTACTAACAGGTTCTCAGTGTACTGAGGCTTTCCGAAACCTTTTACATCGAGGAGGTTGCCGAGCGCCACGAGGCCGAGCTCGATGCCGATAACGAGCACTATGAATCCCGACACTGCCGGGGGGAAAACGGGTTTCAGCCGCCTGATGAATAACGATACCAGGACCTCGACCGCTCCGGCGAATATAGTCATGGCGAACACGGCCGGGAGCCCGCCGGCCTTGACCGCGAGGACCGATGGGGCGAGATACACGGCCGAATAGACCGGGGACGCGAAATAACCGGACCCTATCGGCCCCTTCCAGAGGGACTGCAGGATCGTCGCTATTCCGATAGCTATCATCCCCATGCTTATGGCGTTCGCCGTCACTTTCTCTGGCACATCGCCATAGCTCGCGATGAGGACTATGTACACGAGCGTGACCGCTATATA
>CADEFK010000059.1:7782-11757 GCA_902826595.1 uncultured bacterium | reverse complement strand
GAGATAAACGAATCTACTTTAAGAGGCGCAGCATTTCAACAGGCGCACCTTCCTTCGGGGGGTTCTTTTTTTGTCATCGCGAGGCTACAAAGTAGCCGTGGCGATCTCTCTTTTATCTTGAGATTGCCGCGCTCCGTTTCATAATTTGTTTTTTGTGACTTTGATACGGTGCTTAATGGACTCATTTTGCAATCAGCCATGGGCGACCGATTCCTCCCTCGGTCGAAATCGTTGCTCGCAATGGCAGTTCGGGCATCACGGGGTAGCGTGTAAGCCGGCGGAGTGAATACATTAAAACTTTCTCCCTTTTCCATCGTATAATTAACCATATATCACATGTGACCTGAGACGGGTATCCGGTGTTTGGAATAAATACGAAAAGCGGACTATCGGACGAAGAGGCGATGCAGAAATTTCAAAACGGCGACGAGGGGAGCTTCGACCTCCTCCTCGGCCGGCACGGGGCCGGCGTGCTCAGGTTCATAGTAAGGATGACCGGGGCGGAGAAGGCGCAGGCCGAAGACCTGCTCCAGGAAATCTTCATGAAGGTGATAGAGCGGAGGAAGAAGTACGACCCCGGACAGAAGTTCTCGACGTGGCTCTACAGCATAGCGCGGAACCACTGTATAGATTATCTCCGGACGGAGAGCTACAGGAGGCACAGCTCGCTCGACGCGCCCGTTTCGGTTGAGGAGGAGGGCGGCGCGGTCGTAATAGACCTCGTCAGGAGCGGGGACAGGGACCAGGAGGAGAGGGCTTTCGATCTTGAGGTGAAAGAGCTTATCGACATAGGCGTGAAAGGGTTGAAAGAGGAGTTCAGGGAAGTATTTTTATTGCGGGAAGTGGAAGGGCTTTCGTTCGAGGAGATATCCGTTATCACGGAGTCGCCGCTCGGCACGGTGAAGAGCCGCCTGAGATATGCGTACAAGGGGCTCCGGCAGGTATTCACGGAGTCCGGGTATTTCGAAGAAAGACAGAAAGCGAAAGGGGTCTGAAGGGATCAAATGAACTGTGAGAGATGCAGCGAATTATTGATAGAATACATGCACGGCGGGCTCGACCCCGAGGAAAGGGAGGCTATAGCCGCGCACATCGGCGGATGCGAGGAATGCGCCCGCGAATTCGAGGAGTATGCCGAGATAAGGAGGTCCGTGACTGAGGAATCGGTCCTGCCCGAGCCCTCGCGCGAGGTCGTCTCCAGGCTGTCGAAGGCGGCCCGTGACAGCGTAGCCCGCGAGAGGCGCCCCTTCTGGAAGAGGCTTCCTCTTTCTCCGATATTGATCCCTGCCCTCACGACCGCCGTAGCGCTCATGGTCTGGTTCTATTACGGACAGGGCGGCGGGGATTACATGGATACTGTCTCCCGCGACGTAATGGCGCGGAAGATGAAGGCAAAGGACAGCAGCATGGATACGGCAGGGCAGGCCGCGCCCGAGATGAGGCGGGAATATCCGGTTGAGGCCGAATCTTCACCCGCAATGAGCGAGAGAGGGGCGGCTGACGAGGGTATGCCGGCGGCTCCTCCGGCCGATGTATATTCACTCTCCGACGAAGCGCGTGACGCTGCCGTGACGGAAGGATACCCGGACGTTAAGGAAGAAGCGCTCTCCGAAGCGGCGGCCAAAAAATCACTGCCCGCACGGCCCATGACGCAAACTGAATCGTTATCGGCCGGCACAGCGAACGACTACAGCGGCCAGCTCCGCCTCGCGCTCAGGCAGCAGACGGAAGGGGACTGCGATGCTTCAATCAAAACGAACGAGACGCTCCTGCAATCCACGCCCGAGCCGCCCGGGTACGTGCGCGCTCAGTCCTACAGGTCGCTCGCCGAGTGCTACGAGAAGCAGGGGAAACTCGACCTGGCCGTCGTGAACTACACGCAGCTCCGCGAGGTTTCGCCGGAAGAAAGCTCGTTCGCCGAGAGCAAGATAACGGCGATCAGGCAGAAGTCCGTGCATAAACTCGGCATCGCAAGCCCCACGCCCGGACCCGCGCCTACGCCTGTAAACTAACGTCCCTGTTTTAGCTTGTCCCACCTGTACACCCCTACGATGTCATTTCGAGTAACGGTTCTCAGCGTACGAAATCTATTTTTATGTCATCCTGAACTACGTTTCTGAACAACAATTCCGAGCAAGCAAGGAATTGGTCACTCATGGTTGAGGGCACGAACTCAAATATTACTCCGTACCGATGTTACAGAAGCCAAATTAAGAAGAAACGGACGCCATTGGCTGAATCCAATGAAGTAACTAGTCTCCGCTTATTCGTTTATCAAACCAAAATAGTCAGGGTCTCGCATTTCCATTCCTCCCTTCGAATCGGCATTGGGAATAAAGGATAGATTCTGAAACAAGTTCAGAATGACTGATTAAAGAGAAATACATACAACTCCTCAAGAACTTTCCTCCCCCCCGTTCGTAATAATCCCTAAATCCGCAGTAAGGAGAACTGTCATGGGATTGAAAAAACGAATGGGGCTTATCGTGAAGTCCCAGTTAAACGACTGGGTGTCGAGGGCGGAGGACCCGGAGAAGATACTGAACCAGGCCGTTGAGGAGATGGAAGAGGGGCTCGAAAGGGCGAGGGTGAAGATCGGCGCTCTCAGGTTCAGGATAGACGAGCAGGAGAAGCTCTTAAAGAGGCTCGGGGAGCAGGCGGAGTACTGGCGGGAGAGGGCGGAGGACTACGTGAAGAGGAATATGGACGAGAACGCGGTCGAGGCCGTAAGAAAAAAGAGGACGCTCGAAGAGAAGGAGAGGAATCTCGCCCTTACGCAGTCGGGGGACAGGGTAAAGCTCACGGACTACGAGGCGCGCTATGCGGACCTCGAGCGGAGGGTAGAGGCCGCGAAGACAAGGAGAACGCTTCTTCTTAAGGAAATCAGCGTCATGAAAGGAGTGCCCGCATCGAAGGAAGACATCACGGGATGCTCGGGCTCTCGCATTGATGAGCCCTTTGATATTTTCAGGAAGGTCGAGGAGAGGATCACGGAAGAAACCGTGCTCTTCGCCGCTGACGGTGAAAAGGAGAGGGAGGGGCGTGAGCGCGAGGCCCGGCTCATTCAGGAAGAAGTGGAAAGCATTAAAAAGAATCTCAACAAGGGAGGCGGCAAGAAATGAAGAGGCCGGACAGCAAGGTCATAATCGGAATTTTTCTTCTCATAATAGCCGTGCTCGCGGGAGGCAAATACATATCGGCGTTCCCGACAATACCAAAGCCGAAGGAGAAAGACACGAGTACGAAAACGGATTCGAATACGGATACCGTGACATGGGACATCAAATTGAGCCACCCCTACGTCGAGACGGGCTCTCTCAGGGAGCTTATGCTCAATTTGAAGATAAAGGGGAAGGAGGCGCAATTGAAAGAGAGGACGCCCGTGAACCTGGTGCTCGTGATTGACAGGAGCGGGTCGATGGGCGACAAGGGGAAGATCGAATACGCACGAGAGGCGGCGAAGCAGATAATCTCGGGACTCGGCAAGGAAGACAGGCTCGCGGTGGTCGCATATTCGACCGACGTCGAGCTTCTGTACCCGATACAGCTGCTCACGGATAAGGACAAGGCCTCGTCAGTCGTGAGCGCGCTCTATCCTACCGACTCGACCAACTTGTCGGGCGGGCTAATAAGGGGCATAGAGCAGCTCGAAGGGGTAAAGCGGGACGGGTACGTGAACCGCGTCATCCTCCTCTCGGACGGGCTCGCAAACGCGGGGATAACGGACCTGGGCGAGCTCGGCAGGGTAGCGAGCCGGGCGTCCGAGAAGGGCATACACATAACCACAATGGGGTTGGGCGTCGATTACGATGAGAACCTCATGATGAACCTCGCCGAGCACGGGGCGGGCAACTACTATTTCATAGAATCCCCGACCCAGCTTGCCGGAATTTTCCAGAAAGAGTTCGGGCAGATCGCGGCCACGGTCGCGAAGGACCCCGTGATCAGGATCGGGCTTGCGCCGGGTGTGGAGAT
>CADEFK010000059.1:0-7682 GCA_902826595.1 uncultured bacterium | reverse complement strand
CCACGGTCGCGAAGGACCCCGTGATCAGGATCGGGCTTGCGCCGGGTGTGGAGATCGAGGAGGTTTACGGATACACGTTCACGAAAACCCCGGACGGCGTTACCGAGATAAAGCTCGGCGACTTCTTCGGCGGGCAGGAGAGGGACATACTCGTAAAAATGAAAGTGCCTGCCGGTACGACAGGACAGAAGGACCTCGGTAAAGCTACGCTCGATTTCAGGGACCTGCTCAATAACGAGAAGCCAGCGGGACTGATATCCCCGCTCTTTTACGAAGTGACCGGCGACAGCGGCAAGGTCGCCCGGAACGAGAACAAGGACGTGACGGCGAGGTGGATTTCGGTCGACGCCTCGGGCGATTACTACCAGGCGACGACGGCTTACGAGCAGGGAGACAGGGACAGCGCCGTCACCAAGCTCAAGAGGGCGTACGAGAGCGTATCCAACCTCAACCTGAGCCCTTACAAGAGCGCGAGGACCGTGGAGCAGGAGGCCGAGCTCAGGGACGCGCTCGATACGTTGTCGTCGCCCGCGGCCCCCGCACCGTATTCGGGCGAGGGAAAGGCATTGATAAAGGAGCAGAAGGCGAGCGCGAGAGAGGCTCAGAAGTAACAACCGCTGACGCCGGGTGTGAAGAAGGGGAGCGGAATTCGGACTGCTCCCCTTCGTATACTTGCCGCCCGGATTTCATAATTGAAGGAGACTGAAATGAAAGCCGCGATAAAATCATTCATAGTTCCGGTCCCGCTCTCGGGGGCGTGGGGGGCGGCAACGCTGCTCCTGGGTTATGCCTTTCTGAATAACGTCCCGCTCGGATACATGTTCTTCTATCCCATGCTCCTGACGGGGGTAGCAGTCGCTGCGAGCGCCGGAAGGCCGGGGGGCATATCGTACGCGCGGGCGGGGATAACGGGGCTCGTATCGGGGTTCATATACCTCCTGGTCTCGCCCATGTTTCCTCTCTTCGCATCCATACTCGCGGGGGCGTGTCTCGGCGGAGGGCTCTCTCCCGGAGGGGGGAGGTTCGGGGGTCTTCTTGACGGAACCGTCTCGACTCTCAAGGGTATGATAATCATTCCTCTGGTAATAGCGTCGGGCGAGTTCCTTGGCGCCGCGATAATGATTTTTCTCGGCTCTCTGCTGCTGGCGGCGGTCTTCTGGGGCGCGTGGCTGGGTTTCGGCGTCTGCATCATCCGGTTTCCTGTTTTCGGGAAGGGGGGCGGACGGGATGAGCGTCGAACGATCCCCGGGCTCGAAGAGTTCAGGGCGGAGTCCAAGGAAATCGAGAGGGATTTGAGGGAGTTTAACGAGGGGGCAGGCTGAGCCTTACCGTCCGGTACCGATAATAAGCAGCCTGGAAACCGCTTTTTGGCCCAATCAACTACTCAATATCTCCCGACGTTTTTATGACGAAATTAATGTATTACTAAAGGTATTCCATATATCCTCGAATTGCTGTAAAATAAGTAAAACAGAGGAGGATGACCGGAATGAGGCACTTCACCCTTATTGCGCTGTTAATCTTTTCAATGGCTCTGGTTTACGGGATTACCGGCTCGCCGTATAGTCAAGCGGCAGATACCCGCACTCAATCGGACGCCGTCAGCCCTGATCAGGTCGAGACGATGGAAGACGCCCTCGAAGTGGAGGAAGAGGACGTCGAGCCCGAGCCCCAGCGCCTCTACTGCGCCGAGCAGTGGACAATGCTCTACAAGGGGCAGAAGGCTGACATCGAGGTCACGACGCGGGGGCAGTACAACGAGATCGCGGTATTCAGCTGTCCTGACTGCAGCCTCGATGAGCATTATGTAAAGCCGTTTCTCGAGTCGGAGTACAGGGGCAAGACGGGGCTCACCAGGCTCCACGAATGCGGCTTCACGCAGGCTGTGTTCAAAGGGATGAGAGGGACGGAAGCTATAGTAGTCGACGTGCCGCGCGTATTCCCCGACCCGAACAGGCTCGTATGCATTAACGACTGGAGTAAGGACTACCAGAAGAATTATCCGACAATACAGATTTCATCGAGGGGCGAGCTTAACGAGGTAATCGTTTTCTCCTGCCTGAACTGCCCGTTCCAGAAGTCTTTCATCGCTCCCTTCCTGCTCACCGTTTCCGACGGCAGGACTGCCATGGAGCGGATGAAGCAGTGCGGCTTCACCGAGATTGTTTTCACGAACCCCATGGGCACAAGGGAAGTCGTGAGGCGAGTGCGCTAGGCCGGGCTTGACAAAAAACCGATTCCGAATAGTTTACTCATGCGGCCGGCATTTCAGGACGCGAATTCTACATCCGAGGTGCATTACCTGTGGGCGATGTTGGAACGTTTCCCTTCGGCTGGGTAAGGAGGGAGGGCAGCGACAACTGGCAGATTATATGGGACCCGAAGACGAAGACCGTATTCGCCGAAGGCGCCATGTCTAAAAGGGTGCTCAGGCTGGGGGAATCCTCCACGTGGGAAGACGCCAAGCGCCTCGCCGACGCCGTGATCAGCGAGCCCGGGGGTTATTTCTCCGATCCTGCGTGAACTGCATCCATTGAACTACTCCTCGATTAATTATCGAGCTATTCTCCCAACCCAATCTCTGCTAAAATAGAATCCTGCAGATTATCTGGCGATTTTGCGCGCTGATCCGGGGCGGGGCATATCCTCTCCTCGCACTGCATACTGCGTGCGCACGGACGGACGAATGAAATACATGGAGCAGGAGCTCGTTTCCATCCCATCGGGCGGAGGCAAGATCGACGGCCTCTACTACCACAGCACGGTCAAGGACGACAGGATACCGGAGAAGGACGTCGGGATAATACACGTCCACGGGTTCCTCGGTAATTTCCTCGACGGGAGCCAGCGGTTCCTCCCCCCGATACTCGCCGAGGCCGGGTATTCCTCGCTCGCCATAAACACGCGCATGGCTAACTTCGGGCTCTTCTTCGGCTACGGGATCATCGACGACGTTATGCCGCAGATAGACAGCGCCGTCGATTACCTCGTCGGGCTCGGGTATAAGAACATTATCATTTCCGGGTACAGCCTCGGCACCTGCATGGTGCTCAGATACGCCTCCCTCAGGAACGACCCCGGGCGCTACCCGCATATAAAAGGCGTCATGTCGCTCGCCACTCCCTACTCCATGCCCGAATCGATCAGGAAACGGTGGAGCAGGTGGGGTAGCGAGCCCTCCTACGACGAGGTGTACGAGGAATCGAAGGAGATACTGAAGCCCGACCCCTACAACACTCAGCACGACAGGACGATCCTCATATACAAAGCCCGCGGGAATACCTATCTTCCCTGGCACACGGAGATCTACACTTACAAGACCTGGTGGTTCCTCGCGGGGCCCGAGGCGGATACGGCGAAGGTTTACCTCAAGATGGAGAAGATAAAGCTGCCGCTCCTTCTGATCCAGGGATGGTACGACGAGGTCGTCAAGCCCGAAGAGACGCACAGCCTCGCGGATATCGCGATACAGTCGGGGAACCAGGACGTCTCAGCCTTTTACGTGAACGCCGGGCACACGTTCGAAGGCAAAGAGGAAGAACTCGGGGAGATCATCGTAAGGTGGCTCGACAAGAGATTCAGGTAACGGAACGGACGGCCGGACATGGTCCCCAGACAAAGAAAGCTCTACAACTTTAACGCCCCGGACGGTTTCCTGATAAACGCAGTCCTTGTTTCGGGCGAATTCAGGAACAAAAGAGACCTCCATAACGCGCCCATTGTGCTCATCGTCCACGGAGTGCTCGGGCATTTCCTGGCGAGGGGGACGCCGAGGCTCCTGCCGAACGCGCTCGTCGAGCGAGGAATAAGCTCGCTCTCGATAAACACGAGGCTCGCGTTCACGGGGCAGATATTCGGGGGAGGCATCTTCGACGACTCCGTCCGCGACATAGACGCGGCCATCGACGCCTTAGCTGAGGAAGGGTTCAAAAAAATCTACGTCCTCGGCTGGAGCCTCGGGGCGAACATCACCGTATATTACGCCGTCCGCGGCGCCCACAAAAACGTAAAAGGGATCATACTCGAAGGGTGCTCCTCGTCCCTCCCGCTCTCGCACAAGCGGAGGCTCGACAAGTGGCAGAGCATCCCTTCTTACGAGCACATTTACGAGATCGCGAAAAAAGTGCTCAAGCCCGACCCGTCCGAGACTAAGAACGACAGGATATTCGTCGTGTACAGGGCGTGGGGGCCTTCGTTCGACCCCTCCGACTGCGAGATGTTTTCGTACAGGACGTGGTGGTATATGAGGAGCCCGGAGGCGCAGAACGCGAAAACGAACGAGATAATCGCGGCTGTGAAGGTCCCGGTGCTCTTCATACACGGCGAGCATGACGACGTCGTCGCTGCGGACGAGGTCAATGAACTACTAGGCATACTGAAGAAGGCGGGGAACAGGAAAGCCGAGCTCAGGTTCATTCCCGGAGCGAAGCACGACTGCATGGAGAACCCTTCCTTCACCGTCGATACTGTCGTCGAGTGGATCAATAAGTCGGCGGTCGGGCGGAAGAAGAAGGATTGAGAAAGAGAAAGTTGTCACAAATTTAGCACCCCCACTCGAACCCTCCCCCTTCAAGGGGGAGGGAATTATACTTTGCAGGGCGAGATTGGCAGAGGAGTTTAGAAGAAATCGATTATGAGCACGCATAAAGCAGAAGGATGCGAAGTCCTCATCGTGGGCGCGGGGATTACCGGGCTCGCAGCAGCGCGCGAGCTCGTGAGTCGCGGCGCGGATGACATTCTCATTATTGAGAAAGAGCAGGGGCTCGGCGCGCACGCGAGCGGGAGGAACAGCGGGGTGCTCCACGCGGGCATCTATTACTCCCCCGGCACGAACAGGGCCAGGTTCTGCGTCGAGGGGAACCGTCTCATGAAGGAGTATTGCCGGGAGAGGGGCCTCACGTTGAAAGAGACCGGCAAGGTGATCGTGCCGGACACGGACGAGAAAGAAGAAGCCCTCGACGAGCTCAAGCGAAGGGCTGATTCCTCGGGCGCGAGGTCGTATCTAATAGACACGAAAGAGCTCCTCGACATAGAGCCCCACGCAGCGCCGAGAGAAAGAGCCCTCTATTCCCCAGACACGGCGGTCGTCGATCCCGTCCAAATTCTCGGCGAAATGAAAAGGGAGCTCGAAGAAGGAGGAAGGGTGAGGTTCTTGTTCGGGACCTCATTCGTTTCGCTCGCAGGTACGGGCACCGCGGTCACGAGCGCGGGGAATATCAGATTTGCGAAGCTCGTCAACGCCGCCGGCACTTTCGCCGACAGGGTCGCCGGGGCCTTCGGCATAGGCGGGAGCTACAGGGTGCTCCCGTTCAAGGGCACGTACAAGAAGCTTAAGAAGGAAAAGTCGTATCTCGTCAGGGGGAACATATACCCCGTGCCGGATTTGAGGAACCCGTTCCTGGGCGTGCACTTCACGAGGAGCGTCCGGGACGACGTGTACATAGGCCCGACGGCGATCCCCGTGCTCGGCAGGGAAGAATACGGGTTCATGGACGACCTCTCTCTGGAGTCGCTTTCGATACTTTACCGGGAAGGAGTCCTCTTCTTCGCGAACGATGCCTTCAGGGGCGCCGCCCTGACGGAGATAAGGAAGTATTCGGCGCGGAATCTCCTGAAAGAAGCGAGGGGGCTTCTTCCCGGGCTCGGCATTGACGACATCGAGGACACCCCCAAGAGCGGCATACGGCCCCAGCTCGTCGACTGGGATACGAAGAAGCTCGTGACCGACTTCGTCGTAATCAGGGACGGCGGCTCGATACACATACTGAACGCCATTTCCCCGGCTTTCACCTGCTCCATGGCCTTCGCGAGGTATACTGTCGATACGCTCCTGGGCCACACATAGTGTGGTTTTACGATTGCTGCGTTACTCTACTGCCTGGCCAACCCTTAGAAATCATTTTCATCTTCTATAACTCTCACAAACTTGATGCTTCTAAAAAGCCATATAAAATTACTGGGGTTCAGAAATTCCACTCCGAGGTAAGAAATGCCCGAATTGAGAATATTACGCACATACGTCGATGTGCCTGATTCGCACACGATCGGCTCGTACATATCCCGGGGCGGCTATACGGCGCTTCCGAAGGCGCTCGGGATGAAGCCTGATGAAATAATAGAGACTATAAAAAAGGCGGGTCTCAGGGGAAGGGGCGGCGCGGGATTCCCGACAGGGGTGAAGTGGGGTTTCATACAGAGGGACTCGAAGAAGCCGATATACCTCTGCTGCAACGCCGACGAGAGCGAGCCCGGGAGCTTCAAGGACAGGGAGATTCTCGAGCGCGACCCTCACCAGATGCTGGAAGGTATCATCATCGGCTGCTACACGATAAATTCTCACAAATCGTACATATACATAAGGGGCGAAATGCCCTACGGCGCCGGGATCATAGAGGGCGCGATCAGGGAGGCTTACGAAAAGGGTTACCTTGGAAAGAACATCCTCAGCTCAGGCTTCGATTTGGACGTCGTGCTCTTCAGGGGGGCCGGGGCGTACATATGCGGGGAGGAGACCGGGTTACTCGAATCCATAGAAGGAAAGAACGGAGAGCCCAGGCCCAAGCCGCCGTTCCCGGCCCAGATAGGGCTCTTCGGATGTCCGACCATCATAAACAACGTGGAGACGCTGGCGTGCGTCCCTCACATCATAAACAGGGGGCCCGAGTGGTTCTCTTCGATCGGCATTCCCAAGAACACCGGCACGAAAATATACGGGCTCTGCGGCAATGTAAACAAGCCCGGACTCTACGAGCTGCCCCTCGGCATCAGGCTCCGCGACCTCATCGACGAGTACGGCGAAGGCATACCGGGCGGAAGGAGCGTGAAGGCGGTATCTCCCGGAGGCTCTTCCGCGGCCGTGCTGTCGGCGGACGAGCTCAACATAACTATGGACTTCGATTCCCTCGCCGCCGCCGGATCCATGCTCGGCACGGCGGGCGTCACAGTGATGGACGACTCCACGTGCATGGTGAGGGTCGCCCAGAACCTTGCCCACTTCTACAGGGACGAATCCTGCGGACAATGCGTCCAGTGCAGGGAAGGCACCTGGTGGCTTGAGAAGATGCTCACGAACATTGAGGAAGGGAAGGGGAGGATGGAACACATAGATACGCTCCTCGATGCGTGCTACCAGATGAGGGGGACGACTATCTGCGCGCTCGCCGACGGGTGCGCGATGCCCATCGAATCCATAGTCAAAAAATTCCGTCACGAGTTCGAGGAGCACGTGCGCCTCGGCAGGTGTCCCTTCGAGAGGAAGACCCTCGGGGAATGGATGTAGCACAGAATCTGTGCTCATGAACGGTTCTAGCGAAGCTCCGCAGCACGCCTATAGATCGGGGCGATGCGGCATCTCCTTAGTTTAATACATGAATACGCGTTCTGGGATTCGATTGCGGACGGAATTACTGAACGTTCTTTTTGCTCTCGGAATGAGTGCCTGTTGTCTCGAGGTTGGGGTCGTTTATCTGCTTCGACTCGTCCTTGGGCGGGGTAACGTCTATCTCGTCGTCCTTCATGGATTTTCTGAAACCCTTTATTCCCTTGCCGAGGGAAGCGCCGAGGTCGCCCAACCTGCTTGGGCCGAATATCAGCAGCAGTATCACCAGGATTATTAAAAGCTCGGGCAGCCCGAAATGTCCAAACATCTTCTTACCTCTTCACATATAAGGTACAGATGTTCC
>CADEFK010000058.1 GCA_902826595.1 uncultured bacterium | reverse complement strand
GGCTAGCACAGTATCGGCGTTTAGAAAAGCGCACATACGGTCCTTCAGGGAAGGCGGAGCCCTTCGACCGCTCCGGTCAGGTACAATGAACCCGCTATGCAGGCGGGCTTTCTCTCGTTTAATACGTCCAGATAAGCCTTCCTCAAATCCTTCTCCGTCCTTACCGCGCCAGGAAATATCCTCGAGATTTTCTTCGCGAGCGCCTCCGCGCCGATCGCCCTCTCCGACTCTATTTCCGTGACTATGAACTTTCGGGCTATAGGTGTTAATTCCCTTATGAACCGGCTGTGCTCCTTGTCCCCGAGCATCCCGATGAGGAACGTGAATTTACGAGAGGGATACATGTGCTTAAGCGATTTGACGAGCGCTTTAGCACCTCCGGGATTGTGCGCGCTGTCGAGTATCAGCGGGGGGTCTTCTCTCAGTATCTCGAGTCTCCCGCGCCAGTCGATGCCGAGGAGCCCGCGTCTCAGGTCCACCTCCCTGATTTCAATACCGTGATATTCCGAGAGCGCTTCGAGTGCCGCAATCGCGACCGACAGGTTTTCTATCTGATATAAGCCCTTGAGGTTCGAGCGTAGTCCCGGGAGTTTCCACGCGCTGCCCGTGTAACCGAAATCGTCCGTATTCTGTCCCCTCGACGAGAAGTCCCTCCCGTAAACCTTGAGAGGCGATTTATGCCCGGCCGCGTATTCCTTTATGACCCCGAGCGCTTTCCCCCGGGCCGCAGTAACGGCGGGGACGCCGGGCGTAATAATGCGGGCCTTCTCGGACGCTATTTCACCGATCGTACTGCCGAGGTATTCCGTGTGGTCTTTTGATACGTTGGTAATGACGGATACGAGAGGGGTAATTACGTTCGTCGCGTCCCACCTGCCGCCCATTCCCACCTCGAGTATGCTGATATCGGCCCCGGATTCGGCGAAATATACGAACGCGGCGGCGGTCAGCACCTCGAAGTAGCTGGGGTCGCCGTTTAGTGTTTTTTCGGCCGCTTTCTTTACGCGGAGAATTAGATCGGCGAGCTCCCTGCTGTCTATTTCCCGCCCGTTCAGCTTTATCCTTTCCGTTACCCTGATCAGGTGAGGGGAGGTATATGCGCCTGTCCTCAAGCCCGCGGCCCTGAGGACTGAGGATATGGCCGCAGCCGCCGATCCCTTGCCGTTCGTGCCCCCGACTATTGTTCCCGGCGCCTTATCCTGGGGGTTTCCGAGGGATTCGAGGAGCTTCTTGATCCGTCCGAGCCCCGGCTTTATCTTGTGGAGACCGAGGGAATTCAGGTATAAGTAAGCATTGTCCATAGTTGATTTTGACCAGGGTATCAAGATTATATCATGGAAACACTGACTTTATTGGCTCGTAAGGATTTAATGGTAATTATTTCCAATTAATAAGATTCACCTCTTGCTATTCCTTTCACTTTAGATTATTATTGATAACTAATATCAATATCATAGGGAGCGTTACAAATGACTCCTGTAGCTCAGATGAAGATGGACAGAAGAAAGACTTTCAACGAGTTCATATCCAGGAAGCGGCTCAAGTCCACGAAGCAGAGGGACGTGATCTTCGACGAGTTCTTCGGCAATTACATGGGCAAGCACGTGACGGTGGAGGAGCTTTACGAGGACATAAAGCGCAGGCACCCCCATATAGGGTTTGCGACGGTATACAGGACGCTCAAGCTCTTCAGGGAGAGCGGCATCGCCTCCGAACGTAACTTCGGCGACGGCAAGGCCCGCTACGAGCCTATACGCGACGAGCGCGAGCACCATCATCACATGATCTGCACGGAGTGCGGAAAGATATACGAATTCGCCAACAATCAGGTCGAATCGTGTCTGAACCAGATAGCGAAGTTAAACGAGTTCAAGCTCGAGAACCACAAGCTCGAGATTTACGGCCTCTGTTCTTCATGCAGGGAAAGCAGGTAATTTACTCGCAGCCGGTTATTGGATTGTAAGGCTGTGAGGTGACGCCGGGGGATGTTTAGCCGATCACGATCAGCATCTCTCTTACCGCGTTTTCAAACCCCACCATCAGCGCCCGCGATACGATACTGTGACCAATGTTTAATTCCTCGATCCCTTGAATGAGCGCGACAGGCCCCGCGTTTGCGTAATTGAGCCCGTGCCCGGCCGAAGTTCTCATCCCTAGCCCGGCGGCCTTCTTTACGGTCTTCTTAATCTTTATCAGCTCGGCTTCCCTTGTCGGCTCGCTCACGGCTTCGGCATAGGTTCCGGTATGCAGCTCCACCATCCCGGCCCCAGCCTCTCCGGATGCTTTTATCTGCTCCGCTTCAGGGTCAATAAACAGACTCACGAATATGCCGGCTTTTGTAAGCTCTTTCACCGCGCGCGACACGGTTTTGAAGTTCCCGGCGACATCTAGGCCTCCCTCCGTGGTGAGCTCCTTTCTCTTCTCGGGAACGAGCGTGACCATGTCGGGCCTGATCTCGCGGGCGATAGCCGTCATTTCTTCCGTCGCGGCCATCTCCAGGTTGAGCTTCGTCCTCACGGTCTCTCTCAGGATCCTCAGGTCCCTGTCCTGTATGTGCCTCCGGTCCTCCCGCAGGTGCACGACTATCCCGTGCGCACCCCCGAGCTCAGCCAGGTACGCGGCCAGTACCGGGTCGGGCTCGTTTCCGCCCCGCGCCTGCCTCACGGTGGCGACGTGATCGACGTTCACGTTCAATCTCGGCATCAGGCGGCCGCCCCTATGTCTTTCCGTATCGCGTCAGCTAGCTCGCTGGCTATCTCGTTTATGAGAGATACGTCCTCGCCCTCGACCATCACTCTGGATATCGGCTCGGTGCCCGAGTATCTGATGTTTATCCTGCCCTTCCCCTTGAGGCGGGCTTCGTTCCTGTCTAGGAGTTCCGCGAGTCCTTTTATTTTACTGAGCTCTTTCTTCTTCCGTATCTTTACGTTCAGAAGCAGCTGCGGATAGAGGTCTATAATCCTGGAGAGCTCCGATAATTTTCTACCTTCTCTTTTCATTATCGCGAGCACCTGGAGCGCAGCGAGCGTCCCGTCCCCCGTAGTGGTGTGGTCGAGGAATATGATGTGGCCCGACTGCTCCCCGCCGAGGTTGCAGCCCTTCGCCCTCATTGCCTCTACCACGTACCTGTCTCCGACCTCGGTCCTGAAGAAGTCGATGCCCTTGCTCCGTATGAAATTTTCAAGCGCCATGTTGCTCATGAGAGTCGTGACGACCGCATTCCCCCTGAGCTTCCCGCTCTTTATCATCTCGTCCGCGCATATCGCTATGATCTTGTCTCCGTCCACGATCTCGCCCCTTTCGTCCGAGAATATGACCCTGTCCGCGTCCCCGTCGAGCGCGATACCGAGGTCGGCCCCGGTCTCGAGCACCTTTAGTCTCAACAGCTCCGGTTTGAGAGAGCCGCACTCGGTATTTATATTCCTGCCGTCCGGATGCACACCGATCGTAATCACGTCTGCGCCCAGCTCTTCCAGTATTGTCGGCGCGACCTTGTACGCGGCCCCGTTCGCGCAGTCGAGGACTATCCTTATCCCTTCGAGGGTCAGATCGCCCGGAAAGGAATTCTTGGCGAAGACCACGTACCGCCCCGGCGCGTCTTCTATCCTGTGGGCCTTCCCGATATCGTCGGGCGTGGCGACCAGGTGCTCTCCCCCGCCGTTTTCTATCATCTCTTCGAGTCTCATCTCCTCCTCGTCGGGCAGCTTGAAGCCGTGCCTGTCGAATATCTTTATGCCGTTGTCCTCATACGGGTTGTGAGAAGCCGATATGACGATACCGGCGTCTGCCCTCATGCTCTGCGTGATGAAGGCTATGGCGGGCGTGGGCAGCGGGCCTACGAGCAGCACGTCCGCCCCCATGGCGGCGATGCCCGAAGAGAGCGCCTGCTCGAAAATATATCCTGAAAGCCTTGTGTCCTTTCCGATGACGATTTTAGGTTTATGGGTTATGACGCCCCGCTTGAGCAGGTACGTGAGCGCCTTTCCCAGCTTGAGGCTCATCTCGGGGGTCATAGGGTGGCGGTTCGCTACCCCCCGTATGCCGTCTGTCCCGAACAAGCTTTTTCTCCTGTGTTCCAAATCTATCCTCCCGCTAATTCGTTTTGACATCAATCGTCTTGGGCGACAGCTTCGTGAGCCTGAGAACGTCCTTGTGCGGATAATCGACGCTGACGGTGAGTTTGTGCGTCTTGCCGCCCCCGGAGTTCCTGATGCCGCTCCCGTCCACGTATAATTCTATATCCTTACTGTTGAGATTGTTAATGATGCTGAACGGGCCCTCGAAGGCAAGCTCCGTCACGATGCTCTCGTCCGTCTCGTACTTGAGACCGTTGAAATTGACGAAGTTGATGTCGAGGTTGTTGAACTCCTTCTCCATTATCTTTTCCGATATATCGACCGTAACTTTCACCGTCTTTCCTCCGGTAATCTCGACCAGGCCGTAGGGAGAGCGGATGGCAACCTCTATCGTGAATTTCGATTTCTCGCCTTTGAGCGATACGGGGTCGGTCC
Source organism: uncultured bacterium (assembly GCA_902826595.1). Taxonomy (GTDB): domain Bacteria; phylum Desulfobacterota_D; class UBA1144; order Nemesobacterales; family UBA2774; genus 2-12-FULL-53-21. Next base: position 9,108 of record CADEFK010000058.1, on the reverse strand, counting down.
CGACGCTCTTGATTCTCTTGAGAAGCTTTTCCGGGCCCCTGATAACGACTGATTCCGGCGTCACCTGGGCACTGCCCGTGATTTCGAAACCGGTATCCGGGGGCTCTATGACGGGTTCGACGCTGACTTTCTTCTGCGCGAGCCTGTCCACGTCGAGGTTGATCTCGGACGGGCTGACGGCGGTCACCTGCACGTCGCGGGGCGGCACTATCTGGTCTGTCCTTATCTCGAACATGGATGTGCCCGTCGTCATGTTCGACAGGTCCACGGTAAAGACCATGTCGCTCGCCGAAACCGGGGATAGCTGGCTCCTCGGGCCCCTCACCCTTATATTGAGCTTCTCGGGCGGGTTGTTGACGATGATGAGTCCTTTCGGGAGGTTGGTGTAGTTGATATCGATGGATATATATTTCTCGACGTCGTGCTGAAGGTTGGCGACGAACCATAGAGTGAGGGCGATCAGGAGCGCGAGAACTTTCTTGCCGGCGTCCTTAATGAGCGGGAGCTTTTCTCCGCTGCCGTCTCCTCTCAAGCCGTATGTTCCTTTCGTCCGGTCTGTCATGCGGGAATCAGGTGTTCGCCTTCTCACCTTCCTCCTTTTCCATTATTCCTCCGACACCGTCCGGCTTGTTCTTTTTGGGCCGTTTTATTCCGAGCAGATCTAGAAGCCGGTTCTGGAGGGACGTGGCGTCAAGGCCTCTCGTTATTTCCCCGCCCGCGGCGAGCGATATATTCCCGGTCTCCTCGGAAACAACGATAACCAGGGCGTCCGTTTCGAGCGACAGCCCGATCGCCGCCCTGTGCCGCGTACCGAGGTCCCTTTCGAGATCGGGGTCCGTCGCCAGCGGGAAGAACGAGCCCGCCGACAATATCCTGTTGCCGACTATTATTATCCCCCCGTCATGGAGGGGGGAGGACGGGTTGAATATGCTTATTATCAGCTCCCTCGACACGAGCGCGTCAATCCTCATGCCTATCTCAATGAAGTCCGAAAGGCTGTTGTTCCTTTCAATCGCTATGAGCGCTCCGATGCGGCGGTTGGCCATGTAGCTCGCCGCCTTTACTATCTCCTCCGAAAAGAGCTCTTTCGATTTTCCGATAGATATTTTCAGGAGGAACGGCCTTCGGCCTATGGCGGCAAGCCCCCGCCTTATATCGTTCTGGAACAGTATGACGACTATTATTATTATCGAGCCCAGGAACTGTCCGAGTATCCAGTTGAGGGTGAAGAGACCCCTCTGCGATACGTAGTAGAGCACGATCAGTAATACGAAGCCGAAAAGCACCTGGAGCGCGCGCGTCCCTTCGAGGAGCCTCAGCACGTAATAGATTATGAACGCGACCAGCATTATGTCGAGCGTGTCCCATATGTATCTATAATTGAGTATGGCGTCGAACACCCTTCACCCTTCTTTACCGCTGGTATTTTTACCGGCCGCCGCGTCCGCCATTCTTACGACGGGCCTCATCTGCGCTACGTCGTGCACTCTTACCACGGATGCCCCGTTCATTATCCCGATCGCGAGGGTAGCCGCCGTGCCGAGGAGCCTGTCTTCGGAGCCCCCGCCGGTTATCCCGGCGATGAACGATTTATTGGACGTGCCTATCATTACCGGGAACCCGAACTCCCCGAACCTTTCGAGGTTTTTAAGTATCGTGAGGTTCTGCGCTGCTGTTTTCCCGAACCCGAATCCCGGATCGATGATTATGCTCTCGGCGCCGACCCCCGCTTGAACGGCTTTCCCGGCCGATCTCCCGAGGGAGAACAGTATGTCGTCAATCAGCGAGCCGTATCCGGTCTTGGACTGCATATCCGCCGGGCGTGAAGGGGTGTGCATCAATACCATTCCCGCCCCGCAGCCTGACGCCGCTTCCGCGAGACCGCGCGAGTAGGTGAGCCCGCTTATGTCGTTCACGATAGATACGCCTTCGGATAGGGCTTCCCGGGCAACCCTTTCCTTGGTCGTGTCGATCGAAAGCGCCGTATCGAACCTCTTCCGTATTTCCCTTATCACCGGGATCACCCTTCTCAATTCCTCCTCTTCGGTTACCCCCGAGGACCCGGGCCTCGTCGATTCTCCCCCGATATCGATTATGTCGGCGCCTTCCTCTATCATCGCGCCCGCGTGCCTGAGCGCGGAGTCGACGTCCCCGTACTTTCCCCCGTCGTGGAACGAGTCGGGCGTGAGGTTGAGAATGCCCATGATGTGGGTCCTCTCATGGAGCTTCAGGGAATGTGCCCCGCATTTGAATATCAAGGTCTTGAAATCCGGCAGAGGCGAGCCGCCCGGACGGTTTTCGACGGGATCAATGTAAGCTTCAGCTTCTTTCTGCTGCATAGAAATCCTTTTTCCGGTTTCTATTTATCATAGCAAGAGGTTTATTGAAAACTCTTGTCGCGGAAAGTTTATTATTTTAATTTTACTTTCTATTTTGCAGAAACAGACGGAAGCCGGTTATCTGAATTCACGCGTCGTTAGTGCTGTTGCTGTTCCTGAGCGCAACCGATCCTTCGGAACCCGCGGGTCTTTCCCAGGGGGACGAATAATCTTTCGATTTGAAATCCTTCACGAGCTCCTCCAGCTCCTTGCCGTCTATTACCTCTTTATCAAGGAGCACCTCGGTCAGTCTGTGGAGCAGGTCGATGTTCTCTTCAAGGACCGCTTTTGCCTTCGTATAATTGTCGTTTACGATCCTTCTTATTTCGTTATCGATCTCGACGGCCGTCTCTTCGCTGTAGTCCTTGGGCCGCGAGAGCTCCTTTCCGAGGAATATCTGCTCCTCGCCCTTGCCGAATGTGATAGGGCCCACTTTTTCGCTCATACCCCATTCGCACACCATCTTCCTGGCTATCTCCGTAACACGCTCGAGGTCGTTCCCAGCTCCGCTCGTCCTTTCCTCGAACACGAGCTCTTCGGCGGCCCTGCCGCCGAGCAGCACCATGATGGTGGCGTTAAGGCTAGTTCTGGAGAGTGTGTACTTGTCCTCGATCGGGAGCTGCTGCGTTACCCCGAGGGCCATTCCCCTCGGTATGATCGTGACCTTGTGTATCGGGTCCGTTCCGGGCGTGAGCTTCGCCACGAGGGCGTGCCCGGCCTCGTGGTATGCCGTGATTTTCTTCTCGGCGTCGCTGATGATGAGGCTTTTCCTTTCGACGCCCATGATTACCTTGTCTTTAGCGTATTCGAAGTCGTCCATGGTGATTTTAGCCCTGCCGAACCGGGCCGCGTGGAGAGCCGCTTCGTTTACGAGGTTCTCGAGGTCCGCTCCCGAGAAGCCTGGCGTGGAGCGTGCGATCACCGCAAGCAGGACGTCCTCGTCGAGCGGCGTGTTCTTCGAGTGGACCTTGAGTATCTCTTCCCTTCCCCTCACGTCGGGCCTCGGGACGACGACCTGCCTGTCGAACCTGCCCGGTCTCAGAAGGGCGGGGTCGAGAACGTCCGGACGGTTGGTCGCCGCCATCAATATTATTCCTTCGTTCGATTCGAAGCCGTCCATTTCGACGAGCAGTTGGTTAAGAGTCTGCTCCCTTTCGTCGTGTCCGCCGCCGAGACCCGCTCCGCGGTGTCTGCCTACTGCGTCGAGCTCGTCGACGAAGATGATGCACGGCGCGTGGCGCTTGGCCTGAACGAATAGGTCCCTTACTCTGGACGCGCCTACGCCCACGAACATTTCCACGAAGTCGCTGCCGCTTATTATGAAGAACGGCACTCCGGCTTCTCCTGCTATGGCCTTCGCGAGGAGGGTCTTACCTGTACCCGGGGGGCCGACGAGCAGGATGCCTTTCGGGATCCTTCCGCCGAGCTTCGTGAATTTCTTGGGGCTCTTCAGGAACTCGACAATCTCCTGAACCTCTTCCTTCGCCTCGTCGATGCCGGCTACGTCCTTGAATGTAATCTTGTTCTGGTTCTCGGTAAGCATCCTGGCCTTGTTCTTGCCGAACGACATCGCTTTCGTGCCGCCCGCCTGGAGCTGCCTCATGAAAATGACCATTATCACGATCAGAAGCACGAGCGGCGCCCAGTTTAACAGCATGTGCGTGAGCGACCCTTCTTTGTCGGTGCTGAATTTGAAGGTTATTCCCTTCTTTTCGAGCTTAGCTATCAGATCGTCGTTCGCGGGCCCCATGGTTTTAAAACCTTCCACGGCCTGGTCCCCGACGGGGTTCGTGTATTGACCCTTGATCTCCTCGCCCTTGAATTCCAGGTCCTTGACCTCTCCCTTTTCAACGTTCGAAAGGAAATCGCTGTACGGTATTTCCTGGATATTTGTCTTGGGTGTATGTACCAATTGGTAAAGGGCGATGATGGCGACGAATATGACTAACCATAACACCAAGTTCTTAAATAACTGGCTGTTCACTTTTACCTCATTTTATTTGAAATTAATAAAGACTATGCTTGAAAAGGATAGCACACGAGCCCGGGCTTTTCAACTTAGATTCGGTAATTATAGAGGATAATTACAAAGTCTATAACGAGTTTCATGCGTTGTCGAAAAGTCCGGTGCTCAAATACCTCTCCCCGGTATCGCAAAATATCGTAACTACGTTCTTGCCTTTACCCAGTTTTTTTGCGACTTTCAGGGCCGCGGCCCCTGCCGCCCCGGCCGAAATCCCGACCAGCAGTCCCTCCCTCACCGCCAGCTCCCTGGTGAAGCTTTTCGCCTCTTTGCCGCTTATCCTGATGACCTCGTCGAATATTTCCCCGTTGAGTATATCGGGGATGAATCCCGCGCCTATTCCCTGTATGTCGTGGACATGGGGCTTTCCGCCCGAGAGTACCGCCGATTCCTCGGGCTCGACGGCGGCGATGTATATTCCGGGGAAAGCCCTCCTCAGTATTTCGCCTACCCCGGTTACAGTCCCTCCGGTGCCGACGCCCGCGACGAATGCGTCGATTCCGCCTTCCATCTGCTCCAGTATCTCCGGCCCCGTGTATTCCCTGTGGGTCGCCGGGTTCTCCCTGTTCCGGAATTGCTGCGGCATGAAAGAGCCGGGATTCTCCTTTAACAGCTCCTCGGCCCTCCTGAGCGCCCCCGCCATCTGCTCCGAGGCGGGCGTAAGCACGAGCTCGGCCCCGTAGGCGGTGAGGATCTGCCTCCGCTCGAGGCTCATATCGTCGGGCATCGTGAGTATCAGTCTGTATCCCTTCACAGCGCATACGAGGGCGAGCCCGATCCCGGTGTTGCCGCTCGTAGGCTCTATTATAACGCTCTCTCCGGGCTCAATCGCCCCCGAGCTCTCCGCGGCCTCGATCATCCTGAGGCAAATCCTTTCCTTGACGCTCCCGGCCGGGTTCAGGTTCTCCAGTTTCGCCCATACGGCTGCGGAGCCTTCCGGGACTACGTTCTTGAGTTTTATAATCGGCGTTCCGCCGATGAGGTCCAGGATGTTATCTACTACTCTCTCGCTCATTTTTTTCCGGGCTGATGATTATGAAGTTATTACGGCGTGATTTCGCGAACGTTCTTATTTAATTATAAGGGGCGCGACTTCGCTGAAGACGCCGCTGTTTTTCCCGTACAGGGTCACGAGTATCGTCCTGACCGCTTCCCACGAGGCGTCCTGTCTTCTGAGCTCGTTCTTGAGTTTAAGGAGCAGCCCCTTTAGCTCCTGGTCTTGTATCTTCTTTATGTAAAGATCGAGGGTTTCACCGTCTGCTTCCATCTGTCTGCCTTGACCGAAATTTGATTTATTTAATGATTCTAACTCAGGTATAATTAACTTTGATTCTCCAAAAGTCAACAATTTATACGCGATGAAGGGACCCGGCACAACTTAATGGCCAAGAAAAAGAAGGTTAAATTTAAATCCAAACCCAAAAAAAGCAAACTCCTGGCCTTCCTTCTGGTAGCGTTTCTTTTTCTCGCCGCGTCGGGCGCGCTGACGTTGTACGTAGCCTACCTCTACTACTCCAGGGACCTCCCCAATTTCAGGGCGATTACCGGATATAAACCCAAGCTGATTACGGAGGTGTATTCCTCGGACGGCACCCTCGTCGCCGAGTTCGCCGCCGAGAGGCGGAAGCTCATCGCTTACGAGGACATCCCCCCGCATGTGAGGGACGCGTTCATAGCCGTCGAGGACAGGCGGTTTTTCGAGCACGAGGGCGTCGACATAAAAAGCATCCTGGGCGCCGTGCTCGAGAACATTCAGGAAGGCGACTGGGTGAGGGGGGCGAGCACCATAACTCAGCAGGTGATCAAGAACATAATACTCACGCCCGAAAGGACGCTGTCCAGAAAGATAAAAGAAGCGATACTTGCGCACAGGATAGAGAACAACCTCTCCAAGGAAGAAATACTATATCTCTACCTGAACCACATCTATCTGGCCGACGGCACTTACGGAATCGAGGCGGCGAGCATGAACTATTTCGGCAAGTCCGCCGGGGACATCGACCTTGCGGAGGCCGCGCTCCTCGCGGGGCTTCCCAAAAAACCCGAGTACTACTCCCCCCGGAAACACCCCGAGAGGGCGTTTGAAAGACAGAAGCTCGTCCTCAGCAAAATGGAGGAAGCGGGATTCATAACGAGGGACCAGAGGTTCGACGCGATAGACCGGAAAATAGAGATAGTCCCGAGACGGAGGGTCAACAGCGACCTCGCGCCCTATTTCGTCGAGCACGTGAGAAGGTACCTACAGGACAAGGTGGGAGTGAAGGATTTCTTAAACGGCGGATATACCGTATTCACCACGCTCGACGTCGATCTCAACCTCGAGGCCCAGTGGGCGCTCAAGAGGGGGGTTATGAGCCTCGATTCCAGGCACGGGCACCGCTTCGTCTCAAAACACCTGTCGGGCGAGAGCGAGATAAAGAAGTTCACCCGGGAGCAGGGCGTAAAGGGAGTGGAGCTTGGAGGGACGTACGACGCGGTCATCACCAAAGTGACTAAAGACGACAAGACGAAGGACTCGGACAAGCCGTTATACACGGCGGCGGTAAAAGCAGGCGGCGTGGACGGGGTGCTGAAATTCGCCGTAAGCGCGCCTTTCGGCACAGCGGTCCCCGGCATCGCCTCTCCGTATTCGAAAAAGCTCGCCCCCGCCGACGGCTATGAAGGCACGAGCCTCTCCCCGGTGGAGCTCAAGGCGGGCGACGTCGTAAAAGTCGAAGCCGAAAAGACGGAGGACGGTAAATATTATTTCTCGCTAGTTTATCTGCCGGTGTCGCAGGCGGCCCTCATATCGATGGAATCTAACGGCAGGATCAGGGCGCTCATCGGGGGCTATGATTTCGCTCTCTCTCAGTTCAACAGGACTACCCAGGCGCTCAGGCAGCCGGGCTCGTCCTTCAAGCCCATCCTGTATTCGGCGGCGATAGACAAGGGGTACAGCGAGACGTCGATATTATACGACATGCCAGTGGTCGTTAAGGACTGGGCGCCCCAGAACTACGACGGGAACTACGAAGGACCGATGGTGCTCAGGAGGGCGCTCGCCAAGTCGAGGAACCTCGCCAGCATCAGGCTTATAATGGATATCGATCCCCGGTACGTAGCCAAATACGCGAAGAATTTCGGATTCACTTCCAAGCTCGAGCCTTATCCCTCCCTGGCCCTGGGCGGCTCCGATGTGACCGTGCTGGAGATGGCCAGGGCGTTCAACGTATTCGCCACCGGCGGCAAGCTCGTGGAGCCGCAGTTCATTTTACGCATCTATGACAGGAACGGAAAAATTGTAGAGGACAACACAGGCGGGAAATTCATGTCGAAGGAAGAGTCGCTCAAGGCCGAAAGGGAGGACGCGAGGCTCAGGATACTAAAAGAGTTAGCCGAGAAGAAGGGGAGGGAGCCTGCCGAGTCGCCCGAATACATCAAGGAAGAAGTGCTTACGGATAAGACCGGCATATCCGCCAGCGCCGACAAGTACGCATTCCTTACGCCGGAGGAATTCCTGGAGCTCGTAAGGGAGCAGTCGGTCGATTTCACGTCCGCGGGCAGTTCCAGGGGGACCCTGTCGCCCGATACCGCGTTTATTATGACCGACCTGCTCCAGGCCGTCGTGAAAGAGGGCACCGGGATGAAGGCCCTCAAGCTCACGTCGCTTGCGCCCGTCGCGGGCAAAACCGGGACATCGAACGACTACACCGACGCGTGGTTCGTCGGGTTCAGCCCCAAGATAACGACGGCGGTATGGGTCGGCAGGGACGATCACAAGCCGTTGGGAAGAAAGGAGGCGGGATCGGCCGCAGCCCTCCCCATATGGATCGATTACATGGAAGACGCACTCGTAAAATACCCGGGCGGGGTGTTCAAGCAGCCGGCCGGCATCAAAATGGTATCGACCCCCTATGGGTACATCCCCTACAGTCTCGATTCCCTCCGTGACAACGTGATAGATTCGATACGAGACAGGGTCGTTATCGACGGTCAGGAGGTCGAGGACTCCGGTATGTACTACAGGGAATTGGGGGGCGTGAGGAACAGCGAGACGGAAACGGAAATAGATTTCCTGCTCAAGCACTAATCCAGGCTTATATAAGGTTTTATCTTCTCCAGCTTCTTCCCGCCCATCCCGTTGACTTCGAGAAGGTCGCCCGGGTCTCTAAATCTTCCGTGCTCGTTTCTGTAGGCGGCGATCCTTAGGGCGAGCTTCTCTCCTATGCCCGGCAGCGCTTCGAGGTCTTCGGCGGCTGCGGAATTTATACCGATCGGTATGCCCAGCGAAATGCTCTTGATCCCGCTGATCCTGACTGTCCGGGCATTTTCTCCGTCTTCAAGTATTACTTTATCACCATTCTTTAACTCATTACCGATATTGTATATATACCTGATTTCGTCAATATCCTCCGACCCTGCGGCGGCCTTCACGACGGAAGAGCGCCCGTCGTCTATCTCGACGTATATCCCGCCTTCGGTTTTAGTGATTTCCCTCTGGTTCGGATATATGTGTTGGTAATAAGACTGAATCAGGAAAATAAGAAGGCACAGGAGTGCCAGATATAGAATGGATTTATTGCTCTTTCTGGAAACGCTGCCATTCGCCATTTTCTACTTTGTCATTGCGAGGCTTCGCAGAAGCCGCGGCAATCCCGTTTTTATTTTTTCTCTCCCGACATTACAGAATTTGCGTTAAGAAAATCGCGTGTTTAAGCGTGAAAATCT
>CADEFK010000057.1 GCA_902826595.1 uncultured bacterium | reverse complement strand
ATCCTTAACGGAACCGCTATATAGAACTCGAGACGGAAGTTCCTGTAGCACTCTTCATTCCTGTAAGCCGATTCCCCTACGTTATCAAGGGCGACAACGTCATCGGCGGCGAGTGTTATCTTGCAGTATGTCTTCTCGACATCGAATTCAAGACCCTGCTTTACGACGCCCCTCTCATCGTAACAATGGAGAATAGTATAGGACTTTCCTGCGATACGGCTTATTACGGCAATCTCCAGACCCAGCATATTCGCCCCGGTCTTGAGGGTCTCGTTGATCTGCGTATCGATTCCCACACCGGGCGCCGCGGAAATCTCATATAGCGACCTGATGCGCTTTTCCTGGAGCGTGTGCGCCTCATCGGAACGTTTCCTGTCAGTGTTATTCCTTAGAGAGCCGGTGATGCCCGGGGACTCACCCCTGGTAACGCGAAAGGAAACAGACACTTCGGCGCTTATGGAACCGCCCCCGCATACGAGGATATCCGTTTCAAAAACCCTGCTCTTGCTGCCGTTCTCGAAATTAAGGCAGCCATGAGCCGCATTGACTCCCGCCTGGTTAACGAACAGATCGGAAAACGGCCTGCCTGTCCACAAGTCGCGCTTCCATCCCGTCAGAGTCTCGAACGCGGGATTGATGTAGGTAATAACGCCTTCCGGGGTGAGACTGAAAAGAGCCTCGGGCGCATTCTCCAAAAGACCGAAAAAGAAATCCCCCTCGCCGCCTGCACCCTCGTCATTATAGGGAACGGAGGAACTCGCATCATCCCGGATAGTTTTGATAGGTTCTATGAGATCGAGCGCCGCCGGCTTTTGACCCATCTCCGGCACGATGTGATGCTTCAATTTGCTCTTCACAATAAAAACCCCATTCGGTCGAATCAGACAATGGAAATACCTGCCGCTTCCCCGTCAGGATTTTACTCATATAAATATATTTTTTTCTGAATCGCTGAGCGCCAGACTCTATTGTAATAAAATACTCAGGCACATGCAATCCAAATGTCCCGCGCGCCTGAGCTTAATTAATTACATATACGATTACAAGCTGGCGCGGATGCCAAATGAGACTCCATCATGGTCGCCAGGTATTGAGGCTTCCGCCCGCTTCAGTGGAGAGCGGCCGGCTTGCCAATTCGTCCAATCTTGGATAGGCTTTACTTGAATTAAGGGGGTATGTAACTGATGTCGAAGCTCGAAATAGCCGATCCGGAAATATACCGCGCAATCAAGTCCGAAGTCGAGCGACAGGAGTATAAACTGGAGCTCATCGCTTCCGAAAACTACGTGAGCGAAGCGGTTCTGGAAGCCCTGGGCTCGGTGCTGACGAACAAGTATGCGGAGGGTCTGCCCGGCAAGAGGTACTACGGCGGGTGCGAGTTTGTGGACATCGCCGAGAACCTGGCAAGGGACCGGGCAAAGGCGCTTTTCGGATGCGATGCGGTGAACGTGCAGCCCCACTCGGGCGCTCAGGCCAATATGTCCGTTTACTTCGCATGTCTCGAGCCGGGGGACACCATACTCGGGATGAACCTCGCGCACGGAGGACACCTCACTCACGGGAGCCCCGTAAATTTCTCCGGGAAACTATACAACATCGTACCGTACGGAGTCACCGAGGATACGAACTTGATCGACTACAGTGAAGTACGGAGACTGGCCCTCGAGCACAGGCCCAAGCTTATAGTCGCAGGATGGAGCGCGTATCCAAGGGACATCGACTTCGCGAAATTCAGGGAAATTGCCGACGAATCGGGCGCCCTTCTGATGGCGGATATCGCTCACCCGGCGGGACTCGTGGTGGCAGGGCTCTATTCAAACCCCGTGCCCCATTGCGACTTCGTAACTACGACCACTCACAAGACCCTGAGAGGGCCCAGGGGCGGCATGGTAATGATGAAGGAAAGCCAGGAAAAACAGGTCAACAGCAGGGTGTTCCCGGGCACGCAGGGGGGCCCTCTAATGCACGTCATCGCGGCTAAGGCTGTCGCTTTTAAAGAAGCGCTCGAGCCGGGTTTTAAGGATTATCAGCGGCAGATCGTCATGAACTCGAAAAAACTCGGCGAATGCCTGACGGGAATGGGTCTGAAACTGGTCTCGGGCGGCACCGATACCCATCTCGTGCTCGTGGACCTGAGAGAGACGGAGCTTACCGGAAAGATAGCGGAGGAGACGCTCGAGCAGGCCGGAATAACGGTAAACAAGAACGCCATACCGTTTGACCCCCGCCCGCCCGCCGTAACGAGCGGGATCAGGATAGGAACACCCGCCGTCACCACGAGAGGGATGAAAGAGAAGGAGATAGAAATAATAGCCGATTTCATAAAAGAGGCATTAAACAACCCGGGCAACGAGAAAACACTTTCGAGAATCAAGGACGACGTCCGGGGGCTTTGCAGCCAATTCCCCGTTTACAGACACAGGCTCATCTAAATGAAATGCCCTTTCTGCACAAGTCTCGAGAGTAAGGTAATAGACTCGCGTCTCGCAAAGGAAGACACGTCGATCAGGAGACGCCGGGAGTGCCTGAACTGCAAAAGCCGGTTCACGACGTACGAGAGGGTCGAGGAGATGGAGCTCCTCGTCATCAAGAAAGGCGGGGTGAGGGAGCCGTTTGACCGCAGCAAGATAATCGCCGGCATGATCAAGGCGTGCGAAAAACGGCCTATAAGCATGGAGGTCATAGAGAACTTCGTCTCCGACCTTGAAAGAGAGATTCATGAAAGAGGCGACAGGGAAGTCGAAAGCAGCGAAATAGGGGAAAGAGTGATTAACAAACTGTACGAGATAGACGAAGTCGCGTACGTGAGGTTCGCGTCCGTATACCGGTCATTTAAAGACGTTAACCAGTTTTTAAACGAATTGACCGACCTGCTGAAGGATAAGGGCGAACAAATTAAACTAGGCCGTAAAAACGACTCCGCGGTTCACGCCCTGACTCTGATAAAGGACAAGACAAAGAAGTAATGCTCATTGATACCCACGCCCATCTTGATTCACTCGAGGACCTCCCGGGCGCTCTCGCGAGGGCGGGGGAGAACGGGATAGGGAAAATCATAGCCATATCGTCTGACCTGGAATCGTCCCGCGAGACGGTATCGATTTCGGAAAAATACGGAAACGTATTCGCCGCTGTGGGCGTCCATCCGCACGCGGCAAACACCGCCGACAGCGGCGTCCTTAACGAGATAGAGACGCTTGCGGGCGCGGGGAAGGTCGTGGCCGTGGGCGAGACCGGACTCGACTATCACTATCTAAAATCCGAAAAGCAAGCGCAGATAAAATCATTCGCCGCGCACATCGGCATCGCATACCGTGCAGACCTCCCGGTCGTAATCCACGTCAGGGACGCAGATCAAGATCTCATAAACATACTCAAGACCGAGAGGGTGTCCGGGAGGACCGGCGTAATCCACTGTTTTACTGGGAACTACGAGACGGCCAGAACGTATATCGATCTGGGGTTCTATATCTCTTTTTCCGGCATAGCGACGTTCAAGAAATCGGAAGAGATAAGGGACGCGGCAAAGAAAATCCCCGGAGACAGGCTGCTGATCGAAACCGACTCCCCGTACCTCGCGCCGGTGCCCCTTAGGGGGAAATCGAACGAGCCGGCCTACGTGAAATATGTCGCTGAGTTAATAGCCGGCACCAGGGGCGTATCGCCCGGGGAGATCGAGGAAATGACTTCCGAGAATGCGGAGAGGCTCTTCAGGTTCGAACGGTGACCTCCCGCGCAATCCTTTTATATACATAACCCGCTCCCCCGTTTAAAATAGTCCCTGTATGAGCAGCAAGCCTAAAATCGGAATCACCATGGGCGACCCGAACGGGATAAGCCCCGAGATCGTCGTAAGAGCCATAAACGCGGCCGAGGTGTCGGACGTCTGCACGCCCGTGATATACGGGAGCCGCGAGGTTCTGGAATCAGCGGCCAGCCTCATCGGCATGGGACTGAACTGTCGGATTCTCGATACGTTCCAATACGGGACAGGCGACCTCAAGCCCTGCAGGGTGGACAGGAGAGCGGGGGAGGCAAGCCTCGCTTACATAAGGGAGGCGGTAAAGGCAGCGGTCTCGGGCAGTATAGACGCGATAGTCACGGCGCCCATCAGCAAGGAATCCACCCACCTTGCGGGGTCGAAATTCCCCGGGCACACGGAGATGCTGAAGGAGCTGACCGGGGCAGACGAGGCCGTAATGATGTTCGAAGGAGGGAACTTCAGAGTCGTGCTCGTCACGATACACACCGCGCTCAGGGAAGTACCGAAGCTCATTACAAAAGAAAGCGTGCTGTCGGTCATAGGCATCACGCACCGCGCGCTCGTCAACCAATTCAAAATAAAAAATCCGAAGCTCGCCGTCTGCGGCCTGAATCCCCACGCCGGGGAGTCCGGCGCCTTCGGCGACGAGGAGATCGTCCACATATCGCCCGCGATAGCCGAAGCCAAAAAGCTCGGGATCAGTGTGACGGGACCTCTCCCGGCAGACACCCTGTTTTACTACGCCAATCAGGGGAAGTGGGACGCCGTAGTTGCGATGTATCACGACCAGGGGCTGATCCCGTTCAAGATGGTCTCATTCAATATCGGGGTAAACATGACGCTCGGGCTGCCGATTATCAGGACTTCGCCGGACCACGGAACCGCTTTCAATATCGCCTGGAAGGGAATCGCCGACCCGTCCAGCATGACCGCAGCGGTAACACTAGCGTCAAGGCTCGCGGCTGAGCCGAAGTATAACGGCAAGTGACACTAACTGAATACCTTGCGCGAGGTGTAAAGCAGGGGCAGTATTTCTCCGGATTTACCGAGTATAGTCAGGTCGAAGAGGGGAGAGTTGGGCGTATACTCGAGGTTTATCTCGATGACGGTCTTACCGGTCTGCTTCGCGACAAGACCCATCGACGCCGCAGGCTCTACAATACCCGACGTGCCAACGATGAGCATCACCTCGCACTCCTCAATCGCTTTAAGCGAGCGGTCTATCACCTGCATGGGGATTATCTCCCCGAACCATACCACGTTGGGCCTCCCTATCTCACCGCAAAGACCGCACCTGGGCGGTATCTCGTCTAGCGGGACCTTGTGGCTCTGCTGAACGTCCCCGCATTTCGTACACCTTATCTGCCATATGTTGCCGTGCATCTCTATGATGTTCCTGCTGCCCGCCATCTGATGAAGCCCGTCTATATTCTGGGTGATAAGGGTGAAGTTCTTCTTCTGATCTTCAAGCTCCGCGAGTGCAAAGTGCCCAGGGTTAGGCTTTGCGTCCCTGGCGGCGCTCCTTCTCCAGTCGTACCATTCCCATACGAGCCTGGGGTTGTTCCAGAACGCTTCCGGGGTCGCGAGGTCCTCTGACCTGAAATTCCTCCAGAGCCCCTCCTTGCCCCTGAACGTCGGGACGCCGCTCTCGGCGGAAATCCCAGCGCCCGTCAGAACGGTGAGCGATGAACAATTTTCTGTAATATCCAGGGCGGCGGATATTTTTTCGTGCATCTCATTCATGGGGTAAGTGTACAGCACATAATCCATCTTCCCGCGTTTTTTTTACAAGCCGCCGCACAAGCGCCGACCCGCAAATCATTCAATATGCGGGCCGCATCGGATAGACAAACGGGGCATCCGAATAAAGCTCCGGATAGACTATAACCTTCCTGCCGCCCTGCCACTGCACGACGACCATCTCGTGACCGGTCTGGAATCCATTACGATCGGTCTCGAATAGTCCGTAGAATGTTTTAAACGCGCTGCCCCGCGCCATTGCCCTTAACGTTTTATCGTCGAGGGTGCCCGCGTCCTCGACACACTTGCTTAAGATCAGCCCGATATTGTATCCCTGGGCGGCCGGATAGTCGGGATCCTTTCTGTAGGCGGATCTAAACCGTTTAACAAATTCTCCCGGCGGAGGTCCCGTATCGGGCGAAATATCTATTCCCCTCTCCCACTGGCCGGACGACAAGAACCCTTCCGCGTTTCGTCCGAACGTATGCTTGAAGAGCTCGATCGAGGCGGCTATGAACGAAACCGCTTTTACCCTGATCTTCCTGTCCATTATTTGTGCGGCAAGCGCGAGGTCGTCGTGCGCGCGCCCCAGGCCCAGAATCAGGTCCGGGGAGAAATCCATGGCTTCATCCAGGAGTCCGGAGAATTCCCCGCATCCGGAGATGAAGTTGAGCTCCTTCACCGAAAAGCCGTTTTCCCGCCCGCAGTTAAGGGCACCGCGGGCGACGTTCCTTGAAAATCCGCTGTCTTCGGCGCTGAATGCCGCGATCTTCCGGGCTTCGGGGTCCTGCGACCTGATCAGTCTTATTATCCCTTCCGCGTATCTGCTCGCGGGGGTAACCGCGTTTACGAGGCAAGTAAATCCCCTCTCCTCCATCTCGTCCGTGGAGCCGCCGTGGTTCCAGAGCGTTACGCCGTGCTCCTCGGCTGTCTCCGCAGAAGCGAGGGAGAGGGAGCTCGAATAGGGCCCCAGGAGAATGTCCGTCTTGCTTTCCTCAATGAGACGCCGGGTATTGAGCCTGCAGATTTCGACCGAGCTTTCGTCGTCGAAATAAACGAGCTCCACGGGAATTTTCCTTCCGTATTCCCTTACGAAGATACCGCCCTCTCTATTTGCATCGGAGACCCAGAGGCTTATCCCTTGGAAACTCTCCCTGCCCTGGACGGAATAGATCCCGGTAATGGAAATCGACAGACCGACTCTTATCTTCTGCATTACATGAAGCTTACGCGGAAGCTCCCGAACGGAGCAATCCCTCCGCATATATAATACGCACAAATTACAACTCGATATATGGGTGATATTAGGGCCGGCCCGGGACCGCCGGATCAGCCGAGCTTTTTGACCGCTTCCTCGATCCTGTCCATTCCCTTCACTATATTTTCCATTGAGGTGGCGAAAGATATCCTGACGTGATCGTCCGAGCCGAAGGAATCTCCCGGGACTACGGCGACCTTGGCTTCGTCCAGCAGGAACTCGGTAAAGCCCATGGAGCTATTTATCTCCTTTCCATTATAACGCTTGCCGAAATACCCGGAGATATTGGGGAACGCATAGAAAGCGCCCTGGGGGCTGAAGCATTTAATGCCCGGTATGGAATTGAGTCTCTCGACTATATAATTCTTTCTCTTTTCGAACTCCCGCGTCCTCGTCTCGATGATGTCATGGGGGCCCCTGTAAGCCTCGAGCGCCGCCCATTGAGATATAGAGGTCGGATTCGAAGTGGACTGGCCCTGGAGCTTGCCCATCGCGTTTATCACTTCCTTGTCCCCGGCGGCGTATCCTATTCTCCAGCCGGTCATCGCGTATGTCTTCGACACTCCGTTCACGAGTATAGTCGCTTTCTTCACGTCTTCGCCGAGCGCGGCCACGGGCGTGTGCTTGATACCGTCGTAAATAATCTTATCGTATATCTCGTCCGAAATAATTATTAGCCCGGCTTCCATCGCCACATCCACGATCCGCCTGAGCTCGATCTCGTTATACGTAGCGCCGGTCGGATTGGAAGGGTAATTGAGGATCAGGGCCCTGGTCTTAGGGGTTATCAGTTTCTTTAATTCGACCGGGTCTATCTTGAACCCCTCTTCCTCTTTCGTATCGAGAATAACCGGGTCGGCACCGGCAAGCGTTATCTGCTCCGGATACGATACCCAGTACGGGGCAGGCACTATGACCTCGTCCCCTTCCTCGAACAGGGCCTGGGTAAGGTTGTAGAGCGTATGCTTGGCGCCGTTTGACACTATGATTTCAGGCTTCTGGTATTCGAGCCCGTAATCAAGCTTCATTCTATTGATTATGGCTTCCTTGAGCTCGTCTATACCTCCGACCGCGGTATATTTCGTAAACCCGGCCTTGATAGCCTTTATCGCTTCTTCCTTCACATTTTCAGGGCTGTCGAAATCGGGCTCCCCTGCCCCGAACCCTATAACGTCGACGCCTTGTGATTTGAGGGCCTTCTCCTTGGCAGTTATGGCGAGAGTCGCAGAAGGCTGCAGCTTTTTCGCGCGTGAAGAGAGTTTCATTTAATCTAATTCCTCCTACCTTGTACAAGTTTTTCCTTGAGTTTGACTTCGACAATCTCCGGGACCATGTTCACCGCCGATCCGCCCAGGGACACCACTTCTCTTATCACGGACGAGCTTATGTGCGAGAACTCGCTGTCCGTAACCATAAATACGGTTTCGAGCTCGGGGCTTAGCGTCTTGTTAGCAAGCGCCATCTGAAGCTCGTACTCGAAATCAGATACCGTCCTCATCCCCCTCAGAACCACGTTCGTCCCCATCTTTTTTGCGTATTCCACGAGCAGACCCTCGAAATAAGCCACCTTGACGTCCTCACGTCCGCGGAATATCTCATTCAGCAAATCGACCCTTTCCTCGAGCGTGAATATGGTTTTCTTCGAAATATTATGCGCAACCGCCACCACCACCTGACCGAACACCCTTACACCCCTCTCGATAATATTCAGATGGCCTTTCGTAAACGGGTCAAACGAACCGGGGTATATCGCTACTTTGCGCATTCTTCGCTCCTTCTGAAAAAACTGAGATGGGTTCCGCCGAAGGGTTTGGTAAACCTGGCGAAGCCCGGCGGAGCGTCGTTTATCTTGTGGTCATGCTCGATAACCATTAACCCCTCATCACCGAGCACAGGTGCGGCGCTCTCTATGAAATCCCCCACTTTCAGTACCTCGTAGAGCTTGTAAGGGGGGTCTATGAATATGATATCGAAACTCTCGTTCCCCCTGCTCAGATTTTTGAGCGCTTGCTCGTAACCGGCGCAAATCAAATCCGCCCGGTCTCTAAACCCGCAGTCTGTAACATTCTGCAGGAGAATCTTAAATACGGACGGGTCCTTTTCGATGAAGGTGACGTGCGAGGCCCCGCGGCTGAGAGACTCTATCCCCAACCCCCCCGATCCAGCGAATATATCCAATATCCCGAGACCGGAAATATCCCCCAGCCTGTCGAATATCGATTTCTTCACCCTGCTCGTCGTAGGACGGATAGTCTGTCCCTTCGGGACTTTGAGTTTCCTGCCCTTATGAGAGCCTGTTAGCACATGCAACATAAGGGTTCATATACTACCATAGCGTCTTTTTTTGGCAAAAATCCTGCACGGACAGATATAATTCGAAAAGCGGCCCGGTATTTCTATCCGAGCACGGCGCCAGGATTGATCTTCCTCCCCGAAATAAACGCCTTTGCGTCGAGCCTCTTCCCTCCCTCCATCTGGAGCTCCAGAATATCGAGCGCTCCTTCTCCCGTCATGACTCGCAGAATTCCCTGACCAGCAGTTAGAACCTCACCGGATGCCCCCTCCCCCTCCGACAATTCCGCTTTATAGATCTTGATAATCTTCCCGTTAGAATATGTATACGCCCCGGGCCACGGCTGCATTCCCCTCACCTGATTCCTTATCTCCCGGGCCGGTTTCCTCCAATCTATCCTGCCGTCCTCTTTTTTCAGCATCGGGGCATATGTTGTGGCTGAACCGTCCTGTTTGAGCGGCCGTAAACCCCCTTTCTTAAGCTCTCCGATAGCCTGCAAAAGCAGCTCCGCGCCGGCATGCGAGAGCTTTTCGGATAACGTCTCGCCGGTGTCGTCGTAATCGATCGGAATTTCACGCGTAAGGAGTATGTCCCCGGTATCCATACCCTCGTCCATCTGCATTATCGTTATCCCCGTGACACTCTCCCCGCGCGCGAGCGCCCAATTTACAGGGGCGGCCCCCCTGTACTTCGGAAGCAGGGACGCATGGACATTCAAGCAGCCAAACCGCGGAAGCTCGAGCACCGTCTTCGGGAGAATTTTTCCGTAAGCGGCGACGCAGATGAGGTCCGGACGCAGCTTCGAGAGCGCCTGCAGAAACTCATCCGTTCTTATTCCGGGAGGCTGGAGCACCGGGATGCCGTGCTCTTCGGCAATCACGCAGGTCGGAGGACGAGAGGGTTTTAGCCCCCTGCCGCTTGGCTTGTCGGGCTGCGCGACCAGGGCCACTACCTCGTCTTCCGATTCAATCAGGGCTTTCAAGGAGGGCGCCGCGAACCCGGGCGTCCCCATGAATACGATCCTCATGCATCTGGATTATATTCCGAAGCCCCCCCGTATTCAAACTATGTCGACGGGACGGGATTAACTGCGATCGGACGTGAGAAACTTGAGACACCGGGAAAAACCTGCGTGAAGCATATCCGGATTTGATATTAAGCGGGGGGATTACTGTCCGTCTTCGTCAGGCTTTTCGGAAACAGCCTTCCTGAACTCATCCGTAACCCATTTTTTTATCTCTTCCTGCGAACCCTTTCCGATTATCTTCCTTACCTTCTTTAGAGAGATAACCGCCTTCGCGGCGGACCTGTGCCCGCCCGCGCTCCCGATTTCCTTGAACAGTTCCCTCACGAGCCTGCCCGCGCTCTTTACATAACCGACGTTCCTCACCGATATGATCAGATGGGTGTTCGCCAATATGCCGAATGCGACCGACCACTCGATGCCCTTTACCTGGATGCCGAAGTCGGCCATTTTCGGAATCAGGTATTCCCGATCCACCCTGCCGACGTTGACGAAGAATATCTGGTCGGCAATCCAGTGATCGGCGAGGGCCTGCCCGAAGGATTTGATCTCGGAAGGTGGGACTTCGGCGCGCTCGATGCGTCTCAATAACCCGAGGTTGGCAAGCGGGTAGAGGAAGGTGAACGCCTCCACGTCGTCGGGATCGGCGTCCCTGTTGAGGGTGACCGTATCCGTCTTTATCCCGTATAGAAGGGCCGTTGCGAGCCTCTCCGATATGTCGGTCTGAGAGGCCCTCAGATACTTCGTGAGAATAGTGGAAGTCGCGCCCTCCTCGGTACGGATTTCCTTGAACCTCGCGTCATATGAGCCGACAAGGGGGTGGTGGTCTATGACCGTGTCCACATGGGGCAGCTCCAGACCGAAAAACGGGGGCTGCACGTCGAGCAGGGCTATGGAATCGAAGTCCTTCAAATCTTCCATGCCGAGCTCCTGCAGGTCGATCTCAAGGAGTTCTATCATCGCGACGTTTTCCGGGCGTGATATCCTGTCCCCGAGATGTCCTATTATAGCGGTCTGCTTATTCCTCTTGAGGAGGGCCCTCAGTGCGAGTGCGCTCGCGATCGAATCGGGGTCCGGATGGTCATGGAGCAGAATCAGCATCTTCTTGGCGTTTGCGTGGACTTTCCTGAGCTCATCCACCCTCAGGTCCGTCCTTGCCAGCTTTTCTTCGCGCGCGATCTCTTCGGACAGTAATTTATGGAATGCTACGAACCTCACGGACGGGGGAGGCTCCTCTTTCTGTTCCCCGTTACTGACAATCATGGGCGTCTGGGGATAGTGAGCGGACAGCTCTTTTGTGAGCTCGGGAGTAAAATTCATGCTCTCGATCATGATTATTGAAAAATTGCCGGTCTGGTTAAGGGCTTCCTCGAGCGAGCTTACCCAGATGACCTCGCCCCTTTTAGAGAAAAGCCCGAGGAGAAAGGAATCGAAATCCCCAATAAAAAGATACCGTCTGAGTTCCTTCTGCATTATTTATCAGCCCTGCTCAGGGAGGGTCTTTCACCCTCGCCGCCGCAAGCCCTGCTCAAGCCGCTCACGAAACCCGAGAGTTCCTCAAATAATTCATCTCTATTCTCACCGTGTTTTTCTATTATCCGGACGATGGCGCTCCCCACTATAACGGCGTCGGCGTAAGCCGCGATCCTTGAGACCTGCTCGGGCGAGGATATGCCGAAGCCCACGCCGACCGGGAGCCCGGTGTGTTGTCTTATCTCCGATGTAAGGTCTTCGAGGGAATAATCCATATCGGGCCTGACGCCCGTGATGCCCGTCACCGAAACGAGATACACGAAACCGCTTGCATTCTTAGCCACGAGCCCGATCCTTTCGCCCGTGCTCGTCGGAGCGAGAAGGAAGATGAGATCGAGTCCCGCCCTGTCGAGGTGAACCTTGAATTCGCCGGCCTCTTCGGGAGGCAGGTCGACTACAAGGACCCCGTCGGCCCCGGCCTGCGCGGCGTCTCTGGAGAACCTCTCCAGACCGTATTTGAAAAAAGGATTATAATAGCCGAAGAGGATTATCGGCACCCCGGATTTTTTCCTGATCCGTCTCACTATCTCCAGTACCATCCCGAGCGTAGTGCCCTTTTTGAGAGCCCTTTCGGAAGCAAGCTGGATGACCGGCCCGTCAGCCATGGGGTCCGAGAACGGCACGCCCAGCTCTATGATGTCGGCTCCGCTGTCCGCGAGCTTGATCACCAGGTCGGCTGTCAATCCGGGCGACGGGTCGCCTGCAGTAATGTAATTTACGAGAGCGATCCTGCCATTCTTTTTAAGCTCTTTGAACTTATCGGCTATTCCGCTCATGTGTTTTGGAATTGGAATCAGGATAGGGTCAGCTGACAGCAGTTGGTTTCCGAACCCGAGCTATTGTTGAAGGTCATCTCGTAGTTAAACCGTCAATCTATGTGTAAGGAAACCCGCCCCGCAGTTGAATATTATGCGACAAAATCTAACACCTACGGGACTAAAGTCAAGAACGGGCCTAGGTACAGGACGGCATGCAGTCCCGCCGGATTTCATTTGCCCGGGATCGCATTTGCCGCTATATAATTCACTGTTTTAAACCTGTTACAAGAATACTGGAAACCGCGTTTATATCCTTGTCGCCCCGTCCGGAGAGACATATTATTATGACAGAGTCCTTCGGCATACCCGGAGCCACCTTCCTCGTGTAGGCAACCGCGTGAGCCGACTCGAGAGCCGGGATTATCCCCTCCACCCGGGACAGGTACTTGAACCCCTCGAGGGCTTCGGAATCCGTGACGTTCCCGTACGTGACCCTCTTCGTATCGCTAAGATACGAATGTTCCGGGCCTACGCCCGGGTAGTCGAGACCGGGGGCTATGGAGTGGGTCCCCAGGACCTGCCCGTTTTCGTCCTGGATCAGGTATGTTTTGCTTCCGTGCAGAACCCCCACGGTCCCGCTGGATAACGTCGCTGCGTGACGGCCCGATTCGATGCCGGCTCCGGCGGCTTCGACCCCCGTCATTTTCACCGATTCATCCCCGAGAAAAGGATAGAAGAGACCCATGGCATTCGAGCCCCCGCCTACGCAGGCGATCAGGAGGTCGGGCAGCCGCTTTTCCTTCTCCAGTATCTGCTCCCTCGCCTCCCTGCCTATGACCGACTGGAAATCCCTGACCATCATGGGATAGGGGTGAGGTCCCGCCACGCTGCCTATTATGTAAAACGTATTCCTGACGTTGGTGATCCAGTCCCTCATGGCCTCGTTCATCGCGTCTTTCAGCGTCTGAGTGCCTTGACTCACCTCCCTCAACGTCGCTCCCAGGAGTTTCATGCGCGTAACATTGAGCGCCTGCCTCCTCGTATCCTCAAGCCCCATGAATATCTCGCATTCCATGCCAAGGAGCGCCGCGACCGTGGCCGTTGCCACGCCGTGCTGTCCCGCCCCGGTCTCGGCGATGACCCTCTTTTTCCCCATGCGCGAGGCGAGGAGCGCCTGGCCTATAGTGTTATTTATCTTGTGTGCGCCCGTGTGCGCGAGGTCCTCGCGCTTGAGGTAAATCTTCGCCCCGCCCAGGTCTTTCGTCATT
>CADEFK010000056.1:6362-13656 GCA_902826595.1 uncultured bacterium | reverse complement strand
GCTGGGGCGGCTCCTGTCGGCGGAGCCCGTGCTGTCGGACGTCGATACCGCGCTCTCGTCCGTTCCGGGGATGACGCCGGACACCATACTCCACGCGGGGCCTCCCGTCACGTGGCAGAGAATGTGCGACCCGATGAGGAGGGCGGTCAGGGGTGCAATAATATTCGAGGGACTCGCCCCGGACGATAAGGGCGCGGAAGCGCTTATCAAATCGAAAAAAATAAAATTTTCTCCCAATCACCACCACGACGCCGTGGGCCCGATGACTGGAATAATTTCCGCGTCGATGCCGGTCATAGTGACCAGGGACGCTACTCACGGCAGAACCGCTTATTCGACGTTCAACGAGGGCGGAGGGAAAGTCCTCTGGTTCGGCTCCGTAGGGGAAGAGACGATAAAGCGGCTCAGGTGGATGAGGGACGTGTTCGCCCCCGTGATGAAAAAGGCCCTCCGCGTGACGGGAGGGATACCCGTGTGGAGCATACTCGCCCAGGGCATACAGATGGGAGACGAGTGCCACAACAGACATGCGGCGTCGACGAACATATTACTCAAGATAATCGGCGAGACCCTCTTTAAGCTCGACCTTCCCCGCGAGAGGGCGCTCGAGGCTTACAGGTTCATAGCGGGAAACAGCCACTTCTTCCTCAACGTCAGCATGACCGCGTGCAAGCTCGCCATGGACGCGGCGCACGGCATCGGGGACTCGACCATAGTTACGGCCATGTCCAGGAACGGGACCGATTTCGGCATAAGGGTAAGCGGGCTCGGCGACACGTGGTTCACAGCCCCGGCGCCCTACCTGCTCGACGCGCTCTACAATCCGGGATACGGCCCCGGGGACGGCGCTCCCGACATCGGGGACAGCTCCATAATCGAGACCATGGGCCTGGGCGGCTTTGCCATAGCCGCATCTCCTTCGATGGCCGCGTTCGCGGGCGGGGGAGTCCGGGAATCAATAAGCATCACGAGGAGAATGCAGCTTATAACGACGCTAAAAAACCCGAAGTTCGGAATACCCGCGCTCGACTTCGAGGGTACGCCCACGGGCATAGACCTCAGGAAAGTCGTCGAGACGGGGATACTGCCCAGCATAAACAGCGCCGTCGTACACAAGAGCTCGGGCGCGGGGCAGATAGGGGCGGGGATAGTGAGGGCGCCTTACGAATGTTTCGTAAAAGCGGTCGCGGCGTACGGGCAGAGATACAGGCTTGCGGCCTGAGAGGGCGGCATGGAGTACGCGGGACGGATTAGATATTGATAAGGGAACAATTATGGCGACAGCCAGCATAATTAAAAAGAATCATTACCAGGACTCGCTAAAGCTCATGCAGCTAAGCAGGAAGCTCTCCGCTCTCCCCGGCATCAGGAAAGCCTCGGCGATAATGGCGACAGAAGCCAATCTGAAAATGCTCAGGGATGCGGGGCTCATAGCGGAGGCCCCGGATGGGGCGAACGCGAACGACCTCATAGTGGCAGTCGACGCCGAATCGGAATCAAAAGCGCGCGGGGCGATAGACATGCTCGATTCACTTATTACACCGGCGGGCGTTTCCAGGGCAGGGGCGGCAGAGGCGGTGAAGGGCCTCGACTCTGCGCTAAATATCTTTCCGGGCGCGAATATCGCCCTCATTTCGGTGCCGGGCGAATACGCGAAGCTGGAATGCTCGAAGGCCATAGAAAAGGGGCTACACACTTTCCTGTTCAGCGACAACGTGACGATAGAAGAAGAAATAGAGCTAAAGAGAAGGGCGTCCGGGCGCGGGCTTCTTGTAATGGGTCCGGGCTGCGGCACGGCGATAATAAACGGCACGGGGCTCGGGTTCGCGAACGTGGTGAACAAAGGCCCGATAGGCGTAGTCGCCGCCGCCGGGACGGGCATGCAGGAGGTGACGAGCCTCTTGAGCAACTGGGGCACGGGCATAACACACGCTATAGGTGTCGGGGGAAGGGACCTGTCGGGGGAAGTGGGCGGGATAACGACGCTCGACGCTCTCAGAATACTGGGCGGCGATAATGATACGAAGGTTCTGCTCGTAGTCTCGAAGCCTCCTTCGAAGAAGGTAGCGGAAAAGATACTTGCAGCTATCGGGGAGACCAGAAAGCCCGCAGTCGTATGCTTCCTCGGGCACGATCTGCGCCCGCCCGGCGACGAAAATATAAAGCTCGTATCGACACTGGAAGAGGCGGCGTTTTCGGCGCTCGCCCTCGTGAAAGGCAATGGAAAGAAAAGTTCACCCGGCCCCGTGAAGGACTGGAAGAGACAGGCGGGGAAATATATCCGCGCGCGGAAGCGCGGCCAGCGTTACCTGCGGGGGCTTTTCTCGGGAGGTACGCTCTGCTACGAGGCGCAGCAGATACTCGCCCGCACTCTCGGGGACGTTTATTCGAACGCGCCTCTCGATAAGAAGAACAAGCTGAAGGACTCGAACGTCAGCGTAGGCAACACGTGCGTCGATCTCGGGGAGGAGGAGTTCACGGTCGGGCGTCCGCACCCGATGATCGACGCGGCGCTCAGGAGCGAGAGGCTCCTGAGAGAAGCCGCGAAACCGGAGGTCGCAGTAATACTCTTCGACGTGGTGCTCGGCCATGTGGCGAGCCCCGACCCGGCCGGGGACCTCGTGCCGGCGATAAAAACGGCAAAGGCCTCGGCCCGGAAAAAGGGACGCTCAATCGCCTTCGTCGCGCACGTGTGCGGCACGGAGCGGGACCCGCAGGGTCTGAAAGACCAGGAAAAAAAGCTTATGAAAGAAGGCGTAATGGTCTTTCCGACGAATGCCCTCGCGGCGAGGGCCGCGGGCTTTATAGCGGCCGGCGGCAGAGATATAGACAGGGGGATCTTATGAAGACAGCGGTAGTAGCCTTCGGGGGTAACGCCCTGATGGACCATAAAGGCAAGAGCACTTACGTAGAGCAGATAATGAAGACCGACAAGATGTGCAGGAAATTAATGGGCCTTTTCGATATGGGCTACAGGGTCGTGATAACGCACGGCAACGGCCCGCAGGTGGGGAATTTCCTCATGCAGCAGGAGAGCCTGTCCTCGTCGATACCGCCCATGCCGCTCGACGTATGCAACGCTATGACGCAGGGGCAGATCGGGTACATGATAGAGCAGAGGCTAAGGAACCTGTTCACGGAGAAGAAGATGTCGAACCCGACCGTCGCGTTCGTGACGCAGGTCGTTGTCTCGGAAAACGACCCTGCGTTTGACAACCCGACGAAATTCATCGGCCCCTTCTTCTCACATGAGGAGAGCGAGAACCTCCGCAAGAGGGAGGGCTGGGTGATGAAGGAGGACTCGGGGCGCGGATACAGGCGCGTCGTGCCCTCTCCAAGGCCCATAGACATAGTAGAGAAGAGGGAAATCTCGGAAATGGCCGACAGAGGTTACGTCGTGATCGCGTGCGGCGGGGGCGGCATACCGGTCTTGAGGGACAAGAAAGGCAAGCTCAAGGGAGTAGCCGCGGTCATAGACAAGGATTTCGCCGCCCAGAAGCTGGGGACGCTCATAGGGGCGGAGATACTCGTCCTCATAACCCCGGTCGAGAAGGTGGCCATAAACTTCGGGAAACCGGAAGAGAAGCTCCTTTCGAGGATCACGCTCGAAGAAGCCGAGCGGTATCACAGGGAGGGGCATTTCCCCCCCGGGAGCATGGGGCCCAAGGTCGAAGCCGCCATAAGCTTCCTCCGTGCGGGCGGGAAGAAGGCGGTCATCACATCGGCCGAGAAGATGGACGCGGCCATAAACGGAAAGGGCGGGACGGAGATAACGCAGTGAGGCCGCGCCTGCGGGGAGATATGCCGATTCGATTGATTAAGTTTATGTTTTATAATATGATGGGGTTGTGGGAGTTGGGAATAATCCGTGCATAACATAGAGAAAAAAGCCCGGGGCGCGAGCCCCGGGGTCTGATTCTAAATAAATTACAGGAGGTAATTTACAATGGCAGTAGACAGAGTTAAAGCGGACAGGCCCCAAAAGGGTAAAGCGCTGGTTAATTACGAGGAGAAGCTCTATCCGGACCACCAGGCGAAGCCGGGCGAGAAAGCGCTCTTCCTCATTCACTCGGTCCCTTACGAGGGCTCGGTCGCGGGCATCAACATGCTGACGGCGATAAGGACGAAGAAGAAGGGGTACGAAACGACCGTGCTGTTCTACGGCCCTGCGTCGGGCATCCCCGTTTACAGGGGCTGGCCGAACGTAGGCGATGACGGCTACGGCGCGGGCATACAGCTATACCCGAACCTCGTCAACAGGATGATGAGCGAAGGCATAAAGGTCCTGGCGTGCCGTTTCTCGGCAGCGGCTCTCCTCGGTCAGAACGAGTCGAGCTTCCTCGAGGGCGTAATACCGATTCATCCTACGGATATTCTGGACATCGTTATCGAGCACCACAGGGCTGGCGCTATGATGTTCAGCACCTGGACTGTATAAGGTTTTCGCACCTTATACTTTCCATTCGGCTGTGAGGCGTTATTTTATATCCGTACAGGCGGGTAGATTTACAGGTTTGTAAGGGTGAGCCTGCAAGCGTTTTTTTGTCTAACCAATCAAAGGGGGCACGTTATGGATTCAAGAACCCTTAAAGTGGAGTTGCAGAGTTACGGGTTAAGGATTCCCGATACTACAGATGTCAGGAGCGGGGGCGCCGGGCCTACAGGCGGAATCCACCTGAAGATCCTTTCGGGCGGCGAGGCCAATATTCCGGTAGTCGGCGGTTTCGTCAGCTCATCTCCCTATAATCTGGACCAGATAAACGGGGAGTACTGGATATTCAAGGACGGGGTCGCGGTAGCGCAGGTGGAGCTGATGGAAAAGGCCTCCAGGTTCCAGGAGCACAAGACTTCGTCCGGCATCCCGATGCAGCGCATAGGGCTCCTCCACTGCCCTACGACGTTCGCGACCACTCTCCTCCAGACGTGCGATTTCTGGGAAGACGAGAGGAGGTGCAAGTTCTGCGGCATCGAGCTCACCCTCAAGGACAGGAGCACGGTCGGCTTCAAGAACGCAAGGAGCCTCGTCGAGACCCTTACGCTTGCGAAGGAGCTCGAC
Organism: uncultured bacterium; assembly: GCA_902826595.1. GTDB lineage: Bacteria > Desulfobacterota_D > UBA1144 > Nemesobacterales > UBA2774 > 2-12-FULL-53-21. Next base: position 8,600 of record CADEFK010000056.1, on the reverse strand, counting down.
GGTATTACGAACGTCGTATTCACGTCGGGGGTCGCCCCTGATGAGGAGAAGGCGCTCGCGAAGTACGCGGAGATATGCCGCGAGGTGAAGAGCGCGACGGGCCTTCCGATACAGCTTCAAATAATACCGCCCGAGGACCTCTCGTGGCTTGAAAGGTTAAAAGAGGCGGGCGTGGATACGCTCGGCGTGCACATAGAGACCTTCGACCCCGACGTGTTCAGGACTGTCACGCCGGGGAAGGCCCGGATCGGGCTCGACAAATATATCGCCGCCTGGAAGGAAGCCGTCAGGGTTTTCGGGAGATGGCAGGTGAGCACGTACATACTGGTCGGGCTCGGCGAAAGGTTAGAGACCGTGATCGAGGGCGCCGCTGTCTGTGCCGAGATCGGGGTTTACCCGTTCATAGTCCCGTTCAGGCCTATTGCAGGCACTCCGATGGAGAATATCGCGCCTCCGAGGCCCGAGATAATGGAGTATGTCTACACGGAAGCGGCGAAGATACTGGCGAAATACGACGGGGCCGCGAAAAACAGCAAAGCAGGGTGCGTGAGCTGCGGAGAGTGTTCCGCGCTCCACGATTTCGAAAAGCCTTCGGGAGCGGGCGGGGTCAGGTTTAAAAAGTTTACGAAGCAGATCGGCACGAGTTAAAGGGCTATATGCCCGGAGCCGGATTATTGCCTCGACATAGCGGGACCGACCGCACGGAGGGCGCCTATGCCCTCCGGACGGGACATATTAATAACGAGACGTTAAGGGGTGATACCAGATGAGCAGCGAGAATTTGCGGATAATAGTTATAGGAGGGGGCGCGGGCGGCATATCGGCGGCGTCCACGTCGAAATCTGTAGCCCCCGGCGCGTCCGTCACCGTATTCACGGAGTTCGAGGACGTTGCCTACAGCCCGTGCGGCATACCGTTCGTGCTAGGAAAGGAGATACCGGATTTCGAGCGCCTGTTCCTGCAGACGCCCGAGCACTACGCCTCGATAGGCATAGACCTCAGGCTCAAGACGGCCGTGACCGCCATTGACCTCAAGGGGCGCACGGTGAGCGTGGGCCCGGAGAAATTCCCCTGGGACCGTCTGATCATCGCGACGGGGTTCGAATACGAAAAGCCCGAGCTGCCGGGCGTCGACCTCGAGGGCATACATTACGTGAAGAACATAAGGCGCGCGATGGAGTTCGACAAGGTGCTCGACACCGTGAAGAAGGTGGTCGTGATGGCCGCGACCCCGCTCGGGATAGAGATAACCGGCAACCTCGCGCACAGGGGGCTCGAGACGCATCTGGTCGATGAAGGGGCATGGCTCATGTCCGAAGTCGCCGACCCCGACATCATGGAGCCCGTTCAGAAATCGCTCGAGGAAGAGGGCGCCGTTATCCACTTCGGCGTGAAGGTGCTCGAGTTCAGGGGCGAGGGCGGAAAGCTCCGGTCCGTGGTCACGACGGGGGGCGAGATAGAGTGCGACGTGGCGGTAATAGCGACGCACAAGAAACCGAATAACCGCATATCGCGCGAGGCGGGCGTCGAAATAGGCTCGACCGGCGGAATAGTGGTGGACGACCACATGCGTACCTCCGTGAAGGACGTTTACGCCGCAGGGGACTGCGCCGAGGTAGTGCACGGCGTGACCGATATACCGATTCAGGGGCTGTCGGGGAGCCATGCTTACTCCCAGGGGCGGGTGGCAGGGGCGAACGCCGGGGGGGTGGAGCGCGCTTACGACCCCGTGTTCGTGCCCTGGGGAATGGTGGGCGGACAGGTGCAGATAGGCGGTGTGTCCTTAGGCGAAACCCTGCACAAGGCCCTCGGCATACCGCATTTCGTCGCAGCGGCCACAGGCATATCGAGGGCCAGGTATTATCCGGGCGTCAGCAGGATAAGGGTGAAGCTCATAGTGGACCCGGAAACCCACAGGGTGCTCGGGGCGCAGATGTCGGGCGGGGAAGGCATCAAGGAGAGGGCCGATTTCCTGGCGTTCTCGATCAAGCGCGGGGCGAGGATAGAGGACTTCGCATGGATGGAAAACGTATATTCCCCTCCGATAGGGGCGCTGATGGAACCCATAGCGCTCGCGGCCCAGGCGGGGCTCGCGGAGCTCGCGAAAAAGAAGTAACCCTTCGCAGGGGCCTGCGCAACGGGCGCGCGGCGGTGAGTTGCGACATATTATATGGATAGACTTGACGTGAGGGGTTGAAATGGCTTTCGGATTATGGCTCAGGAAAAACGCTGAAAAAT
>CADEFK010000056.1:0-6262 GCA_902826595.1 uncultured bacterium | reverse complement strand
ACGTGAGGGGTTGAAATGGCTTTCGGATTATGGCTCAGGAAAAACGCTGAAAAATATTTGATGGAGGCCGCGAGAGACAGCGTCGCCTCGCGCTATCCGGAGTATTGCGCGAAACCCTACAGGGAGAAGGGGCTCGTGCCTTTCCTGTGGATGAACATATTCGTCCCCGTTTACCTCGCCATACCCTGGCGGGTGAGGAGACAAATTATCCTTTTTACGTCTTATCCCGGGGGGAAGCGTCCCAGCTGGAAGAAGTTCGATTGACCGGCGCGAGTCCGCGGCCTGAATTTTTATTCGAGCGGCGGACGGGAGGATTACGCGCGCGGTTACGGGACCGGAAAGAGTTTTATATAATGAGAGAGTCAGTCGGCGGCAAAAGAGTTTCGCTCGCAGCGGAGTCGATCGGGCACAAGGCGTTCAAGTCCCTCGGGAAAGCGGATGACGGAAGCGAGATTCACGGCGTTTTCGATCACGCGGTCTATATAAGGAAAGGAAAGAACGAGCTGCTTAAATTAATACTGAATAAAGATTTCGCAAGCCCCTATTCCATCCTGATTAAAAACCATGAGAGCGCGTCCATGAAATCCCTGGGTTTTGAGACGGGGGAGCGGGTGCTCTTCGATGGAAAGACGCTCGCCTCGGGCGCGGCGGTCCTGGATATCTCCGGCGCGCGCGTACTCGAAAAGCCGGGGCTTCCGAAGCTCGGCCGTCGTCCGAACCCGGACGATATCGCGTTTAACCTGAGGATACTGCGCGACATCATATATACGTCCCCCGGACGCGACGGCCTTGTCCCTCTGCTCGAAAGCGTGGACCTCCGGGGGCCGATGAAGGTGTTCCTCGAGCCTCAGGCGGAGAGCGTGGCCGAGAGGGCTCGTCCTTACATAGAGCAGCTCATGTGGGGCCTGTTCTCGGGCGACCTCGCCGCAGTCTCCGAAAAGGCGGGGGCGATACTCGGGCTCGGGCCGGGGCTCACCCCCTCGTGCGACGACTTTCTCGCGGGCCTGTTCATGAGCCTCTGCTTCGCGGGAAAGGCTTTCTCCGGGGGCGGGAGCGCCGTCCGGTTCTTCAGGAAAGCCGGGGACGCTGTTTACGATCAGTCCAAAACGAAGACCACGATATATAGCCGGGGCATGATAGGGGACGCGCGGCGCGGAGAGGGGCCCATAGCGGCGGCGGGCCTGATCGTGAGCCTCGTCGCAGGCACGCCCGAAGATACAGCCGCCTCGGCGAAGAAGCTCCTCGCCATGGGGGCGACTACAGGGGCCGACATGGCTGTCGGTATCTATTACGGGGTGAGGTTCCTGGGGTCGATGCTCGAAACGGAGGCGCTCAATGAAATCGCTTGACGTGGCGCTCCTAACGTATTCTACCAGGCCCAGGGGCGGCGTGGTGCACACCCTCTGTCTCGCCGAAGGCCTCGCGCTCCTGGGGCACAGCGTCCGCGTGTACTCGCTCTCATCGGGGGGAAATTTTTTCAGGGACGTGTCTGTCCCCCATACGCTCATCCCGTGCCCGAAAAAGGAATACGCCGGCATGGACGAAAAAATCGGGGACTACATAAACATATATACAGAATACCTATCGTCGCACGCGGACGCGCACGACATATTCCACGCCGAGGACTGCATTTCCGCAAACGCACTATTGAATCTGAGAGAGAGGGGCCTTATAGGGTCCTTCGCGAGAACCGTCCACCACATAGACGACTTCACGTCGGAGGCCCTGATCGAGTGTCAATTGAAGAGCATCGTCGAGCCTGATCACGTAATCACGGTGAGCAGCGCCTGGGAGAGGGAGCTCCTGTCCTCGTACTCAGTCCGCTCGACCGTCATCAGGAATGGAGTGGATACGCGGAGGTTCCGCCCGCCCGCGGACGAGGGCGAGAAAGAAGCGTATAAGGAGAGGTTCTCGCTCGGGGGCTCGAGGGTGATGCTGAGCATTGGCGGGATAGAGCCGAGAAAAAACACGATTACGTCGCTCAAGGCGTTTCACGAGGCGAAGGCGCATTTTCAAAAGAAGGGCGAAAGGCTCGTCTGGGTTATCGGGGGCGGGGAGACGCTTTTCGATTACAGGGCGTACAGGGAAGAGTTCTTCTCAGGGGCGGAGAGGCTTGGTCTCTCCGTCGGAAAGGATATATTTATCCCGGGCAGCTTGTCCGAGGACGCGGTCCGGGGTCTCTATCGCGCGGCGGACGTCTTCGTTTTCCCTTCCGTGCGCGAAGGGTGGGGGTTGGTCGTTCTCGAGGCCCTGGCCTCGGGCGTGCCCGTTATCGCCTCGGGCATCGAGCCCATGACGGAGTATCTGAGGGACGGGGAGAATTCGCTCCTCGTATCCCCTATGGACTCAAGCCGTATCGCGTCCCTTATCATCGGGCTCGCGGACGACGAGGGGCTCGGGCGCAGGCTCGCGCTCAGGGGGAGAGAGACGGCGGAGGAATACGGCTGGGAGAACGCCGCCCGCGGGCACGCCGCGTTCTACGCAGGCATGCTGAACGGCGCCGCAGGGACCAGCGAGAAAGAGACATCCGTGGTGAGGAGATAAAATGAGCGTAAAGGCCTTCTGGAAGATGAAGTATCAGGTGGACGTGAGAGTGCGGCAGTTCAAGGTGCTCACGGACGAGCCCGCCGATTTCGGCGGCGACGACACGGGCATGATGCCGACGGAGCTTTTCCTCGCGTCCCTGGCCTCCTGCTTCTGCATGGCGCTGATATACGCCGCCGGCAAGAGACAGATAGAAGTCGAGGACATGGAGGTCGAGGTCGAGGGGGAGAAGGACACGAAGAGCTTTCTATTTACGAAGCTCGTCGTTAAAGTCATAAGCACCGTCCCGTCGCGGACCCTGGAAAGGCTCATCGACGATGCAAGGAAATACTGTTTTGTGAGCAGGACCGTTACAAACCCGTGCCCTATCGAATACGTGATCGTATAGTAGGTGCCGGGACATTAAAGGAGATACGCATTGCCGCTTAAATACAGGATCAAGAGGAATTACTTTCAGGACGCGCTCCGCCTGATGCGCATATCGAAGACCGCGGTAGGGATCGAAGGGGTGAAGAAGGCGACCGCCGTAATGGCGACGGACAAGGCCAGGTTCGCGCTCGAATCCGCAGGACTCCTGACACCCGGGATAAAGGGCGCCGGGGGGGGCGATCTCGTGATGGTCGTCGAAGCCGATTCGGACGAGGCGGCGGAGAAGGCGCTTGACGCGATGGAGGAGATGATATCCGCGGGCTCTTCAGCGTCAGAGGGCGAATCACGGGACATCTTCAATCAGGAGATACGCGCCGTGAACATAGGGCTCGACATATTCAGGGACGCGCTCATAGCGCAGGGCGTCGAGGTCGTTCAGGTGGACTGGGAAGTGCCGGCCGGGGGAGACGAAAAAATCATAGATATATTGAAAAAGATGTACTGAGCGCCGCCGGGGATTTGTACGGGCGATCCCTGTTTGGATAAGAGAGAGGGTAAAAGTTGTGAGCATAAGGAATCCCGATAGACTGAGAGAGGTGTTGTCGGACCCGAAGCGTTTGGCGAGGGCGTTCAGCAGGCATACGTACGGCATGCTCGCGTGGGTCGACCTCTTCGGCGCGAAGCTCGCGTCGATCAGGGACCTCGACGTCAAGCTGGTCGCGGCCGAAATCATCGCCGACAACGCCAGGCACGCGAAGCTCTTCTCCGTGAGAGCGCGCGAGCTCGGAGAGACCCCCGAGACGTACTCGCCCCCGCGGATAGGCCGGGAGATCTACGACATACTCGAGTCCTACGACAATACTTTCGACGATCTAGCGTACGCCCGTGGCTCGCTCATACACTTCTCGGCGCTCCTCGACGTGTACCGCGACGCCGCGGACGAGAGGAGCCGCCGCGTCATAGAGAAGGTGCAGAAAGACGTGAAGAGGCATCTCCGCCATATCGAGAAATACTTCGAGATTCACGCCGACACCCCGGAAAAAAGGGATCGGGCCCTGGAGATACAATCGGTCGCCGACAATATTTACGCCGACAGAGAAGACGTGGAGATGGAGTGGTATGCGTCGTAATAAAATGCCGGGCTTCGAAGAATTGCAAAAGCCCCTTCCGTGGCATTCGCCCCGGGGCTGGTACTTCGCGCTCGTATCTCTATTCCTTCGGACAGCCGGCCAATTGTCGGATGGCATAAGGACCGGGTACAGGTACGGATTCGATTCCGGGATGATAATGAACTACGTGTACAGGAACTCCCCGCGCGGGAGGCTCTACATCGGCAGGAAGCTCGACGAGGGGTTCCTCAATCAGATCACGTGCAGGGCGTTCAGGGCCGTAAAAGAGATACAGAAGAACATGATACTGAAGTATCTGGCGGAGAGGGCGGGCAGGGAGACGCTCATCGCGGACCTGGCCTCGGGGGAGGCCGACTATCTCTATGACGCGCTCCGTCAGACTGGACCTGAAGTGAGGGCGCACCTCCGGGATATAAGCGAGGCTGCGCTCGCCCGGAGCGAGAGGACGGCCGGGCGTCTCGGGCTTACGGACAGGGTTTCGTTCGGGCGCGGGGACGCGCTCGATGCGGAGAACCTGCGCGGGATATCCGGAAGCCCGGACCTCGTGATAGAGGTCGGACTCTACGGGATAATCCACGACGACGCGCTCATAAGGAAACATTTTTCACAGCTCAAGGACATACTCAACCCGGGCGCGCTCCTCTTTAACGTGCAGACGTATAACCCCCAGATCGAGCTCATCGCGAGGGTCCTCAGGAACCAGGACGGGGAGAGGTGCGTATGGCATCTCCGCCCGGTCGAGCAGGTGGTCGGGTGGGCGGAAGAGGCGGGTTTCAGGAACCCTAAAATCACGTTCGATCCCTACGGCATATATGCGGTCGTGATGATGAGGAATTGAGAAAGGAGCAGGGCCGGAAACCGGGCATGGGAAATGAAAGGTTCATACTTGGATGGGAGGGCGGGGAATCGGGTCCCGAATTCCTCCCGCGCGCGTTGTCCGCAAGGGTGAGGTCCGTGATGGAGAGCCCGCACGGGATGTGGAACTACATGTCCTACAGGGACGCGATAAACATCCTCGGCCTCGACGCGGGTGATATATACAAGGACGGCCGCATAGACCTCGACCCCCGTACGTGGGCCGACTTCGGGTGGATGACCTGCTTCGCGGGGCCCCCGGAGAGCGCGGTCGAGGCGATGCGCGTCAACACTAACAACGAAAACGTAAACCCGTATTCGCCCGACCTCCTGAATCCATTGAGAGATGCCGCCGCTGGGATAAAGTTCGGACGGCCGAGAGGAAGCTCTTTCGAGGTGATAGGGGTCGAGGGCAGCCAGGCCGCTATCTCGTACACGCTGGAGACGTTTATCAATCCGGGGGACGAGGTGATAATCACCGACCCCGGATACTTCCACTTCACCTCGTCGATACTCATGGCGGGCGGCGTGCCTGTGACGGTTCCGTTAGGCCCGGGCAACGGCTACCGCATGAAGCCGGAGGAAGTGGAGAAACACATCACCCCGCGTACGAAGGCGGTGATCGTCTGCGATCCTTTGAACCCGTTCGGCACCGTGCAGAAGAAGCACGAGCTCTTGGCGCTCATCGAGACCGCTCGCGCAAAAGGAATAGTGATAATAAACGACATAACGCACGACACGCACAGGGTGAACCCAGATTCTCTGCACCTCCCTATGAGCTCCCTTCACGAGGAGACGAATACGGACAACGTCGTCTCGACGTTCAGCGTCTCGCACGGGTACGGCATGGCGGGGGTGAGGATAGGGTTCCTCGCCGGGCACCCGGACGTGATGAGGGCTTGCCTCGTGTCGAAGGTCGCGCTCACGAGGATAAACACGAACCTTATAGCGCAGCACGGCGCTCTCGCCGCCATAAAAGACGGCGCATATGTGGCGGAGTCGGAAGCTGTAATCAGACGGAATTACGGACTCATAAAAAAGATAGTCGCGGAGAACCCCGGCGTGTCTATCCCGGTCGGGCCGGACTACGGGTTCTCCATGGTGATAGACGTCTCGGGCGCGGGTACCACGGCGCAGGAGCTGACCGTCGCGCTCTTCAAGCGCCGGGTCGCCGTCTATCCGGGCGACGGACTGGGGGACGTGGGTGCGACCGACTACATAAGGCTCAACATATCGAGGCCCGACGCGTGGGCGTTCGGGCACCTCGGGGAATCGCTCCCCAAGGCGATCGCCGAAGCGCGGTCGGGCATCTACAGGGAAGGGGTCATTAAATTTTTCGAGAGCAGGAATAACGACCGCGCGCG
>CADEFK010000055.1:12061-13772 GCA_902826595.1 uncultured bacterium | reverse complement strand
AACCGCTCGATGCTGAGGGCGGTCGGTTTCAAGGACAGGGATTTTTTCAAACCCATGATCGGGATTGCATCTACCTGGAGCATGGTGACGCCCTGCAACATGCATATAGACAAGCTCGCGCTCGACGCCGCGCACGGAGCGGATAAAGCGGGTGGTAAAGCAATCATCTTTAACACCATAACGGTCTCGGACGGCATATCCATGGGCACCCCCGGGATGAGGTACTCGCTCGTATCTAGGGAAGTAATAGCGGATTCTATCGAGACGGTCGCAGGAGCGGAGGGGTTCGACGGCCTGGTCGCGATCGGGGGATGCGATAAGAACATGCCCGGGTGCGTGATCGCCATGGCCAGGCTCAACAGGCCTTCTGTCTTCGTCTACGGCGGAACTATAATGCCCGGGTTCTATAACGGCAAGCCTGTCGATATCGTCTCGGTTTTCGAGGCAGTGGGGGCTCACGCGAATAAGGATATTTCGGATAATGAGCTCAGAAGCATAGAAACCCATGCGATACCGGGTCCCGGCTCCTGCGGCGGCATGTACACGGCAAATACGATGGCGTCTGCGATCGAGGCACTCGGAATGAGCCTCCCTAACAGCTCCGCCCAGGCCGCGGTCTCTCAAGAGAAGAAGGAAGACTGCATAAACGCCGGAGCTGCCGTACTTAACATGATCAAGAACAACATACGCCCGAGCGACATCATGACCCGCAAGGCGTTTGAGAACGCGATTACGGTGGTCATCACGCTCGGCGGCTCTACGAACGCGGTGCTGCACCTGCTGGCAATGGCTAACGCATCGGGCGTAAGGCTCTCTATCGACGACTTCACGCGCATAGGCAAGAGGGTCCCCGTGCTTGCCGACCTCAAGCCGAGCGGCAGGTTCATGATGGCGGACTTCTGCAGGATCGGCGGACTCACCCCGCTCATGAAAATCCTTCTCGACGAAGGCCTCATACATGGAGACTGCATGACCGTCACGGGCAAAACCGTGGAGGAGAACCTGCGGGCCGCCGGGGCTTACCCGAAAGGCCAGGAGATCGTCAGGCCCGTCTCGAATCCCCTCAAGAAGGACAGCCATATTGTCATATTGAGAGGGAACCTCGCCGCGGGGGGGGCGGTCGCCAAGATCTCGGGTCAGGAAGGATTTTCGTTCACGGGGAAAGCGATCGTGTTCGATTCGGAAGAGGCCGCGCTGAAAGCGATTCTCGGCGGAAAGGTCAAGAAGGGAAACGTTATAGTAATCCGCTACGAAGGCCCGCGCGGGGGGCCCGGCATGAGGGAAATGCTCTCTCCGACCTCCGCGGTCATGGGAAAGGGATTGGGCAAGGACGTGGCCCTGATCACGGACGGGAGGTTTTCGGGAGGGACTCACGGATTCGTAGTCGGCCACATCACACCTGAAGCCAGCGATGGAGGGGTTATCGCCGTGATTAAAAACGGCGATACCATAACTATAGACGCCGCGAAAAGGGAGATTAATCTCGAAGTCCCGAAGAGCGAGATAAAAAGGCGTCTTGCGGCCTGGAAAAAGCCCAAACCGAAGGTCGAGCGCGGAGCCCTCGCAAAATATGCGAAGCTCGTTTCCTCTGCGTCGGAAGGCGCGGTAACGGATTGAGCACGGGGCTTATGGACATACTCCCGGGGTGTAGCACGCACTGTCTGGATTTACACCGCGGAGGGACTGGCGTTAAATAAAGGCCCGACACCCG
>CADEFK010000055.1:0-11961 GCA_902826595.1 uncultured bacterium | reverse complement strand
GGCTTACGGCGCAGCAGGCGATTTAGGTTTTAATAAATTTCTCAATGTATGATTTCAGCGCGAAGGCGCTGTTATATTCCTTTTCCCTCGAGCCGTAAACGAAAGTGACGGCGTTTCCAACCGTAATCCCTAATAACTCATTTACCTCATCCCGGTTCTTATCTAATTCGCGATAGTAGCGCTTCCTGAACTCCTCCCATTTCGAAGGGTCGTGTGAGAACCACTTGCGGAGCTCTGTTGAGGGTGCTATATCCTTGAGCCACTTATCCACTTGAGCGTCTTTCTTAGCCAAGCCCCTCGGCCAGAGCCTCTCTACCAATATGCGGACTCCGTCACCCACTTCGGGTTTATCGTATACGCGTTTTATTTTGATGTTCATATCTTTGGGGAAACTATATATGGAATGTGTCGATTAAAGATTTTCGCTATTCAATCCTCTATCAGAACGTAAATATCGTCCCCCTCCACTTTCACGTCGTAGGTCTCGACCGCATCGGTAGCGGGGAGGCAGAGGGCCTCGCCCGTTTCGACATCGAACTCGGCCCCGTGGTATATGCAGGTGAGCTTTCTGCCTTCGAGCATGCCGTCCGAGAGAGGGTAGGCCTGGTGAGTGCATTCGTCCCTGAAAGCGTAAAACCGCCCGTCCACGTTGCAGACTGCGACCATCTCGCTTCCGAGAGCGAAGGACCTGACTTCGCCTGACGGGATGTCCCCGGTTTTTGCTATTTTTTCATACTCGGCCATGGCGCGCATCCGGGGTTTTTATCGGGGGTCGTTGTCTGATTCCGTTCCGCCTTTTCTGCGGGCAAACCATTCCGCGACGAGCGATTCGCAGTAAGTTCGTATCTCTTCTATCTGAATGCTTTCGAGGGTACCGCTCGTGAACGCGCCCAGGAGGATCTCCCTCGCGGCATCTTCGTTAATGCCTCGAGAGCGGAGGTAGAATACCGCGTTTTCGTCCATCTGCCCTATCGTCGCGCCGTGCGTGCATTTTACGTCGTCCGCGTAGATCTCGAGCTGGGGTTTAGTGTCGATCTGCGCGTTGTCCGAGAGCAGGAGGTTACGGTTGGTCTGCTTGGCGTCCGTTTTCTGGGCGTCCTTGTGCACTATGATTCGCCCGTGGAACACCCCCCTCGACCTGCCGTCGAGTACGCCGTTATAAAACTGCCTGCTGTCGCAGTGGGGGCTTGCGTGCTCCACCTTCATGTAGTTGTCCATGTGCTGCCTGCCCGTCGACATGAAGAGTCCGTTGATGAGCGAGTCGCATCCCTCTCCGGCGAGAACCGGATGGACGTTGTTCCTCACTATCGCCCCACCGAGGAGTACCGAATGCGAGCGGATATTCGAGCTTCTGCCCTGCTCGACGCGGAGGGTCGAAACGTTAAATGCCTTCATGCTCTCGCATTCTATCATGTAGTGGCCGACCGAGCTGTTTTCTCCGACTATGAGCTCCGTCACCACGTTCGAAAAGTAAACGCCCTCGTCGAGTGACACATAATGCTCGATTACCTCTGCCTTGCAATTGTCTTCTACCACTAAGAGGTTCCGCGGGTTCGTTATCGTGGCCTTGTCGCTCTTCCCGGTAACGTAGAGAAGGTGCACGGGTTCTTTAAGCATGGTGCCCCGGGGTATGTGTACGAAACCCCCGTCCTGCATGAAGGCGGTATTAAGCGCGGTGAAAGCCTCTTCGCTGAAATCGGCGTATTTCGACAAATATTTTTTTACGAGCCCCTCATCGCTTTCTAGGGCCGAATCCAGGCTCATGACCTTAACCCCTTCCGGTATATCCGACAAATCGGAAAGCGCGGGTGAATATGTCCCATCTATGAATACGAGCCTGATAGTTTTCAATTTGGGGAACATAAACCTGCTTAAGGCTTCGGGGGCAACCTGTTTGTGCCCGTTCTTTTCTATTGTGAACGTCGTTCGCGCGATAGGGGTTACGTTCGTGAAGCGCCAGTCCTCGTTTTCAGGTGTCGGGAATCCCAGCTCGGAGAATTTCCTGATCCCTTGCTCGCGGAGTGATTCCATCCACAGCATTCCATTGCCCGGAGCGTCTTTCCTGAACTCCTCGAACCCTTTCGAATAACCGTCGTCTTCTTTGCTAAAACTGATGCCCATCAGGGTGAATTCTCCTTAATTGTTAACTGCTTTCCCCGCTTCCTCTTCCACCCAGCCGTAGCCCCTGTCCTCGAGCTCGAAGGCGAGCTCCTTGCCGCCCGATTTTAATATCCTCCCGTCGACGAGCACGTGAACGAAATCTGGGACTATGTAATCGAGGAGCCTCTGATAATGCGTAATGACTACGAACGCCCTCTCCGGGTTCCTGAGGGCGTTTACGCCGTCAGCCACGACTTTAAGGGCGTCTATGTCGAGCCCCGAGTCGGTCTCGTCCAGTATCGCAAGCTTGGGCTCGAGTATCTCCATCTGAAATATTTCGTTCTTCTTTTTCTCGCCCCCCGAGAACCCTTCGTTGACAGAGCGTTTAAGAAGGTTGTCGGGCATGCCCATAATTCCCATTTTCTCCTTGGCTAGTTTCGCGAATTCCACGTGCTTGAGAGGCTCGAGCCCCCTGTATTTACGTATCGAGTTCAACGCCTCTCTCAATAGGTAGGTATTCGCCACGCCCGGTATCTCGACAGGGTATTGAAAAGCCATGAATATCCCTTCGCACGCCCTTTCCTCCGGGGCGAGACCGAGGAGGTCCTTCCCTTCGAATATGATCTCTCCCTCCGTGACCTCGTAGGATGCGCGGCCTGCGAGGACCTGGGCCAGAGTGCTTTTCCCCGAGCCGTTGGGCCCCATTATGGAATGCACTTCTCCCGCATTCACTTTCAGGTTAAGCCCCTTGAGTATTTCCTGATCTGCAACATTTACGTGCAGATTCCTGATTTCCAGCATTTCCTGTCTCCTTAGCTTGTTTTCTATACGGGTAACAATTCCGGGCGGCAGCTGCTATCCGACACTACCCTCTAGGCTTATGCTCAGAAGCTTCTCGGCCTCTATGGCGAATTCGAACGGGAGCTCTTTGAAGACCTCCTTGCAGAAGCCGTTTACAATCAGCGAGACCGCGTTTTCAGCCGATAGTCCGCGCTGCTGGCAGTAAAATATCTGGTCTTCCCCTATCTTCGAAGTCGAGGCTTCGTGCTCCATCTGAGCGGTTGAATTCTTTACCTCTATATACGGGAACGTATGCGCCCCGCACTTGTCCCCTATCAGCATCGAATCGCACTGCGTATAGTTGCGCGCGCCCGAGGCGTCTTTTCCGATCTGTACGAGGCCCCTATACGTATTCTGTCCGTGGCCGGCCGAGATGCCTTTCGATACTATAGTGCTGCTCGTGTTCTTTCCAATGTGTATCATCTTCGTCCCGGTGTCCGCCTGCTGGCGCCTGTTCGTGAGGGCGACCGAGTAAAATTCCCCCACGGAATCGTCCCCTTCCAGGATGCAGCTCGGGTATTTCCATGTGATCGCCGAGCCCGTTTCCACCTGCGTCCACGATATGCGGGAGTTGCGTCCGACGCACCTTCCCCTCTTGGTGACGAAGTTGTAGATGCCGCCCTCGCCCTCGGCGTTGCCAGGATACCAGTTCTGAATGGTCGAGTACTTTATCGTCGCGTCCTTGTGGGCTATGAGCTCGACCACCGCGGCGTGGAGCTGGTTCTCGTCCCTCTTGGGCGCGGTGCAGCCTTCGAGATAGCTCACGTAACTCCCCTCTTCCGCGATTATCAGCGTCCTCTCGAACTGCCCCGTGCTCTCTGCGTTTATTCTGAAGTATGTCGATAGCTCCATGGGGCAGCGGACCCCTTTGGGCACATACACGAACGAGCCGTCCGTGAATACCGCCGAGTTTAGCGCCGCGTAGAAGTTGTCGTGTTGAGGGACTACGAACCCGAGGTACTTTTTTATGAGCTCGGGGTGCTCCCGCACGGCCTCCGATATGGAGCAGAAAATTACCCCCGATTCGGCAAGCTTCTCCTTAAACGTCGTAATTACCGATACGCTGTCGAATACAGCATCGACGGCGACCCCGGCGAGCATCATCTGCTCGTCGAGCGGAATGCCCAGCTTCTCATATGTTTTTCTTATCTCCGGGTCTATTTCGTCCAGGCTCTTGGGCCTGTCTTTTGTTTTTGGCGCGGCGTAGTAGCTTATGTTCTGATAGTCGATCGGCGGGAACGTCACATGCGCCCACTGTGGCTCTTTCATTGTAAGCCAATGTTTGTAAGCTTTTAATCTCCACTCGAGGAGCCATTCCGGCTCCTCTTTTTTGCTCGAGATCATCCTTATAGTGTTTTCGCCCAGGCCCTTCGGGGCTATCTCCTGCTCGATGTCCGTAAAAAACCCGTATTTATATTCCTGTTCGGCCAATTTCTCCAAATCGACACTCATTGACGTCTCCTTAATTCGCCCTGCTCAAGCCGTGTATGCCTTTTTGGTTAAGCATTTGCTCAAGCGTCGTTTCTTCAAGTATTTTTACCATGGATATCTGCACCCTGTCCCAGACCTGGAGCTGGGGGCAGGTTTGATGTAGATGGCAGATACCGTTTCCGTCCATACAGTCCACAATCCTTATCTCTCCCTCGATGGCCTCGTAGATGTCCCGCAAGCTGATGTCCCCGGGGGATTTCCGCAAGGTGTATCCGCCGTCGGGCCCTACCATGGACTTGACGATACCCTTTTTGACCAGCCTTCTCATAATCTTGGCGAGATAATTGAGGGGTATGTGCTGGTGCTCGGAAATCTCCTTCATGCTGTGTTTGACTATGGGCTCATGCCCTATATACGTCAGAGACCTTACTGCATAGTCGAGAGTTTTCGTTACCTGCATCGTTATATCACTTTATGGATATTATGTATCCAGAATATGCATATTATTATATGGTAAAAATTACCAGTTATGGTGGATGCTGTCAATCACGGAGTCTCCGGATCCGGCAATTAATATACCGTGAATTCGTCCGAATCTGAAGATTGCGGCGGGGGCTCTGCCAAAAAGCTTTGACACGGCTCATATTAAAGGTTAAAATAAGTTGGTTAACCGGCCCAATGGAGGCTGGTTGATTGTTAATTCGGATTTCATTAGTTTTATGCCAATTTTTCAATGTGAAATACCTGAAACATCGGTTCTCCATTTGAAAAATATTTAATTTAGGGGGAGAAACCATGCCATATCAATTACCCAAGCTTCCTTATGGTTACGATGCCCTGGAGCCTCATATTGATGCGCGTACCATGGAGATCCATCATACGAAGCATCATCAGACGTATATCAATAATTTAAACGCCGCCCTTGAAAAGTACCCGGCGCTTGCGGAGAAGAGCGTTGAGGACCTGATCAGGGACCTGAACGCGGTGCCGGAAGATATAAGGACGGCCGTCAGGAATAACGGCGGAGGCCACGCCAACCACAGCCTGTTCTGGACTATTATGGCTCCTAAGGCGGGGGGAGAACCCTCGGGCGAGCTGGCCGAAGCGATAAAATCGGCATTCGGCAGTTTCGACGGCTTTAAGGACCAACTCTCAAAAGCTGCCGCGGGACGGTTCGGAAGCGGCTGGGCCTGGCTCTCGGTAGACGGAGCCGGGAAACTGATCGTTGCCTCCACACCAAACCAGGATAGCCCGTTATCGGAAGGATTGACCCCGATACTCGGCCTCGACGTGTGGGAGCATGCCTACTATCTGAATTATCAGAACCGGAGGCCGGACTATGTTGCGGCCTGGTGGAACGTTGTGAACTGGAAGCAGGTGGCTTCTAATTACGCCTCATCAAAGTAGGTTGCAATACTTTTCGGAATTTGATAGAATTGGCGGTAACCGGAAGGCAGGACAATTTTAGATTGCGATTATAAGTTGTTGAGTCGGAAGAAATTTCTTGATCTACGGTATGGGATTGTATAACAGCAACGCTTTCTATGTGTTGGAGTCAGTATTAGGAGGAATGGTAATCCCCCACCCCTTTCGTTTCCAAAGATTATTTGTGAGATCCGATACCCGGAAACATCTTCGATTTTGTCTCAGCAGTTGAAAATAGTTAAAAGGAAGAATACATGGAAACAAAATACAACGAGTTCGATGAAACTGCATCCGTAAGCGAGTATGTGGAGTTCGAGAGAGAAGACGGCGAGGTCTCGTCAATAAATTTCAAAGACAGTTATTCAAGGGACGAGGGGAATGACGGTGAATACGACTCCGGGAAAGTCACCTCGAAATCAAAATCCGACGATACGCCGGACGAACAGCTCCGGCTGCTTTACGTCTATTTCAAGGATATGTCGGTCGAGCCTCTTTTCACCGCTCAGGAAGAGGTCGAGATCTCGGCGAAAATAAAAAAATGCGAATCGAGGTCGCGCGAGCTTGTAAGCCTCGTGGGCAAACTGGCTGACGGAAAGGTTAAGATAAAAGGCGCCAACGGACACCGCAACGGACACGGCAGGTTAAAGAGCGGGTACCTCGAAAAGCGCATAAAAAGCCTTAACGCATTTATAAGGGTTTATTCGGATAACGCGAAGAGATATAAACAGAGATTCGTGAAGGCCAATCTGAGACTCGTCATCACGATATCGAGAAAATACATGGGCAGGGGGCTCCCGCTTTCGGACCTCATACAGGAAGGCAATATGGGGCTCATGAGGGCGGTAGAAAGGTTCGACCACAGGAAGGGCTTCAAGTTCTCCACATACGCGTCCTGGTGGATACACCAGGCAATTCTGAGGGCGCTTCAGGGACAGACGAGGACTATTAAGGTCCCCGTATACCTGCTCGAACAGGCAAACAGGGTTTACAAGGTAAATGCGCTTTTGGCCAAGAAGCTCAGCAGAAAACCCACTCCCAAGGAAATTGCCCGCAAGTCCGGCATATCCGTTGAGGTGGTAAAGCGTATATTGAGGTCTACCAAGGACGCCATCAGCCTGGACACCCCTATACTTGACGGGGAGAAAACGACGCTTCTGGACTCCATCGCCGATAACGATACAGTAATACCCGATTCCCTCGTGGCTAAATCCGACCTCACAGATAAGCTGAGAGAGGCCCTAATGCTCCTCAATCCAAGGGAAGAAGAAATACTGAGGCTCAGGTTCGGAATCGACCAGCACAGCACGTACACCCTTGATGAGATTGGAAGGAAATTCAATCTTACACGGGAGAGGATAAGGCAGATCGAAAAGGCCGCCCTTGGGAAGCTTGCCACTTCCGATATTAAGGACCACCTGGAAAGTTTTCTCAGATAGCCTACGGCGATACCCTCACCCTACGATACCGGTACGATTTTAATCTCGATGCGGGGACTTATGCCGGGCGGTTAATCGGCAAGCAGGCCGCCGATTAAGGCCCCTATCAGAAGCGGACCGACGTTCGATGCTACCAGCACGAACGCGCCCGCGCCGGCTACGAAGCCTATCAGAGGGGCTCCCGTGAGCGCCGATCCGAACAGGAATAATAAACCGCCAAGGAGAATAGCTGGCAGGAGTGCCGCTATAATAGCGTTCCCGACGCCGCCCGATTTTTTGCCGCCCACTATACCCGCTATTAGGGGGCCAATCGAAGGTATCCAGAACAGGAGTATGGAGATAATGAGCATCCAGAAGAGCCCTGCTATGACGCTTCCCTTTCTTTGTTCAGCCATATCGTTTGCCTGCAGTCGGGAGTTTAGGAGTCATGATATAAAATATACCTTAAAGAAAAAAGCCCAGCCTCTTTCAGTAGGTCGGGCTTCTTTCTGACATCATCCTCTTATAGGGTCTTTTGATACGTTAGTCGCACTTGGAAAAGCCGCAGCTTCTGCAGGTCATGCAGCCCTGCTCGAATGCGAGCGCCCTGTCTCCGCAGTCGGGACAGCGCTCGAGATTGAGATCAACCGCGCGCTTTGTGGTTTCCGCATTGTTTTCCGACGGCTCTACGAAGTGTTTCTTTAAAACCGTGGCGATCGCATCGGGTATCGACATCACCAGCTTCCCTTCCGAGAAGACCGGGGACGAACCGCCGATCCCTTCGAGCTGCTCCACAACGTCCTTAACGCTTACGCCCGATCTGAGGGCGAGTGAAACGAGCCTCCCCGTGGCTTCCGCGTCGGCCATTGTCGAATAGCCGGATTTGCCGATTTGAACGAAGACCTCGAACGGCCTTCCGTCATAGGTATTGATCGTAACGTAAAGGTTTCCGTATCCCGTTTTGATGACCTCCGTAAACCCCTGCAGGAACTGGGGCCTTTTTATCGGCTTGATCTCCGGCATTTGGGATGGACGAAGGGATGAGATGGGGTTGGGGTGATGGGTTTTTTTCATCCCTTCGTCCTGGGTCTGGGTCGGAAGTTTTGTTTCGTCTTTATCTTTGGTTTCCTGCTGGGCCTTCGCCTGGTCTTCCGTGACGAGGATGCCCTCTCTTGATCCCTCTCTGTAAACCGTAATCCCTTTGCAGCCGAGCTTCCACGCGAGGAAATAGATCTTTTCCACTTCGTCGAGCGTTATATCGGCCGGGAGATTTACAGTGCTGGAAATGCATGAATCGATGTGCTTCTGTATGGCGGCCTGCATGCGAACTCTCATTTCAGGGGATATCTCGTGAGAGGTTACGAATGTCTTCGGGATGTCCTTTTCGCTTTCGAGCTCGTACTTTTCCATGTATTCCGCTACGAGCGGATGATAGACCTTGAACTCTCCCTTCGAAAGGGATTTGGAGCGCCTGTAGTAAGATAACGCGAACATCGGTTCTACGCCGCTCGTGGTTCCGGCAAGCACGGAACCGCTGCCGACCGGGGGTACCGTCAGTATGCATGCGTTCCTGAGCCCCTGGGCCTTAATTTTGTCGAGCACGCGTCCGTCGATTGTCTTGAGGAACTGCCCTGACAGATGTGTGTCCCTGACGTAAGCGGGGAATGCGCCCTTTTCCGTCGCGAGATCGGAACTCGCCTCGTACACGGTGTTCTTGATGTGCTCGAACATCTTGTCGGCGAATTCGACCCCCTCGGGCGTGTCGTATTTGATGTTGAGTTTCGAGAGCATATCGCCGAAACCCGTAAAGCCCACGCCTATGCGTCTTGAGTGCATCGACGACTTAGTCTGATATACGAGCGGGTGCTTATTCATGTTGTAATCGAGTACGTTGTCGAGGAACCTGACCGAGTACTTGAAAGCCCTCTCGAGGTTCTCCCAGTCGATCGAGGCTTCTTCCGTGAACGCGTCTTTGACGAACGGGGACAGGTTGACGTTCCCGAGGCAGCAGTTGCCGTAATCCTCCAGCGCCTGCTCGCTGCAGGGGTTGACGCCGTTTACTTCCATTCCCGCATATTCGGTGGGGGAGTACTTCTTGACGGCATCCCAGAATATTACGCCCGGCTCTGCCGACGCCCACGCCGATTTTACGAGCTTCTCCCATACGCTCCTTGCGCGGACGGTTTTCGTATACTTGACCTTTTCGTTTTCGAACTTGAGCTCGAAGTCCCTGTCTTCCTCGACGGCGCGCATGAACTCGTCCGAAATCTTCACGGATATGTTCGCGAATTTGACCCGGGACCTCTCGGTGTCGTTCTTGACGTCGATAAATTCCTGTATGTCCGGGTGGTTAACGTTGATTGTAATCATTAGAGCGCCGCGTCTTCCGGCCTGTCCGATGGTGCCTGTCGTTGTCGAGAGCAGGTCCATGAAAGATACCGCCCCCGTGGAATAGATGGCCGAATTGTTGACCGGGGCACCTTTGGGCCTGAGAATGGATATATCGGTCCCCACGCCGCCGCCGAAGGAGTAGGTCCTCGCGGCCTCTTTGCACCATTCGAAAATACCCTCTATGGAGTCCTCTTTGATAGGCATATAGTAACAGTTGAGAAGCGTGGACCGTCTGTTCTGCCCGGCGCCGAAGAGTATCCTGCCGCCGGGGATAAATTTAAAATTTGAAAGAAGCCAGTAGAAGTTGTCTTCCCACTCTTTTTTCAGCTCTTTTGACTTTTCCGGCGAGGCTATTTCCCTCGCCACCCTTCTCCACATGTCCTCCGGCGTCAGCTCGACTATCCTGCCGGTTTTGTCCCTGAGGGCGTATTTTTCGTAGAAAACCCTTGCACGCAGATCGTCCCCGCCGAACGCTTTCAGGGTTTTTTCGGGGATGTCCATAATTCCTTCCGTTTTCTGGACGAATTCTTCCTCTTCCGGCGTGTTCTCGGCCGCTGATGTCTCGATCTCCGGTTCCAGGCCCTTTTCTATCAAATTTGTCCCGTGGCCGTTTCCATTGGTCTGTGTGGGGCTGAGTTTATCGGAAGACATCTGGACAACCTCCTTTCGGTAAAACTACATGATATATTGTGCTATGGAACGATTGAACCACAATATGTTGTGGTTGTCAATAGGGTATTTGACGGCCTTTTTTCTCAAAGTATAAATTCGTGTGACTTCGGAAGGTTAGGCAGAAAAAATTTTTTTGCGATCGCAAAAAAATTTTAGGTGTTCAATAGGGTTGTGACTCGTTATTAAAGAGTAATTTTAATAGAAGTAATGAAATTTGTGAGATTCTTGGGGTCAGATCGGCGGACAAAATGCGAGTTAGTGAAAATCAGGCGTGCAAATATTAACATCTTGCGGATTTTTTTGCAAGGTCGGTAAAAATATTATTAAGATTCCGTGAGTTGTATGCATGGTCGGAGCGCCGGTTCCGGAATTCCGGTATAATTAAAGAAGCTTATGAGTGATGTTAACGATAAAGGAAAACAGGCACGGATACTCGGTTTCTGGTTCGGAAAGCCGGAGGATGGGGGCGCGCCATCCGCACTAGTACCTAATTGCACAAGTAAGCGAATTCATGCATAATGGGTCATGAGCCAACGGGCCGTGATCTCCCTGACTGCCGACGAGGAGCAAGCACTGGAAGCGAAGACGAGAGCCGGAACGACCGAGCATCGAATCGTGGAGCGGGCCAAGATAATCCTGCTGGTGCATCGGGGGAAGACGAATCTGGAAATCGCCAAGCAACTGGGCACCAGACCGGCTCGCGTGTCGAAGTGGCGGCAGAGGTTTGCTGAAGGCGGCCTGAACGGCCTATTGGATGAAGACCGGGAGGGAAGGCCGGCAGTCTATGATCGAGAAACGGAGAAGCGCGTATTAGCGTTGCTCGATGAGCCACCGCCTGAGGGCTATGGGCAGTGGTCGGGGCCATTGTTGACGAAGGCGCTGGGAGATGTCAGCGATGACAAGGTTTGGCGAATTTTGCGCAAGTATGATATTTGCCTGCAACGGCGGCGGAGTTGGTGCATCACCACGGACCCCGAATTTGGCCCCAAAGCGGCGGACATCGTGGGCTTGTATTTGGAGCCGCCGGTAAACGCCTTGGTGGTGTGCGTGGATGAGAAGCCCTCCATTCAAGCCTTGGAGCGAGCCCAGGGATGGTTGCGACTCCCCAACGGCAAGTGCGTGAACGGATATAGTCACGGCTACAAGCGGCATGGGACGACGACGCTATTTGCCGCGTTGGACATTGCCACCGGACAGGTCAAAGCCGGGCATTATACACGCCGCCGCCGCCGGGAATTCCTCGATTTCATGAATGATCTGGTCGCCAAGCATCCCGGCAAAGAGATTCACGTTATTCTGGATAACCTAAACACCCACAAGCCGAAGGATGATCGCTGGCTGAAGCAGCACCCGCTGGTGCGATTTCACTTCACGCCCACCTATTCCTCCTGGATGAATCAAGTCGAGGTCTGGTTCA
Organism: uncultured bacterium; assembly: GCA_902826595.1. Lineage (GTDB taxonomy): Bacteria > Desulfobacterota_D > UBA1144 > Nemesobacterales > UBA2774 > 2-12-FULL-53-21. Next base: position 270 of record CADEFK010000055.1, on the reverse strand, counting down.
GCATCCTCCAACAGCAAGCTCTCAAAGGTGTCAGTTTCACTTCGCCAAAGCAGGTTCGCGAAGCGATCGACAAATTTGTGGTCGCATACAACAAGGCAGCCGCTCCCTTCGAATGGACGAAGGCTGTTGTTCATCAGACTGGCCCAAAGCCAAAGTACGCTGATTTATGCAAGTAGGTACTAGGGATTCACTTCGCCGAATTCACCGCCGTCGAAGCGCAGTCCGAAGCTCATGCCGGAGAGGCCGGAGATGTAGTAGGACCGGTAGGCT
>CADEFK010000054.1 GCA_902826595.1 uncultured bacterium | reverse complement strand
ATCTCCGGAAACCCGATGGGCCTCGCGAACGCTTTGAGAAAGCTGGGGGCGGCTTCAGACAGAATACCGCTCAGGGTGAGCGAGCAGGTCGCCGACAGCACATCCCATATGCTCATCTCGAGCCCGCTCATGGGAGGGGGGCTGTCTTCGCTATTCAGCACTCACCCGCCAATGGAAGAGAGGATAAGAAGGCTCGAAGCGATGGCCGCCGGAAGATCGGCCTAATCAAAAGCGGGCGGGATGAATTTGCGGAAGACCGCGGCTTCCGTCCGGGAGCGGCTTTAATCGGAGACGCGTTTTTCCAGATGAGAGGAAACGGCTTCCCACCTTTCGTATAGTTTTTTTAATTCACCGTGCATCCGGTCGAATTTTTGTGTGGCCTCGGCAGAGCGGCCGCCGTCCCTGAAATTGTCCGGGTCCGCGAGGAATGCCTCCACTTCGGAAATATTGCACTCGATATCGCGGATCCTCTGTTCGAGCCCTGTCAGGGCCGAGCGCAGCTGGCTGGCGGAGAGCTCCTCCCAGTTCTCCATGTTCTCGATGCCCCGGTCCCGAAGCTCCCTGTAAAGACGGTTCCGCTTCTCGGCTTCGAGCCTTCTGAATTCGCCGGATTCGGCCGGTTTATTCTGAGCCTCATCGTATTTGACCCGCCTTCCGTTGCCTGCCGGCGTCCCCCCCTCCGCTGTGCTTTCCGGGTCCATTCTCTCTCTCAGACTTTGATGATACCTGAACTCGGAATATGTGCCGGGGTATGTGACGATCCTCCCTTTCTCCGCATACCAGATCTTATTCGTAATGCTGTCGAGGAAATGCCTATCGTGGCTCACGACGAGGAAAGTCCCCTTGTACTGTCTAAGGGCTTCGATGAGGACGTTTCTCGACTGTATGTCAAGGTGGTTGGTCGGCTCGTCGAGAACGAGGAAATTCCGCGGGGAGAGGAGCGTTTTGGCAAGGGCGACACGGCTTTTCTCTCCTCCTGACAGGACCGATACTTTTTTATACACATCCCCTTCCGAGAAGAGGAACGCCCCGAGAAGAGACCTGATTTCCGTCTCGTTACGAGCCTCTGCCTGAGATTCGAGCTCCTCTATAATCGTATTGGACGGATCGAGGGACTCGGCAAGGTGCTGGGCGAAATAGGTGACGGACACATTATATCCCTCCTTGCGCTCGCCTTCGAACGGTTCGGTCCCTATGGCTATCCTCGCGAGCGTGCTCTTGCCGGCCCCGTTCTTCCCTATGAGCGCGATTTTATCACCCCTCGATATCAAGAGGGGTCCCGCGTCCCTGAAGACCGTTACGACGCTCCCGTCCGCCGCATTATAGGATTTGGAGAACCCGGAGAGCTCGAGAACCGCCTTCCCCGAGCGCTCGGGCTCGGGGAACTTGAAATGCACCGCGGGATCGTCGGAAGGGGGCGGCGGTATCCTCTCGAGCTTTTCAAGGGCCTTGATGCGGCTCTGGACCTGGCTTGCCTTCGTATTCTTGTACCTGAACCTCTCTATAAACCGCTCCGTGTCTTTTATCTTCCTCTGCTGGTTCTCGTACGCCGATTTCTGGATGCGGTGCCGGGACTTCCGCTCTTCAAGGTAATACGAATAATTCCCCGCATATTCGGTAATCCGCCCCATTGCGAGCTCGGCTATGGTGTCGGTCATGCGGTCGAGGAAATACTGGTCGTGCGAGACCAGTATCACGGTCCCCTTGAATTCCCGGAGGTATTTTTCGAGCCAGTCGATGCTCTCTATATCGAGGTGGTTGGTGGGCTCGTCGAGAAGAAGGACGTCGGGCCTCACGAGCAGCAGCTTGGCCAGGGCGACCCTCATCCTCCATCCGCCGGAGAAGGTGCTGAGGGGCTTGTTCAAATCGCCCGTCTCGAATCCAAGGCCCAGGAGGAGCTTCTCGGTCTGATACCTGACCGTATGGGCCCCCCTCGTGCTGAGCTCGGTCTGAACCGCATCGAGCCTGTGGAGGAGCCTTTTCCTCTCTCCCGCGCTCCCGCCGCTCACCCGGCCGAGCTCTTCTCTCACCGACTCCATCTCGCGCTCGAGCGCCTGTATATCGCTGAACGCCGTCATGCCCTCCTCGACCACGGTGTTGGCGGACACGGAATCACCCACTTCCTGAGGCAGGTAGCCCACGGTTACTGACGGAGGCACGATTACGGCTCCGCCGTCCGGGTGCGTCTGACCGGCTATTACATTGAGCAGAGTGGTCTTTCCAACGCCGTTAGGGCCGAATAGGCCTATCCGCTTGCCGTCTTTTATGGGCCAGTTGAGATTCTTGAAAATCTCCCTGGACCCGAACGAAAGGGAAATATTATCGAGCTGAATCATGACGCATCAGATTAGGGAAAACATCGGAAGCCTTTATTTATTCTTTTTTAAAATCGAGCCTCGTCTTGATGTAGTCGAAATCAGTCTCGGGGACGAGAGTAAGCGTTTTCTTATCCCCGCTGAACTCATACGAGAAATTCACTTCGCTCCCGTTGTCGAATTTCAGAACCAGAGTTTTATCCCCGTAGCTGTATTCCCCGCCGAGGTTGACAGATATCGTGCTCCCGATAACGAACTTGAACGAGCGGTCGTTTTCGAGCTCAAGCTCGAGCATCCCGGACCTCCACTTACCCGCAAACGGGTTGAACAGACCCTTTACCGCATCGCAACCCGAAACCGCGGCGGATATAAAAAGCAGGCACGCCGTGAATGTTAAAAATTTGCGCATATCCGCACACTCTCCTTCACGCCATTATGCAATCAGTTTAACCGACCGGGAGCAGCCCGAACATATAGACCGCGATATAAGATATACCGAGGGATATAAGAACCGCAAACGTAAACACGTATTTGTTGAGGAGGGACAAGGGAATTCCGCTCCTCCAGAGAAAGAGGGTCCCCGAAAGGCTTATCCCTCCCAGGGATATGCCGGCGTAGAAGAGTATGAGAAGGTGAAACGCCGCCATCCGGACGGGATAGAGGCCGGCCGTGGAGCTCGCGGGAAAGAGGGCCGACAGCATCAGTGCGCAGACTAAAATGAGAACGGTCCTCCTGACCCTCGACGCCATACCGGCCCTCGCCTTCCTCGATTCGCCGCGCATAGAGACCGCATAGACCACGGCACTCAGAATTATCTGGCCCCCCAGAAAGACCGGAAAGAGCGGGAGGATGAAGAACGGGTGCTCGTATCCGAGCGCGGTCCCGAGGAAAAGGTAGCACAGGGACGCAGAAAGAATTGAGATCAATACGAAATACAAGCCTTTCATCATAATCGCCGCCGCCCGGGATACCGCAGATAAGAATAATGCAGAAACAAATTTCTTATAAATCTATTTTCCGCAGGAGACGGGACGGTCTTGCTTTTTCCGCCCGGACAAATATCTTTAGCTCGAAACACGTCTCGTCATTACCGGGGAATGTATGGGCCATAAGAGACCAGTAATAGGCATAACGACCGACGTCAAGGACGGCAGTTTCGTCATTGAGGACGCCTACGCCCGCGCGGTAGCGAAGGCCGGGGGGATACCGGTGCTGATACCGTCTTTACCTGAGAGCCCGGGGCTCCTGAGGGAAACCGTTTCCCGTATCGACGGCCTCCTGCTCCCGGGGTCGAGGGACATGGACCCCAGATACTATAACGAGGAGCCTCATCCGAAGCTGAGACCCATGAGCGCCGAAAGAACGGAGACCGAGCTCATAGTCCTGAAGGAATCCTGCGAGAGGACTATCCCCGTCCTCGGCATATGCGGCGGGATGCAGCTCCTCAATGTATTCTTCGGCGGGTCCCTTTACCAGGACATCTCGTCTTTCCTGCCCAACGCGGTACCGCACGAAAAAGGGGCGGTTCACGATATTCTGATAGAGAACGGAACGCTCCTCCACAGGGTGTCCGGATCGAGCGAATTTGACGTAAAGAGCTACCACCACCAGGCGGTCAAGGATATTGGCGCGGGGCTGAGGGTCTCCGCGACGGCCCCCGACGGGATAGTGGAGGGCATCGAGGCCACGAAACCGGTGTACATAGTGGGTGTGCAATGGCACCCCGAGCGCGAGCACTCGGAATTCGCCGACCGTATTTTCGAATCGTTCGTGGAAGAATGCAGGCGGTGACAAATGAAAAAACAGCGGATTATAAAAGCTATTTCAGGCCGCTTTCTTTAAGCAGTGTCATGAATTCCGAGAGTGTCCCGGGCGCGTCTGCCGATGAGCCCACGATGAACCCGGCGATGGCGGCTGTCAGGCCCGACTCGAGGGGATACTTATAGACGAGCCCCAAGGGATCGGATGAGAAGCCGGTACCCGCTTGCTCGGGTTTTGTTTTAACTCTCCCCGACTTCTTGAAAACACCCGTAAACAGAAGCGCGAGAAGCACGACCGCCGCCGCGAGCGCTATAGCCCCCGCCCCGCTCAAGAGCGCGGCCTGCCAGGGGCTGAGCACGGTCTCAAGGTAGAGGTAGAGAGACCACACAAAAAAGCCGAGACCGATTACGGCTATCACCGACGATACGCAGAGCACAAGCAGCACGACGAGCGCTCTGAAAATCATCGACCTGAGAGCCCTGTAATCCGGTTTAACCGAGCTCAAGATTATATTTATAATGTCCTTCAAATCGCGTCTACCTACCTGCTCTCGAAAAGCTTTCCGAGAATAAGCCCTGCGAGAAAAGCGATAAGCAGGCTCATTAAAGGCTTTTCCTGGATCTTATGCTCGACCGTCTCGACCGTCTCGCTGCTTTTATCGCGCGCCGACCGGAAGTTCGAAACGAGCTCTTCAATTACCCTGTCTTTGGCCGTATCCGTCTCGCTCTTCCCCTTATCGAGCAGAGACTTCGCCAATTGCGACAAGTCGGACCTCAGCCTTGTAACGTCTTCCCGGAGCGCTTCCAAATCCTGCCCAAGGTTTTCCTGACTCATGCGAATCACCTTCCCCAAATAGATTTATTAATAATAATAACATCTTTGGGCTCAAATCTAAACTAGAATTTTCCCTCGGGCGGGGGCTTCCAAATAGAACCAGGAGAGTTTATTAATAAGAAAGGCAAGTTAAATCTAAGGTTTGCCGTCGTATCCGGCGATCTTCGAGAGTTGTTCGAGCGGCATGGCGCCCTCGTAAAGCTTTCCTTCGATCTCCCACGTCGGGTAGTTCAGTATGCCTTTCGCGAGACAGAGGGAAGGATTTGCGTTTTCCCCTTTCGGGTTGCATTCGACGTATTTGATATATCTGAACGCCTCGCCGAACATTTGTTTCTGCTGGTTGCAGTGAGGACATTTGAACGAACCGTACATAACGGCCCCGTGGCCCCCCATATACATGGCGAGCCCGGTCTGGTAGGAGTCCGCCGGCCCGAGCGCGCTGTAGTCATGGGAGTCCGCCGCGCCCGGCTTTTGACCCTGCACAAGCGCCGCGCCGAGAATGACGGTTGCGGCAACGGCAAGGCTCAAGACTCCGATATAAGACCCGGACAGTTTTGGGTGATATTCCGATTTGGCCCTGATAAGGGCAATAAAAATAATCGTCATCAGGACGGCTGAAAAGATGCAGTACATGCAAATCGCTTTGATAACGAAGAGCTCGATGTACGTAAGATATGCGGAAAATACGAAACCGGCCAGCGCGAGTATGTAGAGAAGGAGCCACTTTGTCCGTTTCTTCATGTTTATGAGGAACACGACGAGTAAAACCGAATATCCCGCCACGCCCAATGCGGCTACGGGAACGCCAATGATGGTTGAGAAGCCGCTCTGCCTGACCGTATCGCAATCCGTCCCCGCGGCGCAGAATGCAGCCTGGCTCTCGGTAAAATGGATATACGTGAGGTACAGGGAGAGAATGATTCCAAGCGCGGTAAGCGCCAGGATGACGGGTTTCAGGTAACTGCCTTTGTTCATTTTGTCAGAACTCATAAGAGTTAAATTATAACTACAGGACCCCCGTTTTTATACCGGGAAATCCGCCGGGGAAAGCAGCATGAAAATGATAACCAGTGTATCAGATTTCGTAAAATTTATTTCCGCCCACAGCAGCGTTTTTCAATATCACGGGGGGCGTGTATCTCGTGCCGTATCTTACACTCAGGTTATGGAGCTTCTTTAATATCTCCCCGGCCCCAGCGGAGTCCACATACCTGAACGGCCCCCCCCTGTAAGTCGGGAAGCCGAGGCCCAGCAGCGCGCCCACGTCCCCTTCCCTGGCGCTCCCTATGACTTCGTCCTGAAGGCAGAGCATCGCCTCGTTCACCATCGCGAGCACGAGGCGGTCCTGTATGTATTCCTGCGAGATGCTATCCGAATCCTCTTCCTCGAGGGCCAGGAGCTTGTTCACAGACCTGTCCAGTCTTTTTTCATCCCGTCCGTACCTGTAGAATCCCCTGCCGCTTCCGACTCCGGTCCTGCCGTCCGCTGTCATAGTGTCGAGCAGCGATAGGGGCTTCATTCGTTCGGCCGACTGCCTGAAGACGAGCTGTGAGCCCTTTAAAACCAGGTCGAGCCCGGTTTCGTCCATTGCGCTCAGGGGTCCTTCCGGAAAACCGAACTGCATCACGGCGTCCTCCATGTCCTGCGCCCCTATCCCCTCCTGAAGCAGGTGAAGCGCCTCGTTGAAATATGCCAGCTGAATTCGGGTCGTATAAAATCCGGCCTTGTTTTTGACAACGAGGGGAACTTTCCCCAAACTTTTAGCGAATTCGATCAATTCGGCCACCGTTTCCTGGGACGTGCCTTCGGCGACCGCGACCTCCATGAGCTCGGTTTCGTGGACTGACCCGGGGATGCGCATACCGACGATCCTGTCGGGCCTCTTCGATGCGACCGCGATTAAATCCACGGGCAGTGCGAATGAATTGGACACGTATATGTAATCCCCGATCATGAGGGACTCGACCTCTTTCAGTATCCCGCGTTTCAGATCCAGGTCCTCCCCGGCCGTTTCGATAACGATATCCGCGCGTTTGAAGCCCGTGTAGTCGGAAGACGCGCTTATAAGGTCGAGCTTTTTTTCCGCCCCCGGGCCGTCTGTCTCATGATTCGCCACCTTTTCCATAAAGAAATCAAAGCACGACTTCATATTTTTCGCGGCCCCGGCAAGGTCACTGCCCTTCATCCTGACGCGGATTCCGTTCTCGGCGGCGAGGCAGGCGATCCCCGCCCCGTGAGCTCGTTCCCCCACGAGCGCGATCTTCCCGGCTGTTTTCCTTGTTTTATTGCCTGACTTCGTAAACCTGTTGTCGTTCCTGACCTCGTCTACGGCCATGCTCGATCTTATCAACTGCCTCGAGTGCCCCGTCACCGCGAGCTCCCCGAAATAAACCGATTCCGCGTGGAGCCCCCTGTTGAAGCTCGCGACGCCAATCTCGAGCGCCTCGATCGCCATCCTCGACGCTGTCAGGTATAACTCCCGGCTCTCTTTTATCTCTTTCTTTGCCCTGTCGAAATACATTCTCCTCGAGACGGGATTTTCTTTTATCAGAACGTTCGTCATGCCGCCGAAACGGAAACGCCTCGGCTTGAACTCCTTGCTCGACAATTCGGCCGCGCGTTTTCGGGCTATGCTCAGGAGATATTCTTCCGGGACGACCTCGTCTAGAAGCCCCATATGCTTCGAATTCCCGGCATCGAGGACCTCGGCCCCCAGTATGAGGCCGAGCGTTTCTTTGGTTCCGATGAGCTTGGCGAGCCTCAGCACCCCTCCGGCGCAGGGAATGACTCCGAAATCGATCTGATTAAGACCGAGCGCCGTTTTCTTGTTATTGGCGGCGACCCTGTATTTGCACGCAATGGCAAGCTCGAGGCCGAGACCGAGACACGGCCCTGCTATGGCCGCTACGAACGGGGCCCTCGAGTTCTCTATCTTCTCGGATATTTCCTGGGCCTTGAGACTGTACGACCTGCCTTCGTCGGCGAGTGTGAAATTGAGGAACTCTCCCGGGTCCGCCCCGTGTATGAAGCTCCCTTCCTTGGCGCTTACTATGACGACGGCCCTTATCTCGTCATTGCTCTCGAGCATGTCGAGATCCCTGTCGATCTTGTTGAGAAACTCTTCGAGAAACAGGAAACTCTCCTGACCGATCACGTTCACGGCGCTGCCCGGTGTATTTATCGTCACCACGGCGATGCCCGTTTCGTCTATTGTATAGGATATGCTGCTCATATTGCGTTATTCCTTTTCAAGCACTATAGAGACTCCGAGGCCGCCCGCCGAAGCGAGGCTGACAAGCCCGAAATTCCCTTTCCTCTTGAACATCCTGTAGGCGAGCGTCATTATTATCCTCGCTCCCGTCGCGCCCAGCGTGTGGCCTATGGCGATCGACCCGCCAGAAATGTTGAGCTTGTCCATGTCGATCTCTCCCACGGGCTGGGTCCGGCCGAGCTTCTCCCTGGCGAAAGCTTTGGAATCGAGCGCCCTGACGTAAGAGATCGCCTGCGAGGAGAAGGGTTCGTGAATTTCCACCAGGTCGACTTCGTCGAGCCCGATCCCGGCGCGGTCGAGCGCCGCAGGGGTCGAGTACGCGGGACCCATCAGCAGCTCATCCGACGGGTCGACGGCCGCGTATGCGTACGACCTCACATAAGCTACGGGCTTATACCCGAGAGCCCTCGCCTTGTCCTCCGACATGAGCAGGATTACCGACGCCCCGTCGGTGAGGGGCGCAGAGTTGCCGTCCGTGACCGTCCCGAATTCCTTGTCGAAGAGCGGAGGAAGGTCCGAAAGCGCTTCGACGCTGACGTCGTATCTGACACAATTATCGGCGGAAACGATATCCGTGAAATCGGGCGGTACGAACGTATGAATTATTTCGTCCTCGAATATGCCCTCCGCCTGGGCCCTGGAGGCGAGAGTGTGACTCCTGACCGCGAATGAATCCTGCTCGTCCCTGCGTATCTGATATCTACGGGCGAGCTTCTCGGCCGATTCCCCGAGCGTGTGCCCGGCATACCGTTCCGGCAGAAGAGGCAGCGTAAAGCCGGACTCACCCGCGCCCATCTTGAACAAGGGCATGGCCTTCTCGATCAGATTAATGCCCTTGGCCGACTCATAGATCCTCGACCTCTGGCCCCTTCCGCCCAGGTAAGGAGAGTCGTGCACGGAATCGGCACCGCCCGCCAGCACTATATCGGAGTCGCCGGACAGGATGCTGTCGACCGCGCTCGTGAACGCCTGGCTCGCCGATGCGCATGCGCTCGTAACGGTGAAAGCGGGCACAGTCGCAGGGACACCCGAACCGAGCGCGATTTCCCTGGCGAGATTTGGGGTCCCGACGGAGGGTATCACGCTGCCGATAAACACCTTGTCTATGTCCTTCGGATTTATTTCAGTCCTGTTAAGAAGCTCGACGGCCGATATCTTGCCCAGATCCAGAGAAGAGAGATTCCTGAAGAGTGTCCCGCACTTCACGAACGGGGTTCTTAGTCCGTGGACAATGGCCACTCGTCTTCCGTTGTTAGATCGACTCACAGCCAGCTCCGAATGAATTATTCATATTCTATTTTATCCGTCACTTTGAGGTTTAGGAAGCGGATCGGCTTCTGCGGATTAAAAAAAATAATCCCGTGCCTCCTGCGACGGCGATTCCGAGCGGCAGGGCGCGCTTAACCCTCCGGGCATGTGACTACGAACCCCGGACCTCGTTCCTGACCCGCAATTTGAGCTCTATGAATTTCGAATGGTCGATATTGAGCATACGGTAAACTTTCTGCGCCACGTAGTTTTCAAACTCGCCCAGAGTGCCGTCAGAATAAATGACCTCCCAGACCTCTCTCATCAAATCGTATTTTTCCTCGTTGGACATGTTTTGATTTATGAGATTGGTAAAATACCAGATATCGGCCTCGTTCCGCCTCGCGCTCCTCGATTCGTCGATCAGCTCCTTTACGACTTCGTCCGTCATCACGAACCTAGATTTCAGAATTTCAACGACCTTCTTCTGCTCGACTTCGGAGAAAGTCTCGTCGGCGGTCGCGGCTTCGAGCAGCAGTACGCAGGTGGCGGTCCTGAGTCTCTCTGCTTTATCTTCCCCTTTATTGCTGCCCGAGCCTTCGAATAATTTTTTAAACATACCGAGCATCACTTTACCTCCCGGACTCCAGAGAGAATTATAAGCGCACAAAACAAGCTCATTAATTTAACCAAAACTTGCCGGATTTCCACACCCGCACACGTCCGGGCCCGGCTAATATCCCCCGCGGGGCGGGCTGCGCGTCTCGACCGACAGGGCGCCGCAAATGGAATACGCCCGGGGATAGATTTATCTTGCGAAGAGGTTCAAACCATGTAAGATTATCGGAGCTAATTCGGAGCGGTGAACACATGCCTTTTACAGATTCGCTCAGAGAAAGAATTGATTTGATAGTATCAGGGTCTGAAACCAGGCAATCCGCCCTCATACCGGTTTTGAGAGAAATACAGAACGAGTTCGGCTACCTTTCGAACGAATCGATGGAAGAGACGGCCCGGATACTCGGCATACCGCCTTCGAGCGTTCAAAACGTCGCCACGTTCTATACAATGTTCTTCAGAAAACCGGTCGGAGAGCACGTGATATGGCTCTGCCGCACCCTGTCCTGCGCCCTCAGGGGGGCCGAGCACGTGGAACACTACATGTGCGAACGGCTCGGCGTGAAAACCGGCGGGACGACGACCGACGGAAAAATCACGCTGATGGAAGCGGAGTGTCTGGCGTCGTGCGGAACGGCCCCCGTGATGCTCGTCGACGACAAGCTCGAAGAGAACCTGACTAAAGAGAAGGTCGACAGGCTGATAGAAGGGCTGAGGAAAGGCTGAATTTGATCGGGAATGGCGGAATCGGAAAACTTCCTCCGGCCTCTGATATAACGAAATGGACTTCAAGAAATCGCGCGAAAACGCGCTCAAGATCTACTGGGAGGCTGTAGAAGCCGCCAATCCTTATAAATGCGTCCTCGAATTCCTGAGCCGTAAATCGGACGTGCTTACCGTGGACAAAAAGAGATACAACCTGAAGGACATCGGGTCGATTTACGTGGTCGCGTTCGGCAAGGCGGCGACCTCCATGGCCGAGGCCGTCGAAGAGGTGCTGGAGGACAGGCTTACAGGGGGGATAGTCGTATCGAACTCCCAGCCGCAGAACCCCTACAAGAAGCTCGGATTTTATCTGTCGAGCCACCCCGTGCCTGACGACAGGAGTCTCACCGCGGCCAAGGAAGTGGTGTCGGTCCTGGAAAAAGCGGGGGAGAACGACCTCGTCATATTCCTGATATCGGGCGGCGGCAGCGCGCTCCTCGCGATGCCTTCTCCCGGAATCTCGCTCGATGACAAAAGGAAGGTGACCGAAACCCTGCTCAGGTCGGGCGTGGACAAATACGGGCTTAACGCCGTGAGGAAACACATCTCGCAAATAAAGGGAGGGGGCCTCCTGAAGAAAGCCCTTCCGGCGAAGGTGATTACACTCATTCTCTCAAACGTGGTGAGCGACAGGCTGGACGCCATTGCATCGGGCCACACCGTGCCCGACCCGACAACTTATGAGGACGCCTGGCGCGTGATAGACGCCCTAGGCATCGAGCACAAACTCCCCCCCCAGGTAATCGTGCACCTCGAGGAGGGCAGGAGCGGGAACTTGCCGGATACACTGAAAGAGGGCGAATACGACCCCAAAGACGTCCAGACGATCATCGTCGGCAACAACTTTAAATCCCTGAAAGCGGCGGAGAAAAAAGCGGGAGAGCTCGGGTACAACACATTTCTGCTGTCGTCACAGATAAGAGGCGAGGCGAGGGAGGTCGCGAAGGTGGCGGCGGCGGTCGCGTTCGATATAGAAAAATTCGGAAACCCGGTCAGAAAACCGTCCTGCGTAATATTCGGCGGCGAAACCACGGTTACGGTCCAGAGCAGCCTCGGCACGGGAAAAGGGGGAAGGAGCACCGAAACCGCCCTCTCGTTCTGCATGGAGATCATAGGTCACGACATCGTGGGGCTCTTCTGCGATACGGACGGCATAGACGGCCCTATAGACGCGGCAGGGGCGATCTGCGACGGGCAAAGCAGGCTCCAGGCCCGGATCATAAACGTAAGCGCGAGAGAGCACCTGGCCCAGAACAACTCGTACGACTTCTTCGACAAGCTGGGCGACCTCATCGTTACCGGTCCCACGGGCACGAACGTCATGGACATAGGCATTGTGCTGGTAGAATAACCTCTGCCGGCCGAGGCGAGCGTGCGATACGCGATCATTTCCGACATACATTCGAACCTCGAGGCCTTCCGCTCGGTTCTGGGCGTAATCGACAGCAGCAGCGTGGACAATATCATTTGCCTGGGCGACATCGTGGGTTACGGGGCTGACCCCAACGAATGCGTCGAAATCATAAAGAGCCGGAACATCAGTTCATTAATCGGCAACCACGATAGGGCAGCTTGCGGCCTCACGGAACCCGCGGGCTTCAACCCGGCCGCGAGGCAGGCGGCGCTCTGGACGAGAAGTGAACTCACAGATGAAAACAAGGATTATCTGAAGAACCTGCCCGGGGAGGACGTAGTGGATGGTTTTATGATAGTCCACGGCGCGCCTTCAGACCCCGATAAATACATATTGTCCGCACACGACGCTGCCCCCGAATTCCAGCACCTCAAAAACCGGAGCCTCTGCTTTTTCGGCCACACGCACGTGAGCGTCGCGTATTCTCTCTCGGACGGCAGAGTCAGCTCATCGAGGGAGCGGGTATGCAGCATTCGGGACGGGGTGAGCTATCTCATCAATCCCGGGAGCGTCGGGCAGCCGCGCGACAGGGACCCGCGGGCTTCGTTCGTGATATACGACGACCGCGGGGAAGCGGAGTTCAGGAGGGTCGAGTATGCCGTGGAGATCGCCCGGAAAAAGATAATAGACAGCGGGCTCGACAGGTTTCTCGGCGAAAGACTCACCGTCGGATACTGAGCCCGCTCCGTAAGCCGCCCTAGTGCTTTCTTTTTAAGCCCCATCTGTTGAAAACATCCGAACAAGTGATTTAATATAGGTAGTCATGGAAATGCTCACACGCCAGCTCCCCCAGAATCTGGAAGCGGAACAGGCCGTTCTCGGCGCTATTCTCATAGAGAGCTCGGCGATAAACCAGGTCATGGAAATACTGACCGCCGAAGATTTTTATAAAGAGGCGCACAGGAAGATATATAACGCCATGATCGATCTCGACAGGGACAACAAGCCTATAGACCTCCTTACGCTATTCGATTACCTGAAGGGGAGCGGGAACCTGCTCGAGGAAGTGGGCGAGAGCAGCTATCTCACATACCTGACGGAGATCGTGCCCGCCACGGAGAACGTGAGCTACTACGCGAAGCTGGTCAAGGAAAAGTCGATTGTAAGAAACCTGGTAATGGCTGCGAGCGACATCGCGCATCAGGGTAACGAAGGCGTCACGGATATCGACGAATTCATAGACCGGGCCGAGCACAAGATACTCGACATTGCGCAGAACAAGATCAAGCCCAGCTTCTACGATTCGAGGGACCTCGCAGCGAAGGCGCTCGATATAATAGAGAAGCTCCACGCGAGGAAGGAGCTCGTCACGGGGATACCCACGGGGTTCGAGAAGCTCGACTACATGACATCGGGTCTCCAGCAGGCGGACCTCGTAATAGTGGCGGCGAGACCGGGGCTCGGGAAAACCTCCCTCTGCCTCAACATCGCCTCGCACGCGGCCATAGACTGCGACGCGTCGGTCGGCATTTTCTCGCTCGAAATGACCAAAGAGCAGCTAATGCTGAGGCTGCTCTCGATGAAAGCGCTCGTCAGCTATTCGAACATAAGGAGCGGCTATATCAAGGACGAGGACCTCGAAGGGCTCGTAAGGGCGGCCGAGGAATTCAGCCGTGCGAAGGTTTATATAGACGACACGCCAGCCATAAGCGTCATGGAGATACGAGCCAAGGCCAGGCGTCAGAAGAGGGATAAGGGTCTCGATCTGATTATAGTCGATTACCTTCAGCTCATGCGCGG
>CADEFK010000053.1 GCA_902826595.1 uncultured bacterium | reverse complement strand
CCTCACCCGTCCTCTTTCTGGGTTCCCGTGCGCATGAAAACGAGGGCCAGGAAGAAGGCCGCAAGGACGACCCCGCCCGCGAAGTAGTATCCGGCCGCTATGCTCCTCGCCACGCCCGCGTGTAGCTCGGGCATGAGGGCCGGGGATATTGCCGTGAGCTCCCCTATCGCGCCCCCCTGGCCCTTGAGCGCGCCGTCCAAGAGGGGCGCGAGCCTTTCCCTCGCTCCGTCCGGGCCGCCGAAGCCGCTGATTATCTTCGAGACTTCCCCCTTTTGCACCGTCGCGACGAGACCGCCGATGGACGCGAGCCCGACCGTGGCCCCTATCTGCCGCATAGTCTGCACGACGCCCGACGCCTGTCCGCGGTATTCGCTCGCCGCCCGGTTGAGCGCGTCTGTATTCGTAGGCACCATCACCAGGCCTATGCCGAAGCCGAGCAGTATCATTCCGGGCAGTATCTTGATGAAGTCCCCGCCTTCGAGGAAGGGCGCCTGCAGGAAGAACCCGGCCGCTATCAGAAACGCCCCGGCGAGCGCCGGGACCTTCACCCCGACCCTGTCGAAGAGGCGGCCCGACACCTGGGACATTATCACCACCGCGAATATTATCGGCATTATCCCGAGCCCCGCCTCGAGCGGCGTGAACCCGAGGTTCTTCTGGAGGAATATCGCGCCGAATACGATGAGGCTTATCATCGCGAACTGGATGCAGAAGAGGAGCACGCAGTCTATTGCGAACGCGGTGTTCCTGAAGAGTCTGAGCTCGATGAGCGGGTCGTCGCTTTTTAACTGTATGAAAGAAAATATTTCCAGAAGCACGAGCCCGCACGCGAGAAAGCCCAGCGTTAACGGCGACGTCCATCCCCACAGATGCCCCTGCTGGAGCCCGAATACGAAGGCGAACATGCCGAGCATGAGGAGAAGAGCGTAAGCCGGGCGCACCTTGCCGCCCTTCGATTCCGTTCCGGCGGGCCTGGAGATCCAGGTCATTATGACCGCAAGCGCGCCCACCGGGAGGTTTATCCAGAAGACCCACCTCCATGAAAGATACTCGGTCAGGAATCCGCCCAGAAGAGGGCCCAGCGCGAGGAAGGCCTGCGCCACGCCCGCGTATATGGCCATCGCCTTCCCCCTCTCCCTGATGTCGAACGACTCTATGACTATCGCGGCCGAGGACGGGAGCATGAGCGCGGCCCCGAGACCCTGGAGCACGCGGGCCGCGATTATCATCCATTCGTTGGGGGCGAGCCCGCAGAGCGCGGAAGCCGCGGCGAATATGACCACTCCCGCGACGAAAGCGCGCACCCTGCCGAATATGTCGCCGATCTTGCCGCAGAGCGCGACCGTAACGGCGAGGGCGAGCACGTACGCGTTCACTATCCATTCGAGCCCGTTCTGGGATACGGCCAGGTCCGATTGAATCTTGGGAAGGGCTACGCTCACCACGGTCTGGTCGATCAGGATCATGGACAGCGACCCGGTCATCGCTACGAGTGTGAACCACTTGTGAGAATCTTCTCTCTTCATGGGCGGGCCGCGGGGCACGGTTAATGTAATTCCGGTGCATTAAATGTCAACATTCCGGAGCAGCCGGGGGACTGGCGGCTGGGGGTTTATTGAATTTTTCCCCGCATTGCATTATAACTATTTAATCATCGGAGGCCGTGAAGCCTCAGAGAGGTGCCTCTTGAAAGCTGTGGTCATAAGCCTCATCATATTCGCGTGCATAATCGGAGGGGCGGTCGTGGGCATGCTTCTCCGCGCCGTTTTACCCGAGCGTCACCTGAGCGACGAATCGAGGAACATGGTCACGCTCGGCATGGGGATTGTCGCCACCATGGCGGCGCTCGCGGTCGGGCTTATGATACAGGGAGCGCAGACCTCGTTCAGCGCCCAGCGCAGCGACCTCATAGATATGTCGGCCAAGATAGTCTTCCTCGACAAGCTTCTCGCCGATTACGGACTCGGGGCGGAAGGGGCGCGCGAGACGCTCCGCGGCTCCCTCGAACGCACGATAAATCAGTTCTGGCCGAAGGACGGCTCGGGAGGAGCGAAGATCGAGCCCCCCGAATCCAAATCCGAAACCCTGTATTATCAAATCCTGTCTCTTAAACCGGATAGTGATGCCCGGCGGGCTATACGAGACGAGGCGATTTCACTCACATACGACCTCGCGCAGGCGCGCGACACGATCGTAATGGGGCAGACCAGGTCTATACCCGGGGCATTCCTTATCGTGCTAGGTATAATCCTATTCTGGTTCGTAGCCATATTCTTCAGCTTCGGTCTCTACGCCCCGACGAACGGGACGGTCGTGGCGACGCTCATAATATCCGCGTTAGCCGTCGCGCTCGCGCTCTTTATGATAATCGAGCTCAACAGGCCGTTCGAAGGCCTTATCCGCATGCCGAGCGAGCCCCTCGTGGAAGCCCTGCAGCATATAGGGAAATAATTTCCGAGAAGGGAAACCGGCCGCGTCGCGGGGCTATTTCGCCGCCTTCCCGTTTTCCGAGAACACGAGCAGCAGGAGCTCCGTGCCCTCTATGCGCAGGTAAGATAATTCGATAACTGTCGACGGGAACATCCACTTCCGCTCGGCCGAGGTGCCGGGGTCGTTGGACGTCTCCTCGACGTCCGGGTCCCCGTATTTCGAGACGAGATTTTCCTCGACCTTGATGAAAGTCTCGGCCCGCTCGTAACCCTCGGACTCCCCTTTGGGGACGAACACGATCTTCGAGAGCTTCTTCGTGCCGATTCCCATCCAGAGGCTCGCCCTGAAAGGCTCCCCGCCTATCGTGAGCCCCGTGAGCTCGAGGTCGCTGTACACTCCCTCGCCCGCGTCCTCCCTGGCCTTGTGCACCTTTATGTCCTTCCCGTAGGCGGCCTTTATCTCGTCCCCGGTCATGCCCCATTTGAGCTTCTCCCAGCCGAAGACGTCCTGCGGCTTCTGGGCCGCGTCAGCCCCCCCCGCGCATATGAATAGAAACGCAAGCAGCAGAGCCCGAATGGAAACTCTTATCACGACAGCCTCCCTGTTTTCATAATATTTAGGAACCTTCCCATATAAGAACTATAAAATAAGGGTTGTGAAAAAGGAAATTGTTTTTAAATCAGCCGTGCGGGGCACTCACATTAGATGCGGCACATATCGATAAGGTAATTATAGATTTCTCCCATTGGCCGAAATTAGAATGCAGGAAAGACCGTGATGAAAAGAAGCGATATTTCTCATCTTGTCAGCCTGGATCTCCAATCCTCTTTATTCCGCCTTTTTATTCGGCTCCTTCTACCTACCCCCCCACGATGAGCAGTTCGTGCTCTATCGACCTGTGCAGCAGGCCGAAGTCGAATCCCCTCCCCTCCCCCATGAGCACGAGCCTTATTACCGAGCGGGGCGTCGTCCACTCCGAGAGATAGACGAGAGAGCACGCGTCGCCGCACTCCCCGGCATGGCACCGGGCACAGGACCCTCCGCATTCCGCGCACGTGTCCTCATCGACGGGCGGTTCCCCGTAAGAGCCCGCGAGAATGCCCTTTAACTTCGCGTACTCCCGTACATATGCCTGCCCCCCGCCGGGAAATCCCCTGAACGCGTAACCCGCCTCCACCAGCGCGCCATTTAGAAAATGGTAACCCACGAACGCGTCGAGCCCCATTAGGCGCTCTCTGTATGCGATGTAGCCCTCCCCCTCGCTCAGGGGAAAGAGGCCTTCCGAGAATTTGACCTCCTCTTTCGTCATGCCCCACGACGCCCCCCTGAAATCGTCGCCAGTGTCGGGTGACCGGGGAATAGCGTATTCGAGATTCATCTCACTCCCTCCTTTCCGTCCGTGTAGACTCAAGCCCGCAGGGTATGATGCACATACATACTATATCCCCGCCCTGGACGTAAGCAGCCGTACGCGGCGCCGTCAACAATGCCCCTCCCTTCCTGAGGGTGTCGCCCCGCATCGCGCTTGCGCTTAAGGGACCGTTATGGAATGTGCGTCCTGATTATCGAGCAGCATTGAGTCATACGGCCGTTCTGCGAATATACCGCTCCGCCGGTGTATGACCTTCTTATCGCCGCTGATACTGGAGAGTCCCCCTCTCAAAATCACGGTGCGATTTGTATCTGCAATGATTATCCGAAATCGCGGCGGTCATTTCAATAGGGTGATGCCTGTATTTTATTTAGGGTATCTATGTAGAAACTGCGCGTAAGATGCCTGATTGCCTGGATAATGCGCCCCGAGGGGGAATTTCCCGGAAAAACGGAAGCGGCAAGAAACGACGTGCTGAGCGGCGTGCGCTCAGTCCTTTCCAGGGCCCGGCCTATCGCCCGCACGCGGATATTTCATACCGCCCACGCTCGCGCCCGCAAGCGTGTAGACGGCCCGGCCCTTCCCGGAGTTCTGCTCGTGCATCAAGAGGCCCACGCCCTTCGCGTAAACGTCACGGAACCAGAAACCACCGCCCTCGGGCACGGTCACGACCATCACCATGTCGAAGACCCCGGCGGGCGTGGTGTAGGGCTTCTTCGGAAATTCAAACACGGCGTCCTTGTTGTAGAACGTCTTTATCCCGCCTTTTGACGAGACGAGGATATCCCCGCCGGAGGTTATCTTCATGCCGACGCCGGGCACGCCGAAGAACGTGTCGAAGACCGACCACCCGTCGGATTCGGAGACGACCGTGTTCGTCACTTCGGAATTTCCCCCGGCGGTTTCGGATTTATAAGTCCACATGTTCCCCTTGTCGAGCGGCAGGTACTCCCTGATCCGGATATTCTCCGCCTGTAAAAGCACGTTCGTGTATTCCCTGAACTGTCCCAGGCCCGTGCCTGAGGAGAGCGTATTCACGTAGTCCTCGTCTATGAGCCTTACGGGCGCATCCGCGCCAGGGGCCGGGCTCAGCTTCACGATGAGATAGGGGTAGGACGGCTTTGCGGGTCCCCCGGGAGCGGGCCCTTCGGACCTGACCCTGTAACGCACCTCGAGCGCGCCGCCCGCACCCGGGGTCACGCCGGCAATCTCTATAATTCCGCCCGTACCTTCGCCCGGTATTATCAGCAGGAGCGCTTGATTTCCGAAATCCGCCCCGGGCAGCGGGCCCGTCATGCCGAGCGCTTCCATTGCCTTTTCGAGCTCTCCGTCGCTCCTTATGACCACGCTCGCTGCCGCGGGCTCAGCCGTAAGGATGCCGCTCGACCAGGGCTCGACCGTGTACTCCGCGGCCGCGGAGGTGCGTACCAGGAGCGACAGCAAGACCAGAACTGCTGTGAAACGCAGGCTGCTTTTCATAGAGACTTCCCCGCATCAACCATATCATTACAATTATACTTCCGATACGCGTTTTGTGCGTCGAGCGCACACACATAGTGTGTTCTATGATTCTAGTGTGATACCCCTCGACCTACGCTGTCATTGCGAACGTAACGAACTAATGAGAGCGCAGCGCGGCAATATATTTTTTTGCCTTTTCTTCCCTGACATTACAGAATTTGCGGCGGGCAGGCGCCCGCGTGCGTACGATCTCTAACCGACGATTCCGCAAAATTTGTACTGTGAGTGACTTAGCCCCTGCCGTCGATTAGCAACCGTAGAATGGACACTATGTGTGCTTTTCATCAAGGAAAAGAAGGATAAAGAAAACCAGCCTTTCTCCTTTTCTTGTCTTACATAAATCGCACTATGCGCGTCTTTTCATAAAACACACTATGTGTGTCGCGGCTGGAAGATGCTCCTGCGGTGAAGGTTATAACCGTCAGGATGCTTCGACGGCCCTGAGGGCCTCTTTGAATTCGTCTATCTTGAAGGGCTTAGCTATGTATCTGTTGCCGGTGCCCGCTATGAAATCGAGGGTCTCCGTGCTCGGGTCCCCCGTCATGAACAGCATTTTCCCCGCCAGGCCCTCGTTCATCTCCTTGACGCGCGCGTAAAATTCCTTGCCGTTCATCTGAGGCATCTTTATGTCGCATACGATCAAGCTGTAGTCCCCGCTCTTGATGCTCGAGAGCGCCGCCTGTCCGTTCGAAACGAAATCGGCGTCGTAGCCCTCGCCTTCGAGTATGCCCCCTATCAGCATCGTGACCAGCTCTTCGTCGTCGACGACCAGCACCGTCCGCCCTTTCCTTTCGGTCCTGGCTTCGTCGCGCACCTGCGCCGGGCTCTCATCGGCGAGGAGATAGTCCCTGTAATCGTGCACAGGCAGCCTGACGGTGAAAGACGCCCCCTTTCCGGGCTCGCTCTCGACCGATATATCCCCGTCGTGCTCCTTCATTATCCCGTATGAAACCGAGAGCCCCAGTCCCGTGCCGACGCCCGGAGGTTTCGTCGTAAAAAAAGGGTCGAATATCCTGCGTATGACCTCTTCCCGGATACCGGACCCAGTGTCCGATACAACCGCCTCGATATCGTCCCTCATCCCTTTTCCCGTCTTTATCGTGATCGTTCCCCCGGCACCGCATGTCCCGTTTATCGCATGGCAGGCGTTCAATATCAAGTTGGTGAACACCTGGTCGATCTGCGTGGAATCGGCCATCGTCCTGGGCAGCCCGGCGTCGAGGTCCATTACGACCTTGATGTTCTCGAGCTCGAGCTGGTACTGCCGGAACTCGACCGCGCTCCTGATTATCTCGTTAATGTCCACGTACTCCCGCCGCGGCTTGTCCTTCCTCGCGAAGGAGAGGAGGTTCTCGACTATCTTCCTCACCTTGTCGGCGGAATTATGTATGACCTCGATGAACTTCTGCCTCTTGTCCGCCTCCGTCTCGGGAGCCGCGATGAGCATCTGGGAATACCCTAGTATGGGCGTGAGCGGGTTATTGATCTCGTGCGCGATGCTCGACACGAGCTGGCCCAGAGAGGCGAGCTTCTCGTTCTGTATCAGCTGGTCCTGTGTCGTTTTCAGGTCGTGATAAAGCCGTTCGAGCTCTTTCGCTCTATCCCCGGCCTCTTCGAACATCTTCGCTTTCGAGACCGCGATCCCCATCTGGTTGCCGATCGAGTGGAGTATATCCAGCTCGTATTTTTCGAAAGCCCGCTTTTCCATGCTCGTGAAATGGATGACGCCTATCGTCTGTCCCCTGTGCTTGAGCGGGAGCGACAGCACCACCCTCGGTCCGAGGGCACTTCCGGCCGGCCCCAAGGGACTTGGCTCCGCCGAAAGGTCCTGGTAATAAACCGGTTCCCCGGAGCTTATCACTTTCCACGTTACGCCATGGGGATACGATATTCTCCCTGCTCTTTTGATATATTCCTCGGGCAGACCGCGGTGAATACGGAGCACGGCCTCCCTGGAATCGCCCTCCCCTTCCACGAGGTAAAGGCTCATGATATCGACAATTTTCAATCCGCCGATCATGTCGAGGAACGTTTCGAAAATGAGCCTGAGATCGGCGGAGCCGTGTACTTTTTCCACGATCGCGCTAAGTATGGAAAGGTTCTCGTTCCTCTCCTCGAGCTCGCGTGTCTGCTTCGCCCTCGCTATGGCTATGGATATCTGGTTGCCTATCGTCGTGAGGAGCTCGACCTCCCTCCGCGTGAACCGCTCCTCCTCGTACCGCGCGAGCCATATCACGCCTGTAGCCCTTCCCTCCACGAGGACCGGCACGCCCATTATGCCGTGGAACCCCGCCTCCTTTCCCGCGGGGCCGATCTCCTTCACCTTGTGCATGTCGTCTATGTTGAGCGGCTGGCCGGAGTTTATTACCTTCCACGTGATCCCCGCCGGATACGGTATGACGGAGGCCTTGGCTACGTACTCCGGCGGGAAATTCCTTTGGGCCTGGAGCACGGCTGTGTTCGAGGCGTCGTCCACGATATATATGGCCGCCATATCGACTTTCTCGAGATCGACAACGAGGTCGAGCGCCGTGTTGTAAATCTCTTTAAGGTCGGAGGACTTGTGAACGGCCTCGACGACCTTTATCAGCACTCTGAGACTATCGGTTATTCTTTTTGGCAGTCTTAGAGACTGTTTGATTTCCATTGGCTGGTTGTCCGGTAGGACTAATTTTATCTACTACAATATTAGCACTAATTAACTTTTTCAACAATCCTTAGTTGTTACAACTGAATTAAGCTGACTTTTCCTCCCCATTCGCCCCAAAATAAGTATTCCCAAGTAAATCGACAGAACTCATTACGGAATCTTCCACGTGGATATATCGGACTTCCCCCGATTTTATAGACAGATTTAAAGGTACAAATGGAAGCAACAGAGGAGGCGTCTATGTCGAATCGGAAGTACACAGAGGAGTTCTCGCTTTCTTTATTTTTACAGGCTCCCGAACCTTCATCTCGCTTCCTTCCATGATGAATACCGGCTTTTGATATAAGCCAGTTTCAGAATCACGAAAGTGTGAAGCCAGCGATGAGCATCAACCATATCCATCCGATTGATGAAGACCCAGAAATAGTGATGCACCCTCCACTTCCATTTTTCCAAAAGCGTAATACAGCGACCAAGATGTTCTGTCTCGTAACCTAGGGTCGCCATCAGATCACCTGCTATGGATTCAAAGAGGGCTCGATCACTGAGTTTCATATCTTTCATCCATTTTCCATGATTCGTAGTGTTTACCCGGCTGTATGAAAATCGTCGAGACATTTTTCTTCCAATAATTCTTTGCGGGTGAATTTCTTTCAGAACAGTAGGCTTAAGAATCTCCTCCGTAAAAGATTCATTCAGAAATAAGCAGATGCGCTCCATTGAACCTTTCAAGTCGGTTAACAGATCTTCATATCTAATCTCCATATAAGTTTTTGGACTCAGAGAAGAACCGGCCTTTCGACCTTCACAGACATGATCCTTCCATGCTGCTGCTGCCGTCAACACATTCATCGGACCGAAATTCAATGGTACCCAGGACAATGCTACGTCTCTCCCATCTCGAATGATATGGATAATTTGACAGTCAGGAAATAGTTCGAGCAGCGTCGGGATTTCTTTTACATACTGAGGGGTCTTGTCACCCCACCTTGGTTTATTTTCCTTCTGAGCCCAAGCCCCATACAATCGTGATATAACCTCACGATATGACCGACAGGACGCAAACTCAGATGAATCAATCTCTAACTCCCAGTTCTTTACCCATTGCAAGCTGAGAATCCTGGAGGCTAAACGACGAGCCTCATCATCGTTCTGTGGATCTCCATAAGCATAATAAAACAGTGGAATAAAGTGCGATTCTTCTGGAAAGGTCAATCGCGGATGTGAGCGTAATAAATTCCGTATTAAAGCTGTTCCACTCCGTGGGCAGCCTAGGATAAATATCGGTGCGTTATTCATTGGTTGTCGGTTTGCGGACCTGCAGCTCCCCTAAGAAGTAACATGTTCCCACGGGCACTCTCGATCCGGGGGGCTCATCTGACTCGAAAGGACTCCGCATTCTTCCAGACCTTTATCATAAATCGGTGTCCCCGATACCATTCGCGTTCAATCAGCAAAGGCAGCATTCCTAGATTTAACTGTAATTCTATGTTCATAGATTAGTTCCACGATACTTTTGAGGCCGTTTAGAATTCATGTAATCATATCAGGTTTTGGAACATTATTTAGGTGTTGAACAGTTTCCAGGACCATTACAATCTGATTAGAGGGCATCTGTGTGCCGCTGGACTGTTTCGAGAATGTCGCCAACTGTCTTTAATGACAATACCTCTCTGGGATCAAACCGAAACTTATATCTGGACTCAATACGTGAGAGGATCCTAAGCATTTCCTTGGAGTCCACCTTGATGTCCTCGCCAAGTACGGATCCTTTAACCATCTTTATACCCGACAAGTCAATGACTTCCCCGAAAATTTCTTCAAGTTCGTTGATTGTAGCTTCACTCATCGGTTTTCTCCGGATTCACTCTGCCGGTTTTTGCCTGGGTGCATAGATATGCTAACAGCATAGGCGTACCCGTTGTTCTGAAATGTGATGGATTTTATGCTGCCTTTATCCGGGAGAATCAGATCGGACACGATATAAATACCTTCTGTGCGAGCCTCCGCCAGGACTAGCTCCTTCATTGTGTAAATCTCGGGGCCAATTGCCTTTCGTGAAGACTCTTTGACCGCCCATATGCAGCTCAAGGCATCCACCTGATTGTATCCGGAGGACTTGCTCAGCAGCTCCGCTTCGTCAGCCGAGGAGAATTCATTACAAATTTCCAGAATTGATCCGTCGACCTTTTCCACGTCTATCCCGATCCCGGGGCCCTCGGCAGCCACGGCCACAGCCATGTCGTTACTATGGGAAATAGAGATATGTGGTTCAGTATCTTTCCCGTCAATGACGACGTAAGGTGCGTTTTGCGTTGAACTCTGTATCTTGATGTCAGAGAAGGGAGGAGCATTTTGACCCAGGTACATCCTCACTGCGCCTTTTGCTACGATCCGCCCCGCAAGCCATTCAAGCTTTCTTTTAGAATTACTAAGATTTCGATATTCCTCAATTTCTTCTTCTGAAAGATGTTCACGCAGTAGTTCCTCTTCATTCGCTTCCAGAGCGCCCTCGACGAGAGAGATGGGTACGTGGGCAAGAATTAATCGATCGTCATATCCTAATAGGCGCTTCATCTCGGTTTGTACGGGGTTTTCACGCAAAGAGTCCCAGATCCGCTCCGACACATCAACGTCAATGCCCGCTCCACCCGTAAACTTGCGTAAGCCTGTCAGGATCTGAACAACCCTGCCCACTCTATCTATGATTTCAATATCACATATCATGCGTGATTCGTTTATCTCGCGGATTCGGCTACGGCAGAATCGTACCTCTCCCGGATCATCTGAAGCAAAAAACTTGATAGATTCAGCACCTCCAAAGAAGTGGAACGATTTGCCTTGAAAAGCGAGTGTTGAAAGGCTTGACAAGAAGAAAGAGGCATCGAGACATATAGGGTTATCGAGTAATGGGCACTCTCCGAACTCCCGAACTATGGGCGCAAGAATTTCCCCCACAGTACCATCACGGGAGGCAGAACTGAGCGAATGGATATTCCGAAAAATACCCAATCGGCGCTTCATGCACTTTGTCTTCCACAAGGGATTTGCATCGACGCGATAGCCCTCAATGCCTGTGCTCACCAAAAGGAGTGAGGGTCTTTGTGGTGCTTCACGATGCCCGAACCGGATCCTGCAGCGTGCGTGAACGATCTCCTTGGGGTCAACACTTCCGGGGGGGGTGAAGAGGCTGAACACCTCGCCCGCAAACCATGTTCCCTTTTCCTCCTTCGACAATAGACTCACTCTCGTGCGGAACTCCCTTGGTTCAGCGCGTGGAAATGTCCCCACCTGAGGGAGAGTAACATCCTCGAGGTCGGTTACAGCGAAATCTTGGGAGGTCAATGCACAAGCAGTTTGTGCAATCATCTCGAGGCTCACCACGCCCGGTAGAACGGGATGTTCAAGATGAACGTAGTGTTCGGCTACAATCTGATCACGACTGAGATCGAAGATTTTTCGTCCCTCGGCTATACCCGGCGAGACAACATGCACCTCATCCAGTAGAGAAGATCGTAATTTCGTCTGATTTGACTGTTTGGCTGAACCTATGAATTTCCCAAATGACTCATTGCCGTGATAGCCGACATTGTGGTTTGGGCCATAAGATAATTCGTTAATAGTAAACTCACTTCCCGCTTTATCCGTGATAAATGCACTGTTCTTTTTCCGTAGCCTTTCCATTACTACACCAATTCGTGTCATACCCACATTCAGCCACGGTCCGTAAAAGATATTGATCCACTTGCCCGTTCGTTTTCCACGCATCCCTGTGACAAGAATCGAAGCAACTTCATGACCTGCGGCGTAGGAACTCTGGCCATTGCTCCCCCATCTTCCTGCTATGCTTGACAGGTTGATAAATGTACCCACATCAACCTCAACATCCGATAGGGCAGCTAGGAGACATGCAGTACCAAGGGCTTTGGATTTCATCCCGCTAATAAATTCCTCCGGGTCGAAGTCCTCAGTCGATTTGTCCACCAGATCACCGCCTCCCTGAATCACGAGGTCAATCCGGCTGTGTTTCTTAAACAATTCATCTACAAGTTTACGGACTTCCTTTGCATCCGTGATATCGCATTTAATATATTCGACATTGTTAGCAATAGAGAGAAGTTGATTCATATTCCATATTCGATTCTCCTTCCAAACAAGCTCCCAGGCAAGGGAATCGATCTTAGCTGGTATAATTTGCTTATTCTGCGCTAGTGATTCCTCAAGTAAAATCTTCCGGGCCGCTTCAAAGTCGATTGGCTCCTGAGGCTCGGTACCGTTTTGCAACGAGAAAGGACTCCTTCCGACTACTATGAATTGCGCATGGGTGCGATTGGCGAGCTCTCTGCATATGCTGGCTGTGATGCCCCTCGCACCGCCGATGGCAAGCACCACGCTCTTGGAGTCAAGATGAAATTTCCGCTCCTCGCTGAACGAATCGTTGACTTTCCAGCGAATCTCAAACCGCTTGCCTTGCGCGTAGCCGATCTCAAAATGCATCCTCTCGTGTGTTAGTTCGTCCAGCACACACGCTGCAACCCTATCTAACGGTTCGAGGGGATCAAAATCCAGGTATAAACCTTCTAGCTCGTCTGGAAATTCGGAGAGCATACTTCGGCTCATTCCCAGGCCGATCCCAGCCCTGGCGGACGGGCGTGTGATTGAGCGAGCGCCCAGTTCTCCTCCGAGCGAGGTCACCTCGACCCAGAGAACATTCCGATTTTTATGTGCCCGGATTGACTTGATCAAGTTCTGCCCAACCTTGAGAGCGGCCGATGCACGTCGAGCAGTTTGCTCCCACCACTCAGCGATTTCGTCAAGGGTTGGGCTCCAATCTTCCGTATAGGCCCACATGTTCAAAACCAGATCGAAATCCGCAGGGAAATCCTCAGGCTGGCAGGATGATGAGAGGACGGAGACGGTTGCTCCTGCCTCTTCCAACCGGCTTTTAAGCACAGGCCCCGGTCCATCTTCTCCTGCTAGAAGTAACGCATGTCTGCCCTTAAGCGCCTGTGGTATCTTCTCACCCGGCAACGGAGTTTCAATTTTCTCACACACCCAGCGATGGCAATCGATGTTATAATCCTTTTCCGGAATCGGGAGTTCCAATCCTTGATCGGTTGTCTCAAGATTTGTTTGAGCACTATCGGAAGAGGAGATTAAGTTTCTGGCTCTTTCGATCAATTTGCGGAGTGTCGTGATCTCATATCGTTGCGACTTTGTATCATCGCCAAAGTCAATATTTAACTTTTTGGCGAACTCGCGAATGATTTCCACCTGTTTGATAGAATCAAGTCCTAGTTCGGCTTCGACGTCAAGGTCTATGTCTATGAGGTCGGGCTGGTACCCGGTTTTTTGAGAAACTATATCGACAACCAGCTTTTCTAGATTGTCATCTGCCGTTTTTTTCACTTTACGATCAAGTCGCATAAAGTGCTCGAAATCCAAACGTATCATGTCTTTAAGGAAGTCGCCGCGTTGTCTTAGATAACTCTTCACAGTAGCGGTAGGCTGATCCACGAGAACCTTATCAATCAGACCCGGTTCTCCTACTTTTTCGGACTTTTGGGGATCAGGTATCTTGGCTGTTCTCAATGTCAGGAGACGACGAGTCCGCTGGAGGGCTAGCCCATTTTTTGGTTTGGGCATAATTGCGCGAATATCTACCGGTAGGCCCCGAGCTGCGCAGAGTGCAAGCCCATGGAGCATTTGCAATGTGGCGGACCTGCGCGGTAAATTTGTTGGAACGGTCCAGTGTGGTCTGTCAGCTAGGATATTATCTACGAACGAACTGAGCGTTGAACCCGGTCCCACCTCGACAAACAAACGTGCGCCATCCTCGTACATTGACTGAACATTCTTGATGAACTCAACAGGACTAACCAGGTGTTGGCTCAAAGTGTCGCGAAGACGGGGCTCGAAGCTTTTATCAACTTTATACACATCTCCCGTAAGGTTGCACTGGACAGGAATATCGGGGGTATTGATATCAACGTTGTCAAGAAACTTTCGGAATGAATCAGCGCTTGGTTTGAGAAGCGGTGAATGGAAAGCTTTTGAGACGGAAAGGAGCTGGCATTGGATATCGTCATTTTCCAGCATGGACATAGCATACTCAACGGCCTCTTTTTCACCTGAAATAACAGTCTGGGCGGGACAGTTTTTGTTAGCCACAACAACAAAACCGGGAGTTTTCTCCAGTATCTCTTCTATTATTTGAGGAGATGCGCTCACACTGGCCATAGCGCCGTCATAAAGACAATGCTCAGCTATCCCGCATCCCCGGACGGTCATCACACGAATTGCTGTCTCTATATCGAAAACCCCTGCGGCTTGCAAGGCCAGATACTCACCAAGGCTGTGGCCGGCGACAATATCGGGCTGAACACCAGCCCGCTTAAGAGTTTCAAGAATACCCATCCCCATAGCCAGCATCGCCGGATGATTGTACTCGGGGAGAATAAGAAGCTCCTGTAAAC
>CADEFK010000052.1 GCA_902826595.1 uncultured bacterium | reverse complement strand
CACATGGCTCTCGCCTTCCTCTGTCTTGACCTTTATGGATATCAGGCTTGTATAATCCTTTGTCTGCGAGGACTTCGATTCGATTACCTTAATCCCCCTTTCCTCCGCAATCACCGGGGCGTTTACATGGCTCACTACGACGTCCATCATCGGCGTGAGGAACCCCTTGAGCGCCGCCACGGTTATTGGCGAAGTGTCGAGCTCCGAGACCTCTCCGTCGTATTCTATGTGTATTTCCGTAACCCCGCCCTTGCATATCTGGCCCTGCAGACTCCCGAGCTTCTCGGCGAGGTTGAGATAAGGCTTCATGGTCTTCAGCACTTCGAGGCTCACGGAAGGCATGTTCACGGCGTTCTTGACCACTCCGTTGTTAAGGAAATCCACTATCTGGTCGGCTATCGCCACCCCGACCTTGGTCTGAGCCTCTTCCGTCGACGCGCCCAGGTGAGGGGTGAACACCACGTTTTCATCGAGCGTGAGGAGCGGGTTGCCTTCTTCGGGAGGCTCGTTTACGAATACGTCGAATGCGGCCCCGGCCACCCGGCCTGATTTTACGGCTTCGGAGATGTCTTTTTCATTAATCACCCCCCCGCGCGCGCAGTTTATCAGGACGACCCCTTTCTTCGTTTTTTCTATAGTGTCTTTATTGATAAGGTTCTTCGTTTCGGAATTAAGCGGGGTGTGTATCGTTATGATATCGGATCTCTTCAGCAGGTCATCGAGCGTCACGAGCTCCACGCCTGCTCTCTCGGCAGCTTCCTTCGAGAGGAACGGGTCATATGCGATTACGTTCATCTTCAATCCGATCGCCCTCTCCGCGACAAGCTTGCCTATATTGCCAAGCCCTATGCATCCGAGCGTCTTGCCGTAGATTTCTATTCCCTTGAATTTATTCCTTTCCCACTTGCCCGATTTCAGCGACGCGTGCGCCTGCGGTATCTGTCTCGCGAGCGAAAGCATCAGGGTAATCGTATGCTCGGCCGTCGTTATCGCGTTTGCCTCGGGGGTGTTCATCACGACGATGCCTTTCTTCGTCGCGGCTTCGACGTCAACGTTGTCGACCCCTATCCCGGCCCTGCCTATTACCCTCAGGTTCTTTCCGGCTTCTATCAAATCCGCCGTGAGCTTGGTAGCGCTCCTTATTACGATGGCATCGTAACCGCCTATGATTCCTGCCAATTCTTCTTTGGGCGTGCTCTTTCTGACATCCAGGTCGAGACCTTCAGCCGATTCCAGAATGGTCAGTCCTTCCTTGGTCATACCGTCTGTAATCAGTACTTTCAATTCTTCCTCCGAGAGCTGTACAAGGGATGGTTTTAACGGGATAACAATATATGCGAGCCATGATTTGTTGTCAATTTCGGAGGCTGCCCGCGGTCGGTGGTCCGAAGCCCGGGCATTTGGAAGAATTGCCGCTGCGTTGACTATGGCCGTATGCGCGCCGCGAGGCGTTGTTTGAGAACCATGCGCTATTGGGTTAAGCTTTTGCCCCATCTATGCAAGAATCCAAAATGTCGTTCCTTGAGCACCTTGGGGAATTGAGGCGGAGGCTCCTCTGGTCGCTCCTCGCGATTCTCGTCTGTTTCATACCTGCTTATTATTTTTCGAGCCGGATATTCGATTTCCTCATGGAGCCTATAAGAAAAGAACTTCCCGAGGGGAGCGTGCTTATATTTACGATGCCCGCCGAGGGCTTCACGACCTATCTCAAAGTTGCCATCTATACGGCCATTGCCGCGGCCGTGCCCTTCATACTCTATCAGGTCTGGAAGTTCGTCGCGCCCGGACTCTACAAGCATGAAAAGCGTATAATAATCCCGTTTATTCTTTTCGGAACCCTCTTTTTCGCGCTCGGGGGTTCTTTTTTCTACTTCGTGGTCGCGCCCAAGGCATTCGAGTTTCTGCTCAACGAATATTCTTCCGATTACGTGAAGGCCTTCCCCTCGATCAAGGAGGCCCTCTCGTTCTTCATGGCCCTCATTCTGGGCTTCGGTCTCGTATTCGAGTTCCCTCTCGTTATATTCGTCCTAGCGAGGCTCGGCGTCGTTAACAGCGCATGGCTCAAGAAGCAAAGGAAATACGCGATACTCTTGAGCGCGGTTGCGGCGGCCGTTCTCACGCCCACGACGGACGCAATATCGTTCATGTTCATGTTCGTCCCGTTAATAGTATTCTACGAGCTGGGCATTCTCGTCGCGTGGATATTCGGCAAGAAACCCGCCCCGGCGGGGGAAGCGGAACCCCGGGCCGACGGGGGTGATTCCTGATCCGTGATTCCGGATTTCGAGATGCCCGCCCGCGCGGGACTATCACTAAAGTAATACCGTTCGAATCGCTTGACTTTTCCCTATAAAAAAATAAAGTAGAAAATGCAATCTGTCTCCGTTAAAAGCAAGCGGGGATCTATCTCGGACTACAAAAGAGGGGATATTAAGAATGGCAGCCAAACCCAAGCGGAAGAAGGGTCGCGACCTCATGCATCCTGTTACCTACAGGAGGGAGAACGGCAAGTTCAATGTGGAGTGGTACGCGGGCCAGGATAAGAGCGGCTGGGTGCTCCCCAAAATTCTCAAACAGCAGGCAAAGAAACTCGGCGCGAAACCGTTCCTCCAGTTTGGGTACAGGAAGCCTCTCAGTTTCTTCAAGACGAATCAGCTCGCGAACAAGATCGCCAACGGGCTCCTCGGGCTCGGCATAAAGAAGGGCGAGAAGGTCGCCGTGTATATGCCGAATTCGGACGATTACGTGATCACGTGGTTCGGCATCCTTAAAATGGGCGCCGTAATGGTGCCGATAAACACGGCCTACAAGATGGATTTCCTCCAGTACATCCTCGACAGCTCCGATTCGAAGGCCCTTTTCATAGCCGAGGAGTATCTCGACAGGATGCCCCCCATAGCGGACGACCTGCCTCAGCTCGAGCGTGTGATCATATGGACCAGGAGCGGCAGCGATAAATTCGATAAACACGGTTTTAATTTCGAGAGCATGACGCCTTACTCGAAGTTCATAAATTCCCAGAAGAGCACAGACCCGGGCGTCGAAATAACGTTCATGGATTATGCGAGGCTCATGTATACGTCGGGGACGACCGGGAGGTCTAAGGGCGTGGTTAGGCCCTGCGCAGCCGATTACTCGAGCGCAAGGAACTATGCCGAGATAATGGACGTGGGCCCGCGTGACGTCTGCTTCACGTGCCTCCCGCTCTATCATTCAAACGCCATGGTGATGTCTGTGTACCCCGCTCTTATCAAGGGGGCCAGGGCGGTCGTCGAGGAGAAGTACTCGGCGAGCCAGTTCTGGAAGTGGATCAAGGACCACGGCGTGACCAAGTTCAACATCGTCGGGACCATGGCCTATTTCATGTGGAACACGCCGCCCGCGCCGGAGGAGAAGCAGCACAAGGTAAAGCTCGTCCTGGGCTCCCCCGCGCCTCACGACATCATAGAGAAATTCATGGAGAGGTTCAATATAAAGTTCATGGAGGGTTACGGTCTCACCGAAATAGGACAGTGCACGTGGATGAGGCCGGGCGAGCCTTTCAGGGTGGGCTCGTGCGGCAAGGAAGCGCCCGGTTACGAGATCAAGGTCGCCGACCCGGAGACGGACGAGGAAGTCCCGAGGGGGCATGTGGGCGAGATAATAGTCCGCCCGAGGACCCCCAACATTATGCTCCATTTCTACAACAAGATGCCCGAGAAGACGGTGCAGGACTTCAGGAACTTTTGGTTCCACACCGGGGACGCGGGCATGATGGACAAGGACGGATACATCTATTTCGTCGACAGGGTGAAGGATTATATAAGGAGGAGGGGCGAGAACATAAGCTCGTTCGAAGTCGAGAAGATCGTGATTTCCCACCCAGAGATCGAGGAATGCGGGGTAATAGGGATCAAGGCCGAAGGCGGGAGGTACGCCGAGGACGAGGTCATGATAGTGGTAGTTCCCGGGAAGGGGAAGAAAATCGACCCGCACAAGCTCATGGAGTTCCTCGAGCCCAGGATGCCCCACTTCATGCTCCCGAGGTTCATACGGTTCGAAACGGCGCTGCCCAAAACGGGCACGGAGAGGGTTCAGAAGAACAAGCTCCGCGAGACCGGCATCACCAAAGACACGTGGGACAGGGAGAAGGCCGGATATAAGGTAAGGCGCTGACCCTTTCACCGGGCCCGGGCTTCCGGCGGGTAATCGCCAGTTTTATAGTTTCAATACATTCCATTTCAATAAGGAGAGTCGTCATGTCGAGGATAATAAAAGTTTCACTGCCGTTTTTAGCGGGCGTTCTCTTTGCCGCGTTTCTCATGGGCACTTTTAATATGTTCAGGGAAGCTAACGCCCAGCCGGGCTATCAGCCCAACATGGAGCAGGCGCTCGGCAGTCTCCACGATGCGCGCATCAGTCTCGAAGTATCGTCTCCCGACAAGGGCGGTCACAGGGTCCGGGCCCTTGAGCTCGTTAACCAGGCGATAACTCAGGTCAGGCTCGGTATGTATTTCGCCGAGTGAGCCGGCCTGAGACCTTGTAACTTCTGCCCGTCAAGCGCCGGGCCTGGCACTCCGGATGCGGATAGTTCCGTTCTTCACGGAAATAATCGGGACCGGGCCGTAATTAAAAAATAAATCCGAACTGCAGCATGAACCGTCTAAAGTTGAGAGGAGAGGGGGGTCATTACGGCTGTCCTATTCCTCGGGGGCGGGTTATGAGACATTCAATATTGGTATTGATGATAACCGCGGCGGCGGTAATGTCCTGCGCGAAGGCCGAGTTTAGTCCGCCCGATCTCGGGGGGATATATACGCAGGCGGCTATGCGCTCGCATGTGGACGGCAACCCCGTTATCGTGATCCCCGGTATCCTGGGCTCGAAGTTGAGGGACGGTGAGACGGGACAGCTCGTCTGGGGGGCTTTCGACGGGGGCGAAGCCGACCCTGAAACCCCGGAAGGGGCGCGCCTCATAGCCATACCGATGAAGGAAGGGGTCCCCATCGGCGAGCTTACAGACAGTGTCCGCTCGGACGGGGCGCTCGACAGGGTAAAGGTGAAGCTATTCGGGCTGCCCATACAGCTAAACGCATATATCAACATCCTGAGCACGCTCGGAGCCGGAGGGTACCTCGACCAGTCCCTTGCCTCCAATAAATTGAACGAGATCGACTACGGGGACGACCACTTCACGTGCTTTCAGTTCGATTACGACTGGAGGCTCGATAACGTGGAGAACGCGAAGAGGCTCAAAATATTCATCGAGGAAAAAAGGGAATATATACAGGGTGAATACCGAAAGCGCGGCATACATAAGGATGAGATAAAGTTCGACATAGTAGCTCATTCCATGGGCGGTCTGCTTACGAGATACTTTCTGATGTACGGCGATATGGACCTGCCCGGGGACGGCTCCGTGCCCGAGGTAACGTGGGAAGGGGCGAAATACGTCGAGAAGGTGATAATCGTGGGCACGCCGAATGCGGGAGCCGTCGGGGCCGTCGAGACTCTCGTCAAGGGGAGGGACATAGGGCCCTTCCTTCCGAATTACGCGCCTGCGATAATCGCGACCATGCCTTCTCTCTATCAGCAGCTGCCGAGGACGAGGCACGGGGCTGTAGTTGACGAAAACGGCACCAGGCTCGATCTCATGGACCCCGGGGTCTGGGTGGCGCTCGGGTGGGGACTCGCCGATCCGGGACAGGACAAAGTGCTCGACTGGCTCCTCCCGGACGTGTCCGACCCGGAGAAGAGGCGGGAAATCGCGATCGATCATTTAAAGAAATCCCTCAAGCGCGGTAAGGAATTCCAGGACGCAATCGACGTTCCCGCCGATCTCCCCCAAGGACTGGAGTTGAATCTCATAGCCGGAGACGCGATACTGACGGGCTCCGGGCTCAGGGTCGATAGATCCACGGGCAAATTCGAGGTCTCTCAGTACAGCCCCGGTGACGGCACAGTGACCCGCGCGAGCGCCCTTATGGACGAGAGGGTGGGGGGGTACTGGACCCCTGTCCTGGTATCGCCCATAAAATGGTCGAACGTTATGTTTCTATTCACTGACCACCTGGGACTCACGAAATCACATGCATTCAGCGATAACGTCCTCTTCGTCCTGCTTGAAGAGCCGAGGCGCTGAGCTCCCCCGCCCCGCCCGCCTAAATTCCGTTTGGTTTCATCGAATTACACCCCGATTGAAAGTTGCGTCCCGTAAAGTAGAGTATTTGACGAGGATTCCCGCGCTGTAAGTTGCTCTTAACGGAGATTGCGCTTGCCCGGTATGAAATCGCTCAGGCAATTAATCACGAATTCCAGGAAGGCCATGCTTATTGGCATAGGCGGCGGGGGGGACATCGTGGGCACGATCCCTACGTCCGACCTCCTGGGTCTTTTCAGCGTGGAGTGCGTCTTCGGGGGCCTCTCCTGGGAGAGGTCTGTGATTGATCCCATGCCCGGCCCCAGGAAATTCGATGAGGTGCGGAACGCGCGTAAACTGAACGATGTGGTCTGGTTCGCGAATAAGGATACCGTAACGAGTACGGGCGTCAGGTTCGCCGAATCTGGCGTGGCGGAGGTCCTCGGGGAGGAGACCCTCTTGATTAACATACATCCCGGCCCTGAGGCCGTGGCCGATGGCATCCTCCACGCGGCGGGGGAGCTCGGGGCGGATCTTGTGATCGGCATCGACGTCGGCGGCGATCTGCTCTCTCTGGGGGACGAGCCCGGTCTCATGAGCCCACTCGCGGATTCGATAATGACGGCCGCGTTCGCCGCCATTGAAAAGAAGATGCCGGCCATGATGGGATTATTCGGCTATGGGAGCGACGGGGAGCTTACACAGGATGAGCTCGAGAGGTCTATGTCCATACTGGCGAGAGAAGGGGGTCTTCTCGGAAGCTGGGGGATAACGAAAGAGGCGCTCTCGGTCCTCGAGAAACTGATCGCGGTAGTCCCGACGGAGGCGAGCCGCACCCCGACTCTATACGCGAAGGGGGAGTTTTCCGATACCAGCATAAGGAGCGGCAGGAGACAGGTAAGCCTTTCCATGTCCTCAACGGTCACTTATTACTTCTCCCCGGGCGTGTTATACGGAAAATTGTCGGGGATGTCCCGCGCGGTCTCCGGGGCGAAGAGCCTGAAGGAGGCGAACGAATGCCTCCACGCACTCGGGATTTATACCGAATACGATATAGAGCTCGATAAATTCAATAAGGAAAAAGGGATAGCTTGACCGGGAGGCCCATGTGCGGGAGCCGGCCCATGCTTCTTTGCGTCCTTTTCCTCTAATCACGGCGCGGACAGGTTTCTGAGAGGGCATCCGGGCGGCAATTATTCTCCCCAGGATTATATGTATAGGGTGAATTTTTTTGACACTCCCTCCATTTCATGTTAAATACTTTCGATTTTTTAATGTTGTGCCCTTAAGGAATTAAGCCTGCAAATGAGTCTGGAAGAAGTGTTAAACGGTTCCTCGAATATACTTTTTATGCCTTCTGCGCTTATTCCTGTAATTTTTGCGGCGGGTGCTGTTGTGGGCGGAGCCTCGCGCGGTTCCTGCTGATTTGACGGGGGTATAGGCGGCTTCATTATCGGCAAAGGAGATATGAATATAATGAATCATAAGAAATCGATCCCCGCAGTATCTCTTTTCTTGTTCCTCACTGCGGCTTCCCAGGCGTTTGCGTCCGAGGATTTGCTCAGCGTTAACAAGACCGTACTCATACAGATTGTAATTTTTATTGCGGCCATATACATATTGAACAGCCTGGTTTTCAAGCCGTTTATGGAGCTTATAGACAGGCGTGACAAGCTCACGAAGGGAGCTATAAAAGAAGCAAAAGAGCTTGAGGAGAAGGTGAAGGAAATAATTCTCGAATACGAAGCCAGGCTCAATGAAGCCAGGGCGCAGGCCATCGACGAGCGGAATAAAATAGTCCGCGAGGGGGAGAGCGCGGCGGCGGCGGTTGTTTCCAAAGTCAGGGAGGAAACATCCGGGCTCCTCGACGATGCAAAAAAGAAGCTCGAGGCCGAGACCGTGGTAATAAAGGAGAAGCTCAAGGGAGACGTCGAGCTTCTTTCGAAGGAAATCGCCGCCAGGGTATTGGGAAGGGAGGCCGGCGTATGAGCGAATACGGGATAATCAATCTCATCCTCACGGGAGCCTCGGAGCAGGGCGGATTTAACTGGCGGTTCGTAATGGAGCACGCCGTCAACCTTATTATTCTCCTGGGTGTGCTCGTCTACTTCTTGAAGTCCTCCGTAAAGAATTTCCTTATAGAAAGGCGCGGGACGATCAGCCATGATATCGAGTCGGCGCAGAAGACCATCGGGGAAGCGAAATCGAAGTACGACGAATATGCGAAAAAGCTTCAGGCAATAGAGACCGAGATAAATAACCTGAAGGATACTCTCCGGAAGCAGGGAGAGTCGGAGAGGGCGGAATTGCTTAGGCAGGCCGATGCGGCTTCCGAAGCACTAAGAAAGGAAGCCCGGGAGACAATTGCGCTTCAGACCGAGCGCGCCAGGCGGGAGATACAGAATGAGGTCGCGGACCTCGCTCTCGGCAACGCGGAGGCGCTCATAAGACGCAACCTGGGTGATTCGGATAAGGAAAGGTTTATACAGGAATTCACCAAGAATATCGAGGATGAAAAATGGCATCAATCGCAACACTGAGGGACCTCACGGAGGCTCTCATCGAAAGCGCAAGGGAAGAGGGCAAGCTTGACCGCGTGACCGCTGACATTGAGGATTTCTTCAAACAGCTCTCCGATACTGAAGATGTGAGGAACATACTATGGAGCTCCACATTCGATTTTCAGGAAAGGAAGGGGATAATCGAGGATATAGGTCAAAAGAAGGGCTATGATAAATTAACGGTTAACTTCCTGACAGTCGCGATCGATCTCGACAAGTTTAAATCACTCGTAAAATCCGAACAGACCGTAGTCCAGAAGCTGAGAAAGGCCTCGGGAAAGCTCAGGGCGGAGGTAATAATGGCGACCGAGCCTTCCGAATCCGACCTCGCCAGAATAAAAAGCGCGTTGTCGAAGGCGGTGGGGCAGGACGTCGAGGTTACATCCAAGGTAGACCCGGGAATTATCGGCGGAATAATCACCAAGGTTGAAGATAAGGTGTTCGATGGTAGTATAAAGACCCAGCTTGAGAGAATGAGAAACGTCCTCACGCGGTCCTGAAACCCCCTAATTTTATAAGGAGCGAAATGATATGCAGGATTTAAAAATCGAAGAAATCGGCGAAATACTAAGAAACAGGATAAAGGGTTACGAAACCAAGATCGAAACCTCCGAAGTGGGTACCGTAATATCGGTCGGGGACGGTATCGCGCGCGCATACGGGCTCGACCGTGCCATGGCGGGGGAGCTCGTCGAGTTTGCCAGCGGCGTCATGGGTCTCGTGCTTAACCTCGAGGAAGACAACGTGGGTATCGCGCTTTTCGGCGAGGACAAAGAAGTCCAGGAGGGCGACCTCGTAAAGCGCACAGGAAAGATAGCCGAGGTCCCCGTTGGCGAGGATATGAAGGGGAGGGTCGTGAATTCGCTGGGCCAGCCCATAGACGGCAAGGGTGAGATCAAGGCTTCCGCCACGAAGCCCATAGAAATCAAGGCGCCGGGCGTCGTTTACAGACAGTCCGTGCACGAGCCGCTCCAGACCGGCATCAAGGCTATAGACGCGATGATACCGATAGGAAGGGGACAGAGGGAGCTTATACTCGGCGACCGCCAGATCGGGAAGACGGCGATCGCTATCGATACGATAATTAACCAGAAAAAAGAAGACGTCTACTGTATCTACGTCGCAATAGGTCAGAAGCAGTCCACTGTTGCACAGGTATATGACAAGCTCAGGGAGCACGGCGCGATGGAATATACGACGATCGTCGCGGCCAACGCGAGCGACCCGGCGCCGTTCCAGTTCATCGCTCCATACGCGGGCTGCGCGCTGGGCGAATATTTCCGGGATTCGGGAAGACACGCCCTTATAATCTACGATGACCTCACGAAGCACGCCTGGGCGTACCGCCAGTTATCCCTGCTCTTAAGACGCCCTCCGGGCCGCGAGGCTTATCCCGGAGACGTTTTTTACCTGCATTCTAGGCTGCTCGAGCGCGCCGCGAAAATGAGGAAAGAGGACGGGGGCGGCTCGCTGACTGCGCTTCCGATCATCGAAACACAGGCGGGAGACGTTTCCGCGTACATCCCGACAAACGTCATCTCGATCACGGACGGTCAGATATATCTCGAGAGCGACCTTTTCTATTCGGGCGTCAGGCCCGCGATTAACGTGGGTCTTTCGGTATCTAGGGTCGGGGGCTCGGCTCAGGTTAAGGCGATGAAAAAGGTCGCCGGAACGCTCAGGCTCGAGCTCGCTCAGTACAGAGAGGTCGAGGCCTTCTCGCAGTTCGCCTCCGACCTCGATAAGGCGACGCAGGCGCAGCTCGCCCGGGGCAGCAGGCTCGTTGAGGCGCTCAAGCAGGGCCAGTATGAGCCTATCGCCGTCGAGAAGCAGATATTGATCATATTCGCGGTTTCCAACGGATACCTGGACGATTATCCCGCGGATTCGGTCAACAAATACGAAAAAGAACTGAATTCCTTCTTTGAATCCAAGTATCCGGACCTCCTTACGGAAATAAAAACCAGGAAGGAGCTTACGGACGAGATAAGGGGAAAGATCCTCGGGGCGCTCGACGAGCTCAGGAAACAGCTCGGGGACTTTAAATAAAATTACAAATCCTTTTTAAATCGAGACAAAGATAATATGGCGAGTCTTAGGCAGATTAGATCGAAGATAAAAAGCGTGAAAGGCACCCGCAGGATTATGAGCGCGATGAAGCTCATATCGGCGGTCAAGCTGAGAAGGGCCCAGGAACTGCTCCTGTCCTTCAGGCCGTATTCGGACGCTTTTATGGAAATCACGAAGAACCTCGCGCGGAGGTGCGACCCCGAAAGGCATCCGCTCCTGAGGAGGCCGGAGCAGGTCAAGAGGCTCCATATCGTATTCATGACGTCTGACCGCGGGCTCTGCGGGAGCTTCAACAGCAACCTCATCAGGAAGCTCGAAACATATCTCGTGACGGACGCGAAGAAATACGAGGAAATAAAGTTCACCTTCCGCGGCAGGAGGGGCAGGGACCACTTCTCCAGGAATAAAATAACCGGTGTCGAGAGCTACACGGGGATCAACGAGCGGAATTATAAAGAGACGGCGGAAAAAGTGGCGTCCGAGCTGGTATCCGAGTATGTCAGGGAAGAGACCGATGAAATCATTCTCGTTTACAACTATTTCAGGTCCGCCCTGACGCAGGTAATGGTGTATGAAAGGATACTGCCCATTGAACAGTGGGGGGAGACGAAAGACGATTCCACGCCTATCGATTATCTCTACGAACCCACGAGAGAGGCTGTATTGAAAAAATTGCTCACAAATTATGTCAGGGTACGTGTCGAGAGGGCGATAGAAGAATCGCTCACGAGCGAGCACGCATCGAGGATGACCGCGATGGAGAGCGCAACGAGCAACGCGGACGATGTAATAAAGAAATTAACCCTTTTGGCCAACAAAACCAGGCAGACGATGATTACGACCGAGCTTATGGACATTGTGAACGGCACAGAGTCTTTAAGGAAAGGAGGAGCAGATTAAAATGGAAGCGAATAACGGTAACAGTATGGGAAAGGTAATACAGGTCATGGGGCCTGTAATCGACGTCGAATTCAAGGACGGGGGGCTCCCTCCTATTTACACGGCACTCAAGCTTACCAACCCGCTGCTTAACGATCAGAAATGGAACCTTGTGGTGGAAGTTGCGCAGCAACTGGGCGGAAACAGGGTGCGCTGCATCGCCATGGATTCGACCGAGGGCATCAGGAGAGGCGAAGAAGCCATCAATACCGGCGAGGGCATTACCGTGCCCGTCGGAAAAGAGGCGTTAGGAAGGATCCTGAACGTAATCGGCGAGCCGATAGATGAAATGGGACCGGTCAATACAGCCATGCGCTGGCCTATACACCGCGAGGCCCCCGAATTCGTCGAGCAGAGCACGAAACTCGAGCTTTTCGAAACTGGAATTAAAGTCATCGACCTGATCGCCCCGTTTCTCAGGGGCGGCAAAATCGGTCTTTTCGGCGGTGCGGGAGTGGGGAAAACGGTTCTGCTGCTGGAATTAATACATAACGTGGCAAAGGAATACGGCGGCGTCTCCGTCTTCGGCGGCGTAGGGGAGAGGACGCGCGAAGGCAACGACTTCTGGGTGGAAATGAGGGAGTCCGGTGTTCTCGCGAATACGGGACTCGTATTCGGTCAGATGAACGAGCCTCCGGGCGCAAGGGCCAGGGTGGCGCTGACGGCCCTCACGCTTGCCGAGTATTTCCGCGACGAGCAGGGGCAGGACGTTCTACTGTTTATAGATAACATATTCAGGTTTACCCAGGCGGGCTCCGAGGTGTCGGCGCTCCTCGGCCGTATCCCTTCGGCGGTCGGCTATCAGCCTACGCTCGCCACCGACCTCGGGGAGCTTCAGGAGAGGATCACCTCTACGGTCAAAGGGTCGATAACTTCGGTACAGGCTATTTACGTCCCTGCCGACGACCTTACGGACCCGGCCCCGGCGACTACGTTCGCTCACCTGGACGGCACGATC
This sequence comes from uncultured bacterium, assembly GCA_902826595.1. Taxonomy (GTDB): domain Bacteria; phylum Desulfobacterota_D; class UBA1144; order Nemesobacterales; family UBA2774; genus 2-12-FULL-53-21. Next base: position 2,007 of record CADEFK010000052.1, on the reverse strand, counting down.
GTTCTTTCGCGGCAGCTTACGGAGCTGGGAATTTATCCGGCGGTCGACCCGCTCGATTCGACGTCGCGAATCCTTGACCCTCTCATCGTGGGGCAGGAGCATTATCAGGTCGCGCGACGTGTGCAGGAGGTGCTCCAGCGCTATAAGCAGCTCCAGGAAATTATCGCGATCCTCGGTATGGACGAGCTCTCGGAAGACGACAAGCTCGTGGTCGCGAGGGCCAGGAAGGTGCAGAGGTTCCTCTCCCAGCCGTTCCACGTCGCCGAGCAGTTCACGGGCACGCCGGGCAAATACGTTCCCATCAAAGAGACGATCGCGGCGTTTAAAGAGGTCATAGACGGAAACATGGACGATGTGCCCGAGCAGGCGTTCTACATGGTAGGGAACCTGGAAGAAGCGAAGGAGAAAGCGAAACAGCTCGTTTCGTAATCTAATGAATACAATACATGGGGCGGGCCCGGGCCTGCCTCATGGTAATTAATGCTCCGGTGAATAATAAAAGAGTCCTCGACTCCTAGGAGATACAAAATTGGCGGATATACATCTACAAGTGATCACACCGGTAAATCTCATCGTTGACGAAAGGGTTGACGAGGTTGTAGCGCCCGGCGAGGCCGGGGAGTTCGGGGTTCTGCCGGGCCACGTGCCTTTTATCACTATGCTTGCCGAAGGAGAGCTTAGGTATAAAAAAGGCGCACACGAAAAAAAGATGATAGTCGAAGGCGGCATCGCCGAGGTAAGGGACGATAAAGTCACTGTACTTACGGACAGAGTGATACTCGACTGACGGCGCCCCCCTTTATTCCGTATTATCCCCCACACCCTAAATCCTGCTCAGTATAGAGCTATTTGAACTATTTTTTGACTTCTGTATATACTTATTATTACCCGTCTAACGGAGGCAGCCTGATGGCGTCACCAGAAGCAACTTCTCAAGGGCTCGTTTTAAGGAATGATAAAGGTACGACATGCGAGCTGATTATCAACAGACCCATGACGTATAACGCCCTCTCGATCGCGTGCATGGAGGCTCTGACATCAGAATTCGAGTCGCTATCGCGTGACGATAGCGTCAGCGTCGTAATACTCTCGGGCGCGGGAAAGGGGTTTTGCGCGGGGCATGACCTCCGGGAGATAAGGAGGAATCCGGGGAGGGATTTCTATGAGAAGACCTTCGATACCTGCTCTAAAATGATGCTTTCGATAATTAACTGCCCCAAGCCCGTGATCGCCAGGGTGCATGGGGCCGCCACGGCCGCCGGCTGCCAGCTCGTTGCGACATGCGACCTCGCCGTCGCTGACGAGAATGCGAGGTTCGCCACTCCGGGCGTAAATATCGGTCTCTTCTGCTCCACCCCCATGGTAGCCCTATCGCGGAACGTCTCCAGGAAGCACGCGATGGAAATGCTGCTAACCGGGGATTTCATTTCCGCGCGGCGTGCCTATGAAATAGGCCTCGTCAACAGGGTCGTGCCGTCAGGCGATCTCGACCGCGCAGCGGACGAGTTTGCGGAGAAGATAGCGTCGAAGTCGCCGCTTACGCTCAAGACAGGCAAAAAGGCTTTTTACGAGCAGGCGGACAGGGACTTATCAGGCGCCTACGAGTACTGCAGCCGCGTTATGGTCGAGAACATGATGGCGAGGGACGCCGAAGAGGGGATAGACGCGTTTTTAGAGAAGCGGGAGCCCCGCTGGAAAGGGGTCTGATTACTGTCTTAACATCTCCTTAACATTCCTCCGGTAGCATTTTTAAATATGTAAGCTTATGGGGTCTGATATGCAGACCTTGAATGAATATGTACGGATAGAATCAGAAGGGTAACGGTGGCATCGTATCCTTTTATCTTTCAGCAACTTTTGATTATATAATTGCAGGTATAAGCACCTCATCGGCCGTGTGAAAATCGCCGGAGCCGATGAAATACATCGATACGGGTGAGATAATGCGTGTAATATATGGTTTGGTCTTGGGGGGGTTGCTGTGCATCGTGCCCTCGTACGCGCCTT
>CADEFK010000051.1 GCA_902826595.1 uncultured bacterium | reverse complement strand
ATGCCAATACGTTCATGTCCTATGCGGCTTCGAGTAACCTCGACGTTGACGGATTCGATGCGCAGAGCCCGTTTTATCAGGGCGGTTCTTTCTCCGATCTCGCGGACAACACGCTAATCAACAGCGGCAATATAGAGACGAACGTTACAGTCGTAGAAAGCAACCAGTTTACTACGGTAAGTGGTAATCAGGTGGTCTATGATCTCGCTTTCCTCGGCCCCGATAATATAGACTGCGATAACTATGCTGCGGTTTGTCTTATAGAGGTGGATACATCGTTCCCCTTTGATGATAACAACCTGGAAGCCTGTAACTGTTATGTACCGCTAGGTGGTAGTGGATTCATAGTTACGGATCAGGATGGCTCTAAAGACTGTGAGGTAGTTTCAACAAACAACGACGAAGATGTTGTTATTTCCCCATTCAACTTCATGGATGGTCGTTCAAACTTCTTGATCGGTGAGACGTTGAATATTCCTAGCTCGGGAACGTGGCGGGTTCAGTATATAACCGGTCAATCCACGGGAACATCTTCAGAGGATGGTAGCTGTTTCGATTCGGGTGATTCGGGTGATCCGGATAACGATACAGGAGCGCTCGTCGATAACTTCAGGGTTATCGAATTCGAGACCCAGCTCATCGAGTGCGACGGGACATTGACGGGTGAGTTTAATGCGTTCCTTTCCAGACATAATCCGGAACGCTTAGCCGGTCAGTTTAACGTGATCGAGGGAGACACTGCGGGCGGCGATGCGGTAGTCATCAACTTCGCCGACGAGTATCAGCCCGAATACAGGACGCTCGCTGCGTTCGTAACCGCGGAAATCGGCATATTCGACGACGTCGAGGAATTCCAGAGCTGCGGCGATGTTAATGTCTGTTTCGTAAGGCTCGGAATCGACGCCAATATACCGATAAGCGAAGAATTCGATACCCCGACACCGTCTGGCGGACCGACGACTTCGCCGACAATTGGACCACCGACGACGACCCCGCCGACGACAACACCGACCAACAACAATGATGGTGGCGGAAGTTGCGCGATAGCGGCCAGCCCGGTTCAGCTCGGAACAGCGTTTGCTAACGTGCTTATACCTCTGGTACCGGTAGCCTTCGCGTTCGGTGTTAGGGCTGTAAGAAGAAGAAAGAAATAAGAGAATTCAAACTGCGGGTAGGCGGGCTTGAAGCCTGCCTTCCCGTCTTTATGAAAGAAGATTTATAGCCGGGTGAGTTGGGAAACCAGCTCTCCCGGCTTTTTATTTAATCCAGATGACCACCAATAACAAATGCGTCCTTATACACTACGGAGAGCTGTCCCTTAAGGGCAGGAACAGGGCGGACTTCGAAATCAGGCTGATCGAGAATATAGAAAAAATTGCCGGCGGGCGGGTCGGCAGACACAGGGGCTATTTCGTGATGGAAGGCGGCGACTCCTCTCTTCTGATTAAAGTGCCGGGCATTTCCTGGTATGCCGAGGCAATCGTTGCCGAGAATGACCCGGAGACGATAATCGCTCTCATAAGGGACGAGGTTGGCCGGATGTCCCAGGGCCCCGCTCCGAGCTTCGGCGTCTTTGCCCGCAGGCCTAACAAGAAATTCCCGCATACTTCTATGGAGTTTGCCCGCGTCGTCGGAGACATGGTTACGGCGGATTACGGCTTCACGGCCAGGCTGCGCTCCCCGGACATAAGCATTTTTATCGAAATTGCCGACAAAACTTACATTTTCTTTGAAAAGAAGGAAGGGCTCCGCGGCTTTCCGGTCGGTGTGAGCGGGCGCGTCCTGTCCCTGATTTCCGGGGGGATCGATTCCCCCGTATCATCTTATCTGATGATGAAGAGGGGCTGCAGGGTCGATCTGGTTCATTTCCATGTCTTCGCCGAAAACGCTGCTTTGAGAAGCACAAAAATGGACCTGATCTTCAGGCGGTTAAACGAATACCAGCGAGAGACCCGCGTGTTCCTCGTCCCGTATTACCCGTTTGAGTCCTCGCTTCTGAGGCTGACCGGCGCGGCGGGTCATGAGCTCGTGCTGTTCAGAAGGTTCATGGTGAGCGTGTCTGAAAGAATCGCGCTACGGAACGGCTGCACGGCGCTTGTGACCGGTGACAGTCTCGGTCAGGTCGCTTCCCAGACAATCGAGAACATGTCCCTCGTAAGGCAGGCCGTCTCGCTTCCTGTCTTCCAGCCGCTGATTACATACGACAAGCAGGAGATAGTGGATTATGCGAAAAAGATGGGTACGTACGAATTATCCATAGAGCCGTATAAGGACTGCTGCTCGATCGTCTCGGCGAACCCAAGAACCAGAGCGCGCATGGACCGTGTTCTGGAATTTGAGAAGTGTATGAAAATTCAGGATGTAATCGGCGAAACTCTGGATATGGTAACGCTTTGTCAGTTATAACGCGTCGGGCGGAGTCTCAAGTGCAGGACGGCTATTTTTTGGCAATCTTCGGGGCTTCGGAATAATCCATGAACCCTCTGGGCTGAGGCGGGCCGTCGTAAGAGAGTGTCTTCCAGATATTCGGGTCCGTGTAGTAGAATTGAACTACGAGCTTCTTAAAGCTTATAAAGAACGCCCTGTTGTTGATGCTTATATATTTGACGATGAGTTCCGTGTTCTTCTTATTCTCCAGTGAATAAAAAGGGACCTTGAATTTTTTCCTGCAAACCGCGTCCACGTTCCAGAATCCGGCATCGAAAAAGCTGGCCGTGCCGCTGCTTCTGTTGAGATACCCCATCAGTTTGTCCTTCATCCCGTGTTTGCCGCATCCGGGTATTATAGTCTCCGCCATCTTCATCATGTTCTTCTGCGTTGCCTCGTTGAAGACTTTGAAGCCCTTTTGGACTTCAAAACCGCCCGCTTGCGGATCGGGTTTGGCGAAAACCTGGGCCGGCGACCCGGAAACTATCTCCCCGGCGATCACGCCCGCCGCTATTGTGCCTAAGAATTTTCTTCTGGTGCTCTTCATAATCTGCTTTTCAGTCTGGGCTGGACCCGTCTGTTATCTCCACGATGAATCCGTTCTCTTTCGCTATTTCCTTGGCGGCTTGGTTGTATGCGGCTCCCTCCCGCCTGGCTTCTATGGAGTATTTGATCGCATTCTTTACGCTGTTGTAAGATATTTCCTCCATCTCGAGTATCTTCAGCACGCTGTATGCCCCGTCCCCTTCGGTGACGACCGCCGAAATTGCGCCCGGCTCCCTTGATTGGAAATAGCTATTAAGCTTTTTCCTGAATCCCAGGTCTTTTACCGTCACCTGAGAATTGCCGCCGGACAGTTCCTTGGCGATGTCCTGGAAGCTTTTCCCTTCCTTTGCCATTTTTATTATCTTCTCGCCCAGCTCTTTGTCCTGAAAACTTATTTCCTCGATACGGTAGTTCGTGAAATTTGTGTCTTTATTGGAGTTGTAGAACTCTTGCAGGTCTTGCTCCGTTATTTCCTTTTCCGGTGGCAATTTGACGGTTATCGAATTCTTGACGTCCCTTATCACCAGGCTCATCTGGTATTGACGTATTTTATTCTGATGTTTCTTTTCAAGACCCTCTTTAAGACCGTCCTGATAAAGTATCTCGTCCGTTACAAGCGAATCCACGGGCATCCCGTTTAGTTCGTCGGCGTAGATCGGCACACCGTTGACCCGTGCGACTACTTTTGAGTTCCTCTCGGGTTTATAGCTCGCGGGTTCCTGATTTGCGTCGCCGGATTTGCCCGCCGGTTCGTTCGTGCCCGATTGGCCGCAAGCCGATAATAATAAAAAAACCGTCAGCATGACCGGTAAGGTTTTGCTCATTCCCTTCTCCTTTTTTTCAATTCGGCAGGTGAATCAAAAGTATAACTTATAAATTGACATAAAGCAAGAGTTTCATTATATTATCAACCGCTTACTGTCATGCCTTCAAAAAAGGAAAAATACGATTGCCTGGTCATAGGGTCGGGCCCCGGAGGGTCGCCGTTCGCATGGAGACTGGCATCGAAAGGCATGAGCGTGCTTATGCTCGAAGCCGGTCCCCGTTACGATCCCTACAAGAGCTATGCGCTCGACGAAGACGACTGGGAGCTCAAGGGCTTCCCAGAGACAAAACGCATCAAATATACCACAGGTAAAAAACAGCCTCTCAATACGGCTTATGAGAATCTGAAATCCTGGAACAAGGCTTCCGGGAAGCTCAACCGCACGAATGAAAGGAAGTATTTGAAGTACCATCAGGTCTCGGGAATAGGAGGCACCACGCTCCACTTCCAGGGCGAGGCTCACAGGCTTAACGAGAATGCCTTCCGCATGAAGAGCCTCTACGGCGTGGCCGTGGACTGGCCGATCGGGTACAAGGACCTCGAGCCGTATTACAACGAGGCTGAAGCCATCCTGGGCGTCGCGGGCCCTGATAAAGTCCCCGGCCGCCCCAGAAGCAAGCCCTATCCGTTGAAGCCCCACAAGCTCAGTTATGCGAGCGGGATTATTGCCAAGGCATGCGGCAAGAAAGGCATAGACCTCTTTCCGAACTCCGTCGCCATACTGTCCGAGCCCTACCGTGACGCGCCCCCGTGTAACTACTGTAACGGCTGCGTCTGGGGCTGTCCCCGAAAGGATAAGGGGAGCGTGGACGTGACTTTTATCCCGCTGGCCGAGAAGACAGGCACATGCGAAATACTGGACAACGCATACGTTACCCGTATAAAAATCGAGAATAAGGGCGGTAAAAAAATCGCGAGCGGGGTCGTTTATTTCGACAGGAGCGGGAAGGAGCACTTCGTCGGAGGCGATTATATTGCCGTAGCCTGCGGGGCAGTGGAGACCCCGAGGCTGCTGTTGAATTCCGAGATCGACGTTAACGGGCTCGTCGGGAAGAATTTCATGGAAACCACGTTTTCCGAGACCGTGGCCATGCATCCCGAACGAACGGATTCTTACCGCGGAATACCGATGGACGGTATTATCTGGAAATGGAACACGCCAGACCCGAAGAGGGGATTTTCCGGCGGACTCAGATTGTTCCCCACGGCGGGCAGCGCCTTGGGGCCCGTAAATTATTCCCTGCGCTTTTTCGAGGGCTGGGGCGAAGATTACGTCAAGGAAATAGAGAAGTGGTTCGGTCATGCAATCAGCGTGGGCGGGATCGCAGAATTTTTCCCGAACAAGGATACCTTCGTAACCCTGGACCCCAATGTACGAGATCAGTTCGGGTCTCCCGTGGCCCGGATTCAGTCGTTCCTGGGGGAGCCGGAATTAAAAACGCTCAATTTTATTTCAAAAAAATCGAAAGAGATTTTAGAAGCCAGCGGCGCCAAAGAGATAGTCGAAGAAATCTCGTCCTATGATTTCTTCTCGGCCACCCACGTTTTCGGGACCTGCCGTATGGGGAACGACGAGGAGACCTCAGTCGTGAATTCGTCCCAGAGAGTCCGCGGCATACCTAATCTGTTAGTGACCGATGCCAGCGTATTCCCCACATCGGGAGGAGGGGAAGCCCCCTCTCTCACCATAGAGGCTTTGAGTCTGCGGGCAGCCGACCTCCTGTTGAAAGATCTCAAGAAAGGTTGAATATCTTTTGATTCGATTCGGATCCAGGCTATATTTCGCCATACTCCTCGTCATAACGGTTCTGGCCCCGCTCAATCCTGAGGCCTCCGGCGACGAAATACCGAAGTTCATCGACCAGCGGAAAGAGTCGGGATTGTATATCGGGAACCCGCTCGGCCATGTTGCTGTATGGGGTGACTATAACGGCGACGGTTGGCAGGACGTCATTCTCTCCAGCATGTCTTTGAGAGGCTGGGCGAAGCCCAGGGGGAATAAAAAGACGAGGAGCGCTTTGGACAAGCCTGAGGCGAAGCGGAATCAGAACTTCTTATTATTCGCGAGCACCGATGGAAAGTCTTTCAGTGAGACCTCGGAGATGGCGGGGCTTCCGGATCTCAAAGGGAAGTCGGCCTCATGGGCGGATTACGATAACGACGGGTATCTGGACCTTGCCGTCACAACGATTGCCGCGGGTAAACCCCCGGTGCTTTTCAGAAATTCAAACAAATTCACGTTCACCGATGTCTCTCGGAAGGCCGGGCTGACCATAGAAGGCGCGAACCCGAATCAGGTGCTATGGGTCGATTTCGATAATGACGGGTTGGTCGACCTTTTCCAGGCCGGCACGGGGGGGTCTATTCTCTATCGTAATCAGGGGGACGGAACCTTTAAGGATGTGTCGGGTCCGGCCGGGCTCGGCGCCAAAACCAAGACCAATGGGGCAGTTTGGTTCGATTCCAACAACGACGGCTATCAAGACCTTTTTATGACGAACACGGGTTATAATTCGTTTTACATGAACGTTGGCGACGGAACTTTTACGGATTATACTGAGAAAGCCGGACTGCCGGGCGAATTGTCATGGAAAACCTCATCGGCATGCGCGGGTGATTATAACGGCGACGGATTTATCGACCTCTATATTACGAATATCGGACGTTCGATCAGGAACGCGCTTTACAGGAATAATGGAGATGGAACGTTTACGGACGTTACTGCCGAAACGGGGACGGCGGACGCAGGAGACGGCAGGACCTGCGCCTGGACCGACATCGACGCGGACGGCAGACTGGATCTTTTTACCACTAACCATATCCGTCCTAACAGGCTCTACCGCAATTCGGGTAAGGGATCCTTTATGGATGCTGCGCCCAAGGCCGGTCTCGACTCCCCCATAGACGTATTTTCCGCCACCTGGGCGGACTACGACCGTGACGGGTACATCGATGTGCTTCTTAACGGTCACGCGGGTTTGGTGCTTATGAAAAATAACGGTAATTCTAATAATTCCATTACGCTTAAGCTTGAAGGCGACGGCGAAAAAACCAACACGTCGGCGATCGGGGCAAGGGTGGAGGTCAGAAGCCCGGCAGGCGTTCAGATTCGAGAGGTGTCGGGCGGCAGGGGATGCTGCGAGCAGGACATGCTTCCCCTCTATTTCGGCCTGGGCACTGCCGAAGCCGCCGATATTGACGTAAGATGGCCGAGCGGCAAGGTCTGTTCGTTCAAAGGGATCGCCGTCGACAAGGTCAATGAGTACAAGATCAGCGAGATAAAATGCGTAATCGACCCGTCGAGTTGACGTACGGCCCGGCGCATCTGCACGTATGAACAAAGAGACGAAAGCAGGGTTTTCCCTTACCGTGGTGCTTCCCGCTCATAACGAGGAGGGCAACATCGGGAATACGGTGGGCAAGTGCGTTTCTTACCTCGAAAAGAAAATTGGCGATTATGAAATCGTTGTAGTGAACGACGGCTCGTCGGACAGGACCCGGGAGATTGTAACGGGGATCTCTTCGGGGAATCCAAAGGTGGTGCTGGTCAGCCACGAAACAAACAAGGGTTACGGGTCCGCGCTCAGGAGCGGTTTTGACAAGGCATCAAAAGAATATATTTTCTTCATGGACAGCGACGGGCAATTCGATATCAGTGACCTGGACCGGCTTACGCCGCATGCGGGGGCGGATACGGCGGTAATCGGCTACCGTGAGGACAGGGCCGATTCTTATATAAGGTCCCTGAACGCCTGGATGTACAGCCTTTATATCTATATCATGTTCGGCTTGAGGGTCAGGGATATGGACTGCGCCTTCAAGACTTTCCCGGCGAGCGCGTACAGGGACGTGAAGCCGATCAAATCCGAGGGCGCGCTTTTCAGCGCCGAATTCCTTATAAAGCTGAAGCGTAAAGGCTTCACGTTCAGAGAAGTGCCGGTCAGACATTTCCCCCGCATGTACGGCACTCAAACCGGAGCGAATATGCGGGTGATAATGAAAATGTTCAAGGAATCGTGGAAACTGAGAAATGAACTCAAGGAAAGATGAGCTAAGGGGATACTTGAGGGACCCGTACGTTCGTTTCTCCCTGATTCTCGTTTCGGGACTCGCATTCAGAATTTTCCTGTCACAGTTCCTGACGTACAAGCCCGATTTCAACGCATGGACCGGATGGGGAAGCCTGATGTCAACTACGGGGTTCGGTCATTTCTACGAGCGTCACTGGTGCGATTACATGCCAGGCTACCTCTACGTGCTGTGGATTCTCGACAATATTCACAGGGTCATTCCCGGACTCTCCGTCGATATTCTTTTCAAGCTGCCTGCGAACCTTGCCGACTTCGGCATCTCGGTACTCATCTATTATTCTCTGAAGCTTATCACCTCCGATAAGAACGCGATGATAGCATCGGCAGCGTATTTTTTTAACCCGGCGGCTCTTTCGAATTCGACCTTTTGGGGACAGGTCGACTCCTTTCACGCCCTCCCGATATTGCTCTCCGTGTATCTCGGGCTCAGGCAAAGGTTCATAATCTCGGGCGTGTTTGCTTCGCTCGCATTCATGATCAAGCCCCAGAGCCTGGTCATATTTCCCCTGATCGGTTTCCTTGCGCTGTTACCGATAATTAAATCGCGGAACAAGCTCACGTTGAGGTCCCTGCTGCCGCCCTTCGAGCTCGTCTTAACAATTGCGGTTACGGCGGTTATCGTCACTCTCCCGTTCATCTGGAACAGCGTCTATTCTGTTTCTGACTTGATTTTGGGTTCCGTCGATCTGGTCATTGAGCGGTTCAATGCTTCGTATGGTCAATATACCGCATCTTCCCTAAACGCTTTTAATTTCTGGGGCGCCGTTGCGATGTGGCAGAACGACGACACGGAATTTCTGGGTATCTCATTCAGGAATATCGGGACACTGATATTCGGCACTGTTTATGCTGTTATACTGGGGCTCCTGATCAGATACGCCGCCGTCTTCAGGAACAATGAGCTCAGGGACTACGGTTATTACGTATTCGAGGCGATTATGCTCGTCCTCTTTACCCTCTTTCTCTTCGTGACCCGCGCTCATGAGAGGCATCTTCTGCCCATGATCGCGTTCTTCACGTTAATCACCTTCCGCGCTTGGATATTCTGGTATTTATATGCTGTCGTGTCTGCTGTTTATGTGCTGAACATGGCATATTCCTACATCCAGCTCACCACCGAATATAAAGGGGTACCCGGGGGGTATAGCGACTATTTTATTCCCGGGATGTTTATTATATACCTCGTTGCGTATATCATTGTACTCTTGAATTTTATTATATGTATGTCGAAATCTGATATTGCATTCGATACCCCGTCCCCCCGGACCATCAAGAGATAACCATATGACGCAGCAGACTTTTATACTTAAATATAAAGCGGAGTTCCTACTCGCCCTTGTAATCGTATTCTGTTTCGGCATAAGGTTCTACCATCTGGAAATTCCGGAGAGCTACTATTTCGACGAAGTCTATTTCGCCTTCACCGCTCAGGAGATGGCAAAAGGGAACAGGGCGGCCTGGGAGAGCAGCCACGAAGCCCCGGAAGACCTCGCTTACGAATGGACTCACCCTCCTCTCGGGAAAGAGATAACCGCGATAGGGATACGTATTTTCGGGGATAACACACTCGGATGGAGGTTTTTTCAATCGGTATTCGGGGCGCTCGGGGTGTTGTTCATATACCTCCTCGGGAAAGAACTGTTCAACTCTAAATCAGCCGGTATTATCGCCTCTCTTCTATACAGCTTCGAATCCCTCGTCTTCGTGCTGAGCCGGATTACGATGGTCGATATCTTCATAGCGGACTTCCTCATCCTTGCGTCTCTATTTCTGGTCAAATATGCGAGGACCAGGCGGTACTCTTATCTAATACTGACGGGGATATTCTGCGGGGCCGGGATGTCGGTCAAGTGGAGCGGCATATATATAACCGAGTTCCTTGCCGGCGTAGCGCTTGTTCTGATCTATTATTACGAGGTATATACCAAAGCCGCCCGCGATAGGGAATTTATTGCATCTCTTTTAAAAATAATTCCGAGAATGGTGCTCGCCTTTCTGGTAATTCCGCTCCTCGTGTACCTGGTTTCATATATACCCTATTTCTATCACGGCAATTCGTTTCAGGATTTCCTTACTCTTCAGGGTAATATGTACGGGTATCACGGAGGGGTAACAGCAGACCACCCTTACCAGTCGGCGTGGTGGAAATGGCCGCTGATGCTGAGGCCGGTTTACCTGCATTTTGAGGATCTGGGGGAAGGGTGGAGGGCGCACATTTATTTATTGGGGAATCCGTTTATATGGTACACGGGTATATTGTTTCTCGTCCTGGGAATCATCCAGGCAGCGAGAAAGGAAACGCCCCCTCTTCTTTTCACCGTATTGAGCGTTTTCGCATACTGGCTCCCATGGGCATTTTCGCCGAGAAAGGTGGTATTCCTGTATCATTTCCTTCCCTCGCTTGTATTTTTACTCTTGACGAGCACTTATTTTCTGAACGAGTTGTGGAACGGCTCCAGAAAAGGGAAAGCACTCGTGCTATTATATTTTTGTATCGCAGGCGGGGTATTTTTCTATTTTTATCCTGTCCTTGCCGCATGGCCCATCAAGGAAATGGATATCAACCGCTACATGTGGCTCAATACCTGGAGGTAATCTGACAGGTTCTCATCCTGAAGCGGCACCTTCTCCGGGCGGAAAAGATATTGGCACCCGGGGGTCCGAGACATAAAATGAAAAAGTCGGATATAGCTGTTTCCATAATACTCGGTATGATAATATCGGCATTTATTATAGCGATACTGAGCGCTCTCAAGGACGAGCTCCATATCAGCCATCTGCCATATTATCTACTCTGGCCCGTTTTTTTGGTAGTTATCCCGGCCTTAGTGACACTTTGGGTATATGCCTCCTCTCACCTCGGATCCAAGTTCAATGTTCTTTTCCAGTTCGGGAAATTCATACCGATAGGCGTGTCGAATACCGCGATCGATTTCGGAATATTGAACTTTCTGATGTATATATCGGGTATGCACAAGGGGTACATGTTCTCGGTTTTCAAAGGCGTCTCGTTTCTCTTTGCGATGGCCAATAGTTACGTTTGGAATAAGTTCTGGGCCTTCGAGTGTATGGAAAGAGACGGCATGGGGAAGCAGTTCGTCAAATTTATTATCGTATCGGTCATCGGGTTCACTATCAATGTGCTGGTCGCTTCATTCATAGTAAACGTAATAGGCCCGTTGGGCGGGGTTTCTCCCGTGATATGGGCGAATATTGCGACACTCGCGTCTATAGCCCTGGTTATTCTGTGGAATTTCCTCGGTTATAAATTCCTGGTTTTCAAGAAGTAAGCTCAGTAGCTGACCCATCCGAACTTATTTATCCACAGCACGCCCCAGAGGTTGACGAGTATGCCGATGCTAATAAGCACCTTATGGTGCCACCGGATGTTGTTACCGATGCCTCTCACCGTAAGCAGAAAGAGGAAAGGATAAAAGTCCATCGCGAATCTGTATCCGAATTGGGAGAACCCCCACGTGCCGTGGCAGAAGTTCACCACCGCCACGAGCAGAATAGACAGCCAGCACCCTATCGCCAGCTTGTTTCGTATGCCCGCGAATAATGCGTAGATGAACGCAGGCGTGGTGATCCAGATCGCCATCCCGTTCCATGAAGGGGTCACATACGGAAATTCATCCGGAAACAGGGGGAAACCGCCGAATATGACCTTCAGGTTTCTCGGTATGTAGGTGATGTCGAATATCCCTTCCTGAAACCATGGCTCGTCGAGTATCCCGGGTATAAGGTAATAGGAAATATCGAACGGAGTATTGAACCTGAGCATGTTATAGCCGGCGTTCAAAAGTATGAATATGCCGGCACCCGAACCCAGCCATATAAGGGGTCTCAGGTTGAATCTCTCAAATATACTCGTATTCCCGCCCCGCCTGTACCATTCGTCGGCGTACATAACGAGGAAGAACGGCAGGGAAAGAATAGTCGGAAGGCGTGTCCAGTAAGACGCCCCCAGGGCTGCTCCCGTATAAAAAGGGCGGTATTTATAGAGGGTCATCAGTATCGCCGCAAACAGAAATGTTGCCGATACGGTGTGCGAGAATGTCCATACCCCGCCGGCAGTCGCGACCCACCAGTGTATTGTGCCGAAGCCGAACATCGCGGCTGTCCAGAGCTGAACGCTTCTGCTCCCGGACAGCGCCCTCGCGGCCAGGAAGGCGAGCGAGACGTTCAGGCTCCCGAAGAATATCGATATGAGGGTTTGATTGGCCGAAAGGCCCCAGACGGCGACGACCGGCAGGATTAAAAATGCAGGAAGGGGCGGAGGCACTATATAGTATTTCCCGTCCATGGGGACTATTTCGAGCCACGATACGTCCCTGGTAAGATATAGCCTTCCGTGCAGGATCGCGTCGGCAAGTCTGACGAAGTTGTTGAACGGAGTAGGATCATCTTCCGTGGTAAAAAAGTAGACTGCGAATGACACGGCGAATATCGCGAGAAAAAGGATTATGGCGGTCTTGATGCTGTCTCTGTCCGGCATTCTCTGCTCCATATTGAAACCGCCCTGTTACGATCCGGTTATCCTGCTTGCGTAGAGCCTCATTATTTGGCAGAGATAATCGAGGATTACGCCGCTGTTTAGCTTCGTCTCCCCGTAAATCCTGTCCTGAAAGATTATCGGCACCTCGACCACATTATCGTATTTCCCCCTCACCAGGATTTCAAGCGCAATCTTGAACCCCTTGGGGCTTAATTTGATATTTTCTATCACCCCGCGCTTCATGAAAAAAAATCCGGACATCGGGTCCTTGACATCCGTGAGCCCAATTACCGAGAGGCTCGCAACCCGAGATGAAATCTTTCTCCGCAGTCCCCAATCTCCTGTCCCGCCCCTCTCTACGTACCGGCTCCCGATAACCATATCCGCCTCCCCCGCGAGAATAGGCGCCAGCATCTCCGGAATCTTTTCCGGGGGATGGCTCAGGTCTGCGTCCATCACGCCCAGTATTGCGCTCGCGGATATATTGAATCCGTCCAGAACGGCCGAGGAAAGTCCCCTTTTGTTAACCCTCCTGAGCACATGGAGCCCGGGGTATTTCCCCTTGAGCCCCTCCGCAGTCTTCCACGTCCCGTCGGGGGAGTCGTCGTCGACGACGATTACTTTACCCTCGATATCGGAGCCCCTGAAAGCGCCGAATACCCTTTCGAGCAGTATGGGCAGATTATCAGACTCATTATACGTCGGAATTACTAGCGTGATGTCCATTTCGCGCGTCACTATTAATAATCACTTAAAACGGTAAAAAATAAAGTGTTCAGGGTGATATTTCCTTCTAATCCTGTCTAAAAGGCCCAGTTGAACCTCACATATTGTATCAGGAGCACCGTGTAAAGCGTGAGGGATATGAATATGATCAGATAATTGACGCTCCTCCGCTTGCCCAGAAGCGACATGGCTATAAAAATCGGAAACATTGATAGTGTGTAGCGCGGTATGCTCAGCCAGAACGATGTAGAAGTCACGAGAAGCCAGGTCGCAAGGGCGTATAGACTGTACGAGAGCCGGATTCGGAAAAACGAGTAGACAATAAGCGCTAGGCCGAGCACGGCGAAAATCGGCTCCGCCAGTCCGGCCATCAGCGTGCCCACGGGGTCCCTCCAGAACGCGCTCCCCACCGAGTACAAGAATCCCTTGTAGGGTAAATCGAGATGTTTATACCAGTGCTGGTTCTGAATTTCCAGAAACTTCAACGGCTCCCCGAACGTAGCGTAATTTATCGCCAGGTAGAAAGCGAATCCGAGCCCGATTACCGCCAGCCAGAGTATGTTCTTTCTGACTTCGTTTATCTTGAATCCCTTCTGATGCAGGTATTCGATAACCAGGACCGGGAGCAGTATTATTCCCGTAATCCTTGTAGCCGCGGCCAGCATCCCGAATGCCCCCGAAAGCGCCCACTTCTCCCTTCTTCCGTAGTAAAAGCAGGCGATTGAGAGGGCGAGATAAAGACTCTCCGTATATCCCGCATGGAGGAAAATAGCCGTCGGAAAGACGGATATGTATATAACCGACCTGAACGCGTCTTCGCTCTCGTAATCGAGTCTTACGAGCTTGTAGAGATAAAATACAAGGGCCGCGTAAGTGAGGTTCGATACAAGCAGCGCGGACAGAAGATAATTCTTGAAGATCAGGGAAAATATCTTGATCATGTACGGATATAGCGGAAAGAAAACGATTTGCAGGTTTCTCTCGTCGTATGTCGAGCTCGTGTATCCGTACTCCGCTATATCCAGATAGTGCTGCGTGTCCCAGACGTTCCAGATGGAAATAATCGAGTCTGGGTATTGGTTCGCGAGAAGCGTGTAGGCCACGAATGCGAGTCCAAACGTCCATACAACCGATATCAGGACGATAAGGGTTAAATCTCTGTCTGGAGGGCTTATTCTCATATAACGCCGGTTCGGTAAGGCTTCAAAACGTCCGTCTCATTCGTTTGTACTGGAAATCGATTATCGTATACAATGTTAATCTAATATCGCGCAATATTGAATATTTCATTCGAAAAATCTATGGGCATTCCATTTCTGACGAATAAGAAATATACTTATATAACCGCTCCTGCTCTGTTTTTCATAATAGGTTATATCGTTTACTATATCACACAGCCGCGTGTCTCGGATCCGTTTAACTACTTCAATTATCTCGCCGACGCATTTCTCCACGGCAGGCTCGATGTAACCGATACCCCGTTTTATTTCGAAGAGTTAATTCACAGGGGGGGTAAATCTTATACCATCTACCCTCCGTTCCCCGCGATCCTTCTGATGCCGTTTATAGCTCTCTGGGGTGTTTCCTTCAACCAGGTGATCCTGTCATTTTTACTGGGAGGACTCAACATCTCGC
>CADEFK010000050.1 GCA_902826595.1 uncultured bacterium | reverse complement strand
AGAAATAGACGTTGTCTCCGGCGTTTAAAGGCCTTGCGCCGATGATGTCGGAGGGCCTGAGCTTCCTCGACGACGAAGAGTCGCGGACCCTGAACTCCGTCTGGAGGAACAAATCCCTGATATCGCAGTATTCTCCCGGCGCCACCTCTCCGACTTCGAAAAAGCTGTACACGCTCTCGATCCATCCCTTGATAACCGTTTCCTCAGGCTCGCTAAGCGTGCCCCTCTCGTCGTGGTAGAACCGTTCGATGATCCTTTCACCCGTATCGAGCAGCTTGAAGTCATACAGGAACCAGTCGAAGAATTTCTCGAATGTGAGGTCGTCGATCTGCTCATCGGTTATTTCGTCGGGTATGAAGTCGGGGTCGGCCTTCCATATGTAAAATGCCTCCCCGGCCTGGGCTTGTATCTCCGGGCGCTCCGTGTACTCGGCGAGTCTCACGCGGAGCTCGTTCTCCGCCTGGTCGTATTTGTATTGTGCGATATCTATAACTTTTTCATTCATGAGAGGAAATTATATTTTCGCTCCTCGCCCTGTCAAACCGTTAACTACGCATTAGGACAGAGATACGCTGCTTTTGATGTTTACATATACGGGCCTAGCCGGCGCTTTCACGTCTCCACCGTAGAATTATCCGGGGCAGTTACACCCTCCCGAACTTACGCTTAACGTACTCGCTTCTGTACTCGAATATCTCCCTTAACTGCTTCTTTACTACGAGCTCATGGGCGATTTTCCCGAGCGGGCCCAGAGGCAGGGCGTAATGCACCAGGTCGCGGACCTCGACCCCCCCTCCGGTTTCTTTGAACATATGCTCGTGGTGCCAGAGCTTGTAGGGGCCGAGGCGCTGGTCGTCTACGAAGAATTCGGGCTCTTTTAAGTGAGTTATCTCGGTTACCCAGTCTACGGTCATGCCGAAAAAGGGCGTAACCGTGTAGGTCAGCATGAGTCCGGGATATATCCTCGGGGGCGCCTCTGACGTCATGCTGAACCCGAGCCGGGGAGGGGTGATATCTGTCAGATTGTGCGGATTTGAAAAGAAGTCCCACGCCTCTTTAAGGGTTATTGGGATCTCGAGCCTTCTCTCTAATACGTGTAATTTCATACGTTTACACAGTCCGTATCTCTATAAGCGGGCTTGAGCCGGTGGCTCCGGAATCAATCGCTCCTCCCGCCGATGATTTAGTTTACCGGATAATACAAATTCCATTCTCCGGGCGCCTCCCGGAGCGCCTCGTGAGAAAACATCAGGGTCCGGGGTATAGTTTCTTTTGATAACTGACTTTCCTATGTATAATCCTCTCTCATTGTGAAAATTATTAAGATAAACAAAGGCAATCTGGCGAAGGAATTAAAGGGTTTAAGGAGGGGTTCGTCCCTCTCCGACCCCGGTCTCGAAGGCGCGACCAGGAAAATAGTGGAAGACGTCAGGAAGAACGGTGACAGGGCGCTTTTCAAATATACGAAGAGGTTCGACGGTGTGGCGCTTACGGGTAAGACCGTAAGGGTATCTAAAAAAGAGTTCCGGGAAGCCCGCTCGGCCGTCCCGAAAAAATTGATGGACGACCTCGTCATGGCCGGGAAGCGTATCCGGGATTTTCACAGGTTGAAACTCCCGTCTGAAAATACATTCAGGGACACCCTCGGGAACGAGCTCGGATGGGTAATCAGGCCGATAGAAAGGGCGGGGCTGTATGTCCCCGGAGGAAAGGCGGCATACCCCTCCACGGTGCTGATGACGGCGATACCCGCGAAGGTCGCGGGCGTGAAGGAGCTCGCGCTCGTCACGCCGTGTCCCGGGGGGCAGTTAAACCCGGCGGTGCTCGCGGCCGCCGAAATCGCGGGCGTGGACGCGGTATATAAAGTCGGCGGGGCCCAGGCCGTGGCGGCGCTCGCTTACGGAACGGAGTCCGTTCCAAAGGTGGATAAGATAGTCGGCCCCGGGAATATTTACGTCACGATCGCAAAGAAGCTCGTCTTCGGTGTGGTGGATATAGACATGATCGCAGGGCCGAGCGAGGTGCTCATCGTCGCCGACGGCAGCGCCCCCGCCGAATGGGTGGCGGCCGACCTCCTGGCTCAGGCGGAGCACGATGAGATGGCGGTTCCCATGGTCGTTACAAACTCCATACGTTATGCGAAGGAGATCGAAAAAGAGGTCTCCCGGCAGCTCTTGAAGCTCGAGAGGAAAGCGATCGCAGGAAAATCCGTTAAGAATCAGGGCAGGATATTCGTCACCGGGACCATGGAACAGGGGATAGGTCTCGCGAACACGCTCGCGCCCGAGCACCTGGAGCTATGCGTGAGAAAACCGAAATCCATGCTAAAAAAAATCAGCCACGCAGGCGCTATATTCCTCGGCTCCATGTCGACCGAAGCGTTCGGTGACTACGTAGCGGGGCCGAGCCACGTGCTGCCCACGGGGGGCGCAGCCAGGTTCTCATCCCCATTGAGCGTTTACGATTTCCTCCGGATGCCGAGCGTAATCTCCATATCGAAGCAGGGTTTCGATTCACTCTCGGAGTCCGTCATGAACCTCGCCTACAGTGAAGAGCTCGAGGCCCACGCCCTGTCGGTAGCCGTAAGACTGGACGAAAGCCGGCGTTCCGGAATATCCGAATCCTAAATTATGAAAGAATAATTGCCCTCTGCTCTATATGTCGGAAAAAACAAAGAAAAAGGGAAAGTCGAAGGGTAAGGGCCTTCTGGAATCGAGGGTAAGGGAGGAAATCAGGGCCCTTTCGGCTTATTCCGTCCCCCGCTATGAGACCCGCATAAGGCTCGACGGCAACGAGAGCCCGTTTTCCCTCCCGCCCGAAGTCGCCGAAGATGTCCTGTCCGGATTACGCGGTATCGGTGTCAACAGATATCCCGACCCGGAAGCCGCCGAATTACGCGGATTGATCTCGATGATAAACGGTTTCCCTCAGGGCGGGATTCTTCTCGGCAACGGCTCGGACGAGCTCATAGGCATGCTCATCACCGCATTCTCGGGAGGTACGGGGAGGATACTTTATCCGACGCCCACGTTCTCCATGTACGGAATAAGCGGGCTCGCGCTCGGAAGGCGGGTTATCGAGGCCGAGCTTGACCGGAATTTCGATCTCGACATGGACAGGATCACGTCCCTGATCGCGAAAAAAGACCCCGATCTGATTTTTCTCGCCTCCCCGAACAACCCCACGGGAAACGCGTACTCGGCCGGCAGGATAGAGGAAATAATAGGTATGTCGAAGGGCGTGGTCGTCGTCGACGAGGCGTACTCGGATTTCAGCGGGCACACATTTTTACCGTTAATCAGGAAGTACGGGAACCTCGTAATTCTCCGCACCCTTTCCAAGGTCGGGTTCGCGGGATTGAGACTAGGAATACTCTACAGCGGGGAAGACCTCGTTCACGAGATAAATAAAGTAAGGTATCCCTATAACATCAACTCCTATACGCAGGCTGCGGCCGGGGTCGTACTCCGGAACCGCGAATTCGTGACCGAGAACATACAGCTGATAGTCAGGGAGAGGAAGCGCGTGTATGGCGCGCTTTCCGGCATGACGGGCGTCGAGGCCTATCCGAGCGACGCGAATTTCATACTCTTTAAGGTCGGGGACGCCGACTCCGTTTTTAAGGCCCTGGTCGGGAGGGACGTGCTCATAAGAAACTTCGACAGGCCCGGCAGGCTCGCGAACTGCATGAGGGTAACGATCGGGACGCCTTCTGAGAACGACTTCTTCCTGAACGCGTTAGGGGATGTTCTTTCGTCTTAATCTTGTAACGGCCGCGAACCCCACCCAGAAGACGAGGCACGCCGCGGGGAAGACGTCTCCCAACCTCGTGTAGAGTGTCGGCTCCCCGTTCATGAGCCCCACTTCGCTTTCGAGGTTGGTCTTCACGAATACAGGCGTTTTCGCGACCACTCTTCCCGCGGGGTCTATAACGGCGCTTATCCCGGTGTTGGTGGATCTAAGGAGATACCTTCTCGTCTCGACCGTCCTCGGAATGGATATTAACAGGTGCTGATACGGGGCGACGGTCCTGCCGAACCAGGCGTCGTTCGTGATGTTTACTATCAGGTTCGCGCCCTTTTCGACGAACCTCCTGCTGAACGACGGGATAATGTCCTCATAGCAGATAATAGGGGCTATCCTCGCCCCCTTGTCCTCGATCTCGAACAGGTTGAGCTCACGGCCGGGCGTGAAGTTGCCTGAAGCCGGGCTTATATTCTTGAGCGCGGGTATCAGGTCAGTGAACGGCAGGTATTCCCCGAACAGCAGGAGCTTGATCTTATGATACCTTCCGATGATAACGCCGTTCGAATCGGAGAGGAAAGCGGTGTTGTGCATGATGAGGTCATCGTCCGTCAGTATCTCTGCCTCCGGGTTTTTGGGCGTAAACGACATGCCGCCGACAATGAAAAACTTCCCGTCCATCTGAGGTATGCCCATCTTGTCGCCTACCAATAGATAATCGGATGAGGTCGGGAACCACGCCTGGATCGCGGTCTCGGGCCATATGATGAGGTCCGCCGACTCGAGGCCGAGAGACATCTGCTTATGCCTCTCCGTCACCATCTCTTCCTGGCTCTCGGACTTCTCGAGGAAATCGAAATTCGCCTGCACCATACCTATCCTGAGCTTTGGTGCCCGGGCGATTTCCCTGTCGACCTCGTCTATTCTATAAAATCCGTAAAGGAGTATGGCGATAATGAGCGCCGCCGATAAAAAGATCTCATGTACGGGGTATGAGCCGCTGTGCATGAATTTTTTGATAGTCCTCATGAGTGTTACGTTGACGACGACGATTATAAAGCTGAGCGCATAGACCCCGAAGAGGTCGAAGACCTGAATGACCGGTATATAATCGGCCTGTGAGTTGGCGATCCCGTATGGGAAGAGGAACGGGAAAAGGTATTCGACCGATGTCCAGACGGCGGCGGCGAGAAGGGCGGATACGACTCCCGGCTTCCTCAGAAACCCGAGCTTCGTCACTATGTATGAAAATATCGCGTATGAGAGACCCGAATACGCGCTCAGAACTATAATGAAAAGGACGCTTACGATAATCGGGAAGCCCCCGAACCTGCTGAGGGTCCCTATGAGCCAGTATGTGCCGGCGAGATTTGATACGAGCCCCGCGAGGAGCCCGAGCTTGAATGCGTCCCGTGCGGATTTGTTCTCTATAGCCCAAAAAAGAGGGATTAGCAGCACCCAGGCGAGTATCCCGGTGTACGGGATCATGAACGTGACCGGATACAGCACGCCCGTGAGGGCCGCTAAAACGAGGTCATTGCCGCTTATCTTGTTCATGGTGGATAAAAGATACCCAACGCGCGTGCAATGGAAAGAAAGGGACGGCCTGACGGTGCCGGGCGGCGCTAGTTTTTTGAGTTACGCCTTTTTTTTCTTCCCGAATTTTTTCTGGCTCGCGGGCTCGGAGGCTCTTTCGCCCGTAGAGTGCAGGGCGTAGAGCTTATATGCGCCTATAACTATCAGCAGGACCGCCATAAGCTGAGCGACGGAGAGGCCCGGTATCGGGCTCGGCGTCGTGTTCCTCAGGAACTCGATCAGAAACCTTTCCAGTCCCGCGATAATGAGATAAATCGAAAAGAGCCATCCGGCGGGCCTCTCCAGTTTCCTTATCTTCCATATGTACACGAACGCGGCCGACATGATTACGATTTCGTATAACTGCGTCGGGTGCACGGGGACGTTCGTAGGTGGCAGCCCCTTCGGGAAGGCCATTGCCCAGGGCAGGTCGGAGGGGACTCCGTAGTCGTCCCCCACGAGAAAGCAGCCGATGCGCCCGATGGCGTATGCGAGCGCGAGGGCGGGCGCGGCCAGGTCGCCCACGACCCACATGCTGAGCCTGTTTCTGCGGGCGATGATCCAGGTCAGGATTATCGCGCCGAAGAACCCTCCGTAATACGTGAGCCCTCCCCGCGAGAGCAGATTGTCGAGGGGGTGGGCGATAATATCCGACAGGGGGACGTTCTCGAATACATAAAGCAGCTTCGCGCCGATGATCCCGCCCGCCATCGTGGCCAGGAACAGGTTGCCGACGAGCTTTTCGTCGAGTCCCTTTCTTTTGGTCTCTAATGTTATTACCCAGTACCCGGCAATGAAGCAGAGAGCGATCATTACGCCGAACGAGGATATGGAGAAGTTCCCGATCTTGATAAGTTCCGGATACATTCGTTAAGCCTTCGTCCGGTCCTTTAATCTGCCGGTTTCGGACTCGATCTGTTTTTTGATCATTGCGTTCGCCGATATTAAATAGAAAAACATCGCGAAGAGTATCGCACAGAGGGCGAGCTGGATTAAAAATGCTGACGTGAGCGCGTTCATTTGCATACATCAATACTTTGAACTGAAGAGCCTATATGTCAAGTAATTTCTGCTTTTCGTCCTTATTCTAAAAAATTATATCTTAACGCGACTTTAACACATTTTTACTTGAATAGCACCATAAAAAAGTGTAAATTCTCTTACCGTATGCTAACCGCCCCCGTGTTAGTTCTGAACCGCTACTTCGTACCCGTCACAATCACAAGCGTAAAAAGGGCATTCGTGCTGATGTACAGCGGCGTTGCGAAGGCCGTTGGGTCCGGTTACGAGACCTTCGATTTCGAGTCCTGGTCGCAGATATCCGCGATGAAGGGGAGCGAGGACGTAATCAGGACCGTAAACGCCGTCATACTGACCCCCCGCGTTATCGTGCTGGTAAGATACGAAGGAGTCATCAGGAAAGAGGCCAAGTTCAACCGTATCAATATATTCAGGCGGGACGGCGGCTCCTGCCAGTACTGCGCGCGAAAGTTTTCCCGTTCGGAGCTCACGATAGACCATGTCATTCCCCGCTCGCAGGGCGGGAGGAGCGTTTGGGACAACGTCGTCTGCTGCTGCGTCGACTGCAACAGGAAAAAGGGCGGCAGGACCCCGGAGCAGGCTAGGATGAAGCTCAAAAAGAGACCCAAGAAACCCCTCTGGGATCCGTTTTCCAACATATACATCAAAGCCGTTATGTATAAGGAATGGGAGCCGTTTCTGAACTTCGTCGATATCTCGTACTGGAATGTGGAGCTCGAGGAATAAATTCACCGTTTTTGCCCGATAATCGCGATTAAGCTGGCATTTCATTCTCCCATAGGCTAAATTTACTTTCGATTGCCGTAATTCTGATAGTCTATAGACTGATTTAGAGGGAGGACCATGATGGTTTTCAGAATTCTGTTTTTGTCTCTTTCCGTTTTCTTTACGATCGCTGAGGGGGCCTGGTCCCAGATCAAGCTGCCGGACGTTACCGGCCCGATTATTCAGCGCATACCGATATTCATCCCCGATCTCTCTAGCATAGGGTCCGCCGATCCCAGAGGGCGGGAATTCGCCGAGGTGCTCAGGAACGACCTCGAGAACGCGGCCCTTTTCAAGGTGAGCGCCGGCGGCCCGGTACCGGCCGACGTAAACAACATCAGCTTCCAGTCGTTTTTCGATGCAGGCGCGGACTATTTAATAGCCGGGCAATACCAGTCGATCGGCGGGAAAATCAAGTTTGCCGTTCAGCTCTTCAACGTCAGGGAGGAGCGTCCCATACTCGGCAGGTCGTACGAGGCCACGCCGGGCAAGGTCAGGGAGGCGGCGCACAGGTTCGCCGACCTCGTAATGAAGCAGATCACGGGCAACGACGGCTTCTTCACTTCCAGGATAGCGTTCGTGCTTGGCGGCAGCAGGAGCAGAAACCTCTTTATTTCTGACTATGACGGAGCGAATATGAGACAGCTCACGAGACACAGCTCGCTTCTAATGTCCCCCGACTGCTCACCTAACGGCAATGAGATAATATTCAACTCCGACAAGGTTTGGGATCAGGACCTCTACATCATGACGCTCTCCCCTTCCGTTTCGGAGCGGAGGCTGACGAAGGCGTTCAAGCTCGAGCAGACAGGCGCATGGTCACCGAGCGGGAACAGGATCGCCTTCAGCGCGAACGGGGAAATTTACGTTTCCGATCCAAGCGGGAAAAAACCGGTCAACATCACCAGGAGCAATTCTATTGATTTATCGCCTACGTGGTCTCCCGACGGCGGCAGCATAGCGTTCGTGTCCGACAGGGGCGGCAACCCCGGTATCTATGTAATGACCGCGAACGGGAGCGGCGTGAGGAGGGTAAGCTCGGGCGGATACAGCACGGACCCGTCGTGGTCGCCGAATCCGCAGGTCAACAAGATCGCCTTCGTCAAGGTGGAGGGAGGGGGCACTAACATATACACGGTCAATCCTTCCGGCGGGGGCGAGGAGAGGCTTACATCCGCCGGGAGCAACGAGACTCCCGGCTGGTCACCCGACGGCCATTACATCGCGTTCAGCTCGACGCGGAGCGGGGCCAAGGACTTGTACATCATGTATATGAACGGTGAGAACCAGAGACGCCTTAGCCAGGGCGGAGGCAAATCCTATCCCACATGGTGCAGGGGACAATAGGGCGGTTGCAATTCTCCGCTCCGAATGCACTTTAACGAAGAACTCGGCGGGTGAATTATTGAGACTCTTTATTGCCGCGCTCCTTCCTGATGAGATCAGGGTCCGGATGCACGAGTATATCGGGGTTCTTAAGTCCGGGTGCGAAGGCGTCAGGTGGGAAGAGAGAGAGAAGCTCCACGTCACTTTAAAGTTCCTGGGCGGCGTCGGGGATACGAAAGCGGCCGATGTTTTTCCCATGATAGAAGGCCTAGTCCGGAACTATTCCCCGTTCGAAACTGAAATAACCGGCTTAGGCGGTTTCCCCGACATGAGGCAGCCCCGCATACTGTACATGGGGTTATCCGAGAACCCGGAGCTTTCATCGCTTCAGGGAAGGATTGACGAAGCGCTCGAGCCCCTCGGATTCCCCAGGGAAACGCGCAGCTTCATTCCGCACGTGACCATCGGCAGGATCAAGGGCAGGCTCAGGATTAAAGACCCGCTGCCTCTGCCCGAAAAATACAGGTTCGCCATGGACGAGATAGCCGTCGTCAAGAGCGAGACCGGGAGAGCCGGATCGGTTTATACCCCGCTCCATGTATTCCGTCTCCGCTAGCACACGCACATAGTGCGATTCTACGATTCCCTCCAACTCCGCCGGTTAATCCGGCAACTTGACCAACCCCGATCGGGCTGAGCATGTTGAAGCACTCATCCTTGTTTCTCTACCCCCCCTTTATGAAATGTCCGTCACACTGAATCTTATTTCGAAGAATTTTGATCTATAATAGTAGAACCCTATCCTTATAGGAGCCTCATATGAGGATTTTCATCACGGGTGCTACGGGGGTGCTCGGCAGAAGGCTGGTGAAGGAGCTTGTGTCCCGCGGGCATTCGGTCACGGGAATGGCAAGGAGCCCCCGGGGAGAGGACACAGTCAGGTTTCTAGGTGGGGTGCCGTCCGGCGCGGATCTTTTTAACTCCGAATCCCTTCTGCCGGACATTGAAGGCTCGGATGTAATTGTACATGCGGCGACCTCAATTCCTGTTAAGATGAGGTTAAAGCCGGAGGACTTCACCCATAACGACCGTATCAGACGTGAAGGGACGCGGATACTTACCGACTGCGCGGGGAAGACGGGAGTGAAGAAATTAATATTCCAGAGCGTCACGTGGGTTTCCAGACCTGAAGACGGTTTATTTTTTGATGAGAGTTCCAGACCGAACCCTGACAGAACGACCGCATCCGCTGTTGAGGGAGAGAGGATCACTGAGGAGGCGGCCGATAAATACGGATTTATCCCGACAGTGCTCCGCTGCGGTTTTTTCTATGGCGCCGACGCCTCTCACACGCGGGTGATGGCGGACGGCATCAGGAGAAGGAGGTTCCCGATAATCGGCAGCGGCGAAAATATCTGGTCTAACATCCATGTAGACGACGCGGCATTGGCATTCGTGACCGCTGCGATTGAAGACTTGAAAGGCGTCTGGCATGTCGTAGATGATCATCCTGTCAGCGTGGGCGAGTATTTCAGTCTTTTTGCACAGAAGCTTGGAGCGCCCGCCCCGCCCCACTTGTCTCCCTGGATAGCCCGTCTTCTTGCGGGCGGCTATACTGTCGGCCTTCTGACCAAATCCACTTTTACTTCGAACCGAAAACTAAAAAACGCCTCAGGCTGGGCGCCGAGGTATTCGAGCTGCAATGAAGGTCTCGATCAGATTATGCAGGAATGGAAGAGTGAGGGATTTTTTTGACGGAGACTGAAGAAATTCATCATGCCTGAAAATTCCGGAAAGATAATAATTGTTCTCCTCGTCTGGCTCGCTGCGGCCCTAGCCGCCGGGGCTTCCGGCATCTTCTCTTCGCTCGTCCCTCCGTTCCCCCAGGCCGTCCTTCTGAGCCTCGTGATCGTCCTGATGCTCGTCTTCGCGTTCGCACCCGGCTTCAGAGCTTGGTGTCTCACCGTCGACGTAAAGGCGCTCGTGCTGTTCCACCTTACACGTTTCATCGGCGTATATTTCCTGATCCTGTATGCGCAGGGAAGGCTTCCCCACGATTTCGCGGTGCCTGGCGGATGGGGGGATATAGCGGCCGCCTCGTATGCGGTTGTCTTGGTCATTTTCGTCAGGCCGGGGGGAAAGGCCGGCTGGACCCTGTATCTGTTATGGAATGTGCTCGGCTTTGTCGATATCCTGTTCGTCGTTATGACAGCTGCGAGACTCGCTTTCGCGGAGCCCGCCTCGATGGGCGAGCTTCTGGGACTCCCGCTCAACCTCCTACTCACCTTCGTCGTTCCGATAATCATATTCACGCACATAGTTATTTTCATAAGACTGTTCAGAAGCGCGAAACGCGGTTATGAGCTTATATGATCCGGTTTTGTAATTTCACCTCGCTCCGCGCCCTGCCATCCAAATCAATATTTTCACGCTTGTATTCAAGCCCCGAATCCGTAAGGTTAATTCAATGGACGGCGACAATAAATTCGGCGGGTTCCCGGAAGAAGCGTTTAATTTTTTAAGGGACCTCGAGCTCAACAACAATAGAGAGTGGTTCGAATCCAACCGTAGCGTTTACGAAGACCGCGTGCTCAGGCCCGCCCAGGAATTCGTCGTCGGAATGGGGGAACGGCTCAAATCCATATCCCCGCGGGTATCGGCTATCCCCCTGATCGATAAATCGATATTCCGGATTTACAGAGACACGAGGTTCTCGAACGACAAAACACCCTATAAAACCCACATCGGCCTCCTCTTTTGGGAAGGCCCGAGGAAGAAGCTCGAGAACCCGAACTATTACGTCCAGCTCAACAAATCCTCGATCTTCGTAGGTGCGGGAGAATACATTTTCCCTCCCGATCTGCTCAGGTCATACAGGGATTCCGTTGTTCATCCCAGGCGTGGTGCTGAGCTCAAAAGAATATTGGACGGGATAGCCCCAAACCCGTCGTATAAAATAGGCGGCCGGCATTATAAGAAAGTCCCGCGCGGTTACGACCCCGGTCATCCGAACGCCGGACTACTGCTCCATAACGGACTTTATGCATATTCCGAGAGCGCCCTTCCCGAAGAGATATATTCCCCGAGCTTCGTCGATTACTGTTTCGGTATGTTCAGGGATATGCACCCTCTTCAGAAATGGCTCGCCCGGACAAATCATTTATAATAAATCGTGTTGTCAATTATTCCGTGGAGGCTCTGATGACGGACGAAGAAAGAAAATCCATAGCTGCCGAATACCTGAAGAGCCTCGACTACGGGAGGGACTTCTTCCACCTCTTCGCGGAGGACGCGGAGGTGTTTTTTCCGAACTGGGGAGTCGCGAGGGGGGCGGTCGAATACAAGAGGCTTTTTTCAGACCTGGGCGCGCTTGTCGCGGAATTCATACACCACCACGCATACATTAACTGGATTATCCAGGGCGATATGGTCGTCGCCGAAGGGTCGAGCGAAGGGAAGCTGAAGACGGGCGAGAGCTGGACCGACAGTAAGTGGTGCGATGTCTTCGAGATCAGGGATGGGAAGATCAAGCGCTTGTACATATACCTCGACCCCGAGTATTCGAGATATTGACAGGGAACGCCCTAAATGAAAATCACGAGAATATACTCTGACCCTTCGGGGGAGTCCCGCTTCGGGGAGATCGAGATCGGCCTCGGCGATTCGGGCCCTATAGGCAGGCTGTCCGAAAGATTCCCCGTGAATTCCATAATATTCCGGGAAAACGACGCCGGCTACGATTACGACTGGCATAACGCCCCCGAGAGGCAGTACATTGTTCTCCTCGACGGCGGGATAGAGATAGAGGTCAGCGGCGGAGAGAAAAGAGTATTCCGCGGCGGGGACGTGATATTTGTCGAGGACGTGACGGGCAAAGGGCACAGGACCAGAGACACTAACAACAGGCCGCGGCGGTCAGTTTTCGTGACGCTTGAGTAAAGCTCAGGATTTTCAGGGAGGTCAATATGCCGGGCAGGATACTCGGGATCCATCACATAACCGCGATAGCAGCGGGCGCAAAGAAAAACCACGAATTCTATACAAGGGTCCTCGGTCTCAGGCTCGTCAAAAAGACGGTCAATTTCGATGACCCGACGACATATCATTTTTACTACGGAAATGAAACGGGCGGGCCGGGAACGATCCTCACATTCTTTCCCTGGGAGGGTATAAGGAGGGGGAGAGCCGGCACGGGCCAGGTGACCGCTGTCTCATTTTCGGTTCCCGGTGGCTCTATGGGCTTCTGGCTCGACCGTTTCAGGGGTCATAACGTCACGTACAACAACCCCTCGTCCAGGTTCGGCGAGGAGGCCCTCGTTTTCCTCGACCCGGACGGGCTCAAGCTCGAGCTTGTATCCGATGCGGGTGATGAGCGGAAGGCCTGGGACGCGGATGAGGTCCCGCCCGAATTCGGCATCAGGGGATTCCATAGCGCGGCTTTGACCCTCGAGGGCTACGAGGCGACCGCGAAGCTGCTTACAGACGTCTTCGGATACGAGAAGACCGAAGAGCATGTGAACCGTTTCAGGTTCGTAAATCCGAACAGCCCGAACGCCAATATTATCGACCTCGTCTGCCTCCCTTCAGGTCAGCGTGGTAGCGTTGCCGCAGGCACGGTTCACCACATAGCGTTCAGGACGGCGAACGAAGGGGACCAGCTCCGGATGAGGGAGAGGCTTATTTCTTTAGGTTATAACGTGACGCCCCAGCTCGACAGGCATTATTTCAAATCGGTCTACTTCCGCGAGCCCGGAGGAGTGCTTTTCGAGATAGCGACCGATACGCCAGGTTTTACGGTCGATGAGAGTCCGGCTGAACTCGGGCGCGGATTGATGCTTCCCGATTGGCTGGAATTCAGAAGGGATGAAATAGAAAGCGTCCTCCCCCCGATAGACTAGAGGCATATATGAGCATAGAGCCTGAATTCGTTCACATATACATCCCTCCCGCGGACATATCCATCGACGACACGCTCCTCCTCCTTCACGGAACGGGAGGCGGCGAGGAGAGCCTCGTTCCGGTCGCCGGGAGGATACTGCCGGGAGCCGGTATTCTAAGTCCGCGCGGCAAAGTTCTGGAGAACGGCATGCCCAGGTTCTTCAGACGCTTCTCGGAAGGGGTGTTCGATCTCGAGGATTTACGCCTGAGGACAGCCGAGCTCGCGGAATTCATCATAAGGGCCTCTGAAACTTATTCCCTCGACAGGGATAAGCTGACCGCTGTCGGCTATTCGAACGGGGCGAATATAGCGGCAAGCATTCTCCTCACCTACGCGGGCGTCATTCCAAATGCGGTGCTCTTCCATCCCATGGTGCCTTTCATACCGGAGAGCCCGCCCGGCCTGTCCGGCACCGATGTGCTGATTACTGCCGGTACGAACGACCCTATAGTCAGCCCCGAGGGCACGAAAGACCTGGCGGGGCTCCTGAAAAAAGCGGGGGCCCGTGTGGAGGTGTTCTGGCAGGGGAACGGGCATAATCTCACACGGGATGAGATAAACGCCGCCAGATCGTTCCTGTCCGAATCCCGGATGTAGTTTTCATCAACTAAATCTATAAAGTAACATTAATAACAGCGCTGCTTTGGAATCTCAACAAATAAAGCGAAAGGAGAACCCCATGATCGATTTTTATACGTCCAACACGCCCAACGGTAGGAAGATCTCGATTATGCTCGAAGAGACCGAACTTCCTTACAATCTCATACACCTTCATCTGAGCGAGCTCGAGCAGAGGCAGGACTGGTATCTGAAGATAAACCCGAACGGCAGGATTCCCGCGATAGTCGACCGCGATAATGACGATTTTGCCGTGTTCGAGTCGGGCGCGATACTGATATACCTCGCCGAGAAGACGGGGCGGTTCCTTCCCGCGGACGTGAAGGGGCGCTCTACCGTAATACAGTGGCTCATGTTCCAGATGGCCGGCATCGGGCCGATGCAGGGGCAGGCCAATGTTTTCTTCAGGTACGCGCCCGAGAAGATCGAATACGCAATCGGCCGTTACCAGCGCGAGACGAAGAGGCTTTACACCGTGCTCGACAGTCGTCTCAGAGACAATGAATTCATAGCCGGGGATTTTTACTCCATCGCGGACATGGCTTCGTACCCCTGGATAACGCTCCATAACTGGGCCGGGGTCGATATAGACGACCTTACGAACCTGAGGAGATGGATGACTGCCGTCAGGCGCCGTCCCGCCGTTGCGAGGGGCATGGACATACCCAAGACGAAGAAGGTCGACGAGGCCGAGGCCGCGAAGAGGGGCTCGGCGCTGCTGGTCTGAATGTCTCGGTGCTCCGTACCGGCAGCCTGTATCATCGAAGATCTGCACCATCACACATCAGGAGGCGGAGCTTGAAGAATATTAACGTCGATGTTGCAATCATAGGCGCCGGCACTGCAGGTATGGTCGCCTATAGCGCCGTCAGCAAACATACGGAAAAGGTCGTTCTCATCGAAGGCGGCCGGTACGGCACAACGTGCGCCAGGGTAGGGTGCATGCCGAGCAAGCTGCTCATCGCCGCCGCGGACGCAGCCCATTCGGTCGAAGAAGCCCCCGCATTCGGGGTATTCCCCGGCGGGAAACCGGTAGTCGACGGCGTTAAGGTGATGGAGCGCGTGAGAAACGAGCGCGACCGTTTCGTAAGCTTCGTCGTAGATTCCATAGAATCGATGCCCGCCCGGAGTAACATCATCGGACACGCCCGCTTCGTGGACGACAACACAATCACGGTCGATGACCACACCAGGGTCAAGGCCAAATCGGTCGTCATAGCTGCGGGGTCGAGCCCGTCGGTGCTCCCGATGTTTAAGGGGTTCGGAGACAGGCTCATCGTAAGCGACGACGTGTTTTACTGGCAGGACCTCCCTTCATCGATTGTAATTTTCGGT
>CADEFK010000049.1:13352-15656 GCA_902826595.1 uncultured bacterium | reverse complement strand
ATCAGATCCCCAAGGAGTATCACCCTGCAGCAAGACCTTTTCTAATTCAAGTTGCGCATCTTTACCCGGAAGGAGAAGGTCAATTGAGCAGCAGTCTTTACATAGATCTCGTGTCTTTTGCACAAAAAGATCATAAAGAGGAGCAGATTTCGATATTAGGACATATTCTTTCGGATTTGCCCTAACATAAGGAATTAAACTTTCTGCATAGTATGTATAGTCTATTTGCTGCTCTTTACTAAGGCCATCCCATATTTTATTTGTGATGTATAATGACAGCACAGGAACTTGGGTCATCTGTCCTGAGACTTGTGGATTGTGACCGGGCATAGGATCTTGCTCCTCCATTTTGTCGAATATTTCTTTTCCTCGAAGAATACGAACCCTATTATCAGTACTAACACTCTGATTAGCAGAAGCTCCTCCCCCTGAACTTCCTGATGTTTGAGACTTACTATCAATTGTGTTTTCCGCAGAATGAGATGACCGGATCACAAGGTGAGTTGAAATTTGAACAGTTAAAATTATCGCTAGAAAAATTGTTATTTTGATTTTCATTCCTAGCACCTATAAGCTGCTAATCATTAATAAGTAAAATATTTTTTGTATTGTATCATTATAATCGACTTCATGCTAATATCATAAACTTGACGATATGGCTAATATACAGGTTAAAAACATACCCGATTCATTGCACAAGCGTCTGAGAATACAGGCAGAAAAGAAAAACCGTACTATGAGCGAGATCGTCATCGAAGCTATTGAACGGGAGCTTGAAAGGCGTGAATGGCTGGGGCGGGTATCGAAGAAATCCAAGACAGACTTAAGTGATTTATAACCTAAACAATCTCTCTCAGCTTGCTCAGCACGTCTTCCATCTTCTTTATCTGGAATGAGAGCTCCTCGAATATTTCGCGCTCTTTCTTGACGATCTCTTCGGGCGCGCGCTCGAGGAATTCGGGGTTGGACAGTTTCTTTTCGGTGCGTTCCAATTCCTTTGAAATCTTGCCGATCTCTTTCTTTATCCTCTCGGTCTCTTTCCCTACGTCTATGAGTCCTTCGACGGGGAGGAATATCTCGACCCCCGGGATCACGTAGGCTATAGCCTTCTTCGGCTTGTCTTTCTTTGCGATCTCTAGTCCCGAGAGAGAGGCCAGGCTCGAAATAAAGCCCTTGTTGTCCTCTATCTGCTTCCGGGCTTGTTTGGTTTCAGGGAGGAGCACGACGCTCACTTTTTCGGACGGGTGGAGCCCGATCACGGCACGGAGGTTCCTTACACCGACGACTATCTCTTTCATCAGCTCGACCTCGTCATGCTCGTCCCGGTAAATCTCATTCCCGCCGAATTCGGGGAACGAGCTTATCACTATGCTCTCCGCAGTGCCGCCGTCGACGGCGTTAAGTTCCACGCCGTACCCGCGGAGCCTCTGATAAAGCTCCTCCGATATGAAGGGCGCAATGGGGTGAAGCAGCTGGAGCGCGGTTTTGAGCACACGCACGAGGACGCCCTTCGTCCTCAGCTTGCCTTTCGGGTCGTCTCCGTAGAGGACGGGCTTTACGGACTCGATATACCAGTCGCAGTACTCCGACCAGAAGAACTTGTATATTGCGCCCGCCGCCTTGTCGAATTCGTAGGTCTCGAACGAATCGCCTACTTCTTTTACAGTTTCGTTCAGCTTCGTGAGTATCCATTTATCGTACGTCGAAAGTTCGTCCTCTGGGACCTTGACACCATCGTCGTAGTCCCCGAGGTTCATAAAGAGGAACCGCGACGCGTTCCAGATTTTATTGATAAAATTCCTGTAGCCCTGGATGACGGGCACGGAGAGCTTTATGTCCCTCCCCTGTGTGGCGAGAGCGGTCAGGCTGAACCTGAGCGCGTCGGCCCCGTTCTCCTCGATCACGTCGAGAGGGTCGATTACGTTCCCTCTCGTTTTGCTCATCTTGTGACCCTTCTCGTCGCGGATGAGGCCGTGTATGTAAACGTCCCTGAACGGGACTTCGTCCATGAACTTGAGCCCCTGCATTATCATGCGCGCGACCCAGAAGAAGATGATGTCGAACCCCGTAACGAGGACGCTCGTCGGGTAGTACTTCTCAAGCTCAGGCGTCCGCTCGGGCCAGCCGAGTGTGGAGAACGGCCAGAGCCCCGACGAGAACCATGTATCGAGGACGTCCGGGTCCCGCCTTAGCTCGGTCTCTTTTCCGTAATGTTCCTTAGCCGCCTTATACGCTTCTTCCTCGGAGAGCGCGACGAATATCTCCCCGCCGGGCCCGTACCACGCCGGAATCTGATGCCCCCAC
>CADEFK010000049.1:0-13252 GCA_902826595.1 uncultured bacterium | reverse complement strand
CGCGACGAATATCTCCCCGCCGGGCCCGTACCACGCCGGAATCTGATGCCCCCACCATAGCTGGCGGGATATGCACCAGGGCTCTATTTTCCTGAGCCATTCGAAATAAGTGCTCTCCCAGTATTTCGGTACGAACTTGATCCTCCCTTCCTCGACGGCCTTAATCGCGGGCGCGGCGAGTGTCGCCGCGTCCACGTACCACTGGTCGGTGAGCCACGGCTCGACCACTACACCCGACCTGTCTCCGTAGGGGACCGTGTGCCGCGTGTCTTCTATCTTGTCCAGGAGCCCTAGCGCCTCCATGTCCTCTATCACGAGCTTTCTCGCCTCGAACCTATCGAGCCCCCTGTATTTGGGCGGGGCGTTGCCGTTAAGGCGGGCGGTTTCGTCGAATATGTTTATCATGGGTAGATTGTGTCTCCGCCCGACCTCGAAGTCGTTGAAGTCGTGTGCGGGAGTGATCTTCACCGCCCCCGTTCCCTTCTCAGGGTCGCTGTATTCGTCGGCGATAATCGGTATGGGGCGGTCCGCGAGGGGAAGCACCGCGTTCTTTCCGACGAGGTGTTTATATCGGGGGTCTTCGGGGTGCACCGCGACTGCCGTGTCACCGAGCATTGTTTCGGGCCTCGTGGTGGCGACGGTTATGAATTCGGCACTCCCCTCGATCGGGTACTTGAAGTGCCAGAAATGCCCCGAAACCTCGCGCTGGTCGACTTCGAGGTCGGAGATCGCCGTGCACAGCCTGGGGTCCCAGTTGACGAGCCTCTTGTCCTTGTAGATGAGCTTTTCGTTGTAGAGATCGACGAAGACCTTCCTCACCGCATGAGAAAGCCCCTCGTCCATAGTGAACCGCTCCATATCCCAATCGGGGAGCGCCCCCAGGCGCCTTAACTGGCGCGTGATGGTGTCGCCCGACTCCTCCTTCCACTTCCAGACACGTTCTACGAAGGCGTCCCTGCCCATCTTTACTCTGGAAGTCCCTTCCTTCTCGATCTCGCGCTCTACCATCATCTGCGTCGCGATCCCGGCGTGGTCCGTCCCCGGTACCCAGAGTGCGTCAAAACCCTTCATCCTCTTCCATCGGATGAGGATGTCCTGGAGCGTGTTGTTAAGCGCGTGTCCTATGTGGAGTGACCCCGTGACGTTCGGGGGCGGGATTACGATTGAATAAGACGGTTTCCCGCCGGAAGGCGATGATTTGTAATAGCCCTTCTCGATCCAGCGGGCGTACCACCCCTCTTCAACCTTTTTTGGATCGTAGACCTTATCCATCTGGGTTTTATTATCTTCGGGCATGCTGAACTGCTGATTGAAAGAATCGAGATCACGGGTCCGGGGGACATACAGGCCCCCGGACCCGGCTTATTCGCAATGTCTATTCTTCGTCCGCTGCAACGGCCGCAGGTACGGGCAATTCGAGCACCGGCACTTCGACGTCTATGTTCCTGTAGATCGGGAGTCCCGTACCGGCAGGTATGAGCCTTCCCATGATGACGTTTTCCTTCAAGCCCCTCAGGTGGTCTTCCTTGCCCTCGCAAGCGGCTTCCGTGAGAACCCTTGTCGTCTCCTGGAATGAAGCCGCTGAGAGCCAGCTGTCCGTGCTGAGCGACGCCCTGGTTATTCCCAGGAGCAGCGGTTCCGCCGACGCGGGCCTTCCGCCCTGCGCGACCACCCTTTCGTTCTCCTCGAAGAATATGTGCTTCTCGATAGCCTCGCCCACTAGCAGGATGGTGTCGCCAGGGTCTTTGATTCTTACGCGCTTCAGCATCTGCCTCACTATGGCCTCGATGTGCTTATCGTTTATCTTTACGCCCTGGAGCCTGTAGACCTCCTGGATCTCGTCGACCAGGTATCTGGTAAGCGCCCTCTCGCCGCGTATCCTCAGTATGTCGTGCGGATTGACGGAACCGTCGACCAGCTGGTCTCCAGAGGTGACCTGCTCGCCTTCCCTGACCAGCACGTGTTTTCCCCTCGGCACGAGGTATTCCTTTGGCTCGCCGACCTCGGGCGTTACTACCACCCTTCTTTTGCCCTTGAGGTCCTTTCCGTAGCTGACGATGCCGTCGATCTCCGTAACTACCGCCGGGTCCTTGGGCATCCTCGCTTCGAATAGCTCGGCAACCCTGGGGAGCCCTCCCGTGATGTCCTTCGTTTTCGCGGTCGCTCTCGCTATCTTCGCGACTATTCCGCCCGCGCCGATCTCGTCGCCTTCGTTCACTTCAATAATCGCCCCGATCGGGAGCGAGTACTGGATGCTCCTGCCGTCTTCGGTCGTGATTACAAGACCGGGATGGAGATCGAGGTTCTTGGATTCTATGACTACCTTTTTATAAATACCCGTGACTTCGTCAACCTGTTCTTTTAGCGTTATACCCTGCTCGAGGTCCACAAAGCCGACCTTGCCTTCGAATTCTGAGATGAACGGGGTCGTGTACGGGTCCCATTCCGCAAGGAGCCTTCCTTCCTTGACCTTCTCGCCATCGTTTATCCTCACCCTGGCTCCGAGCGCGAGGGGATAGCGTTCCCTCTCGTAGCCCTTATCGTCAACGATGACGAGCGTGCCGGTGCGGTTGATAACGACCTGGCTTCCGTCCTTGCTCTTCACCGTCCTCACGTTGTTAAACTTGACGGTGCCTTCGTGCGTGGACTCGAGCGTGCTTTCAGCGGCCCTCTGGCTCGCGGCGCCGCCGATATGGAACGTTCTCATCGTGAGCTGTGTTCCGGGCTCACCGATCGACTGGGCGGCTATGATCCCCACCGCCTCGCCTATATT
The DNA here is from genome assembly GCA_902826595.1 of uncultured bacterium. Lineage (GTDB taxonomy): Bacteria > Desulfobacterota_D > UBA1144 > Nemesobacterales > UBA2774 > 2-12-FULL-53-21. The sequence continues at coordinate 10,479 of CADEFK010000049.1, read as the reverse complement.
GACAAGCTTGCCAGTCGCGAGGTTCCTTCCGTAACAGAGCACGCACACGCCTATTCGCGTCTCGCAGGTCAATACCGACCGTATTCTTACCTCAGTGATGCTGCCGGCCTCGTCTATCTTGCCCGCGGCCTGCTCGTCTATCTCATTGTTAGCCGCAACGATTACTTCCCCGCTCACGGGGTCTATGATATCCTCGACGGTCACTCTTCCGAGCACCCTTTCGCCGACCCTTTCTATTATCTCCCCGCCCTCGACGAGGTCGCTGACCGTGATGCCCTCTACCGTACCGCAGTCGAACTCCTTTATCATCACGTCCTGCGCGACGTCGATAAGCCTCCTCGTCAGGTAACCGGCGTTCGCGGTCTTAAGCGCGGTGTCGGCAAGTCCCTTCCTCGCGCCGTGCGTCGAAATGAAGTATTGAAGGACCGTCAGTCCTTCCCTGAAGTTCGACGTGATCGGAGTCTCTATGATTTCCCCCGAGGGTTTCGCCATCAGTCCCCTCATGCCCGCGAGCTGGCGGACCTGAGTCTGGCTGCCTCTCGCTCCGGAATCTATCATCATGTATATGGGGTTCGAGCTCGTCCCCCTCTTTACGCTCCCTTCCTTGTCTGTAACCTCTTCGTATGAAATATCCCTCATCATTTCCTGGGCGACTTCGTCGCTCGTACGCGCCCATATGTCAATTACCTTGTTGTACCTTTCTCCGTCGGTGATGAGACCCTGAGAATACTGGTTCTGGACCTTGACCACCTCGTCCTGCGCCTTCTGGAGGAGCTCTTTCTTCTTGAGAGGAATCCGCATGTCGTCGATCGAGATGGAAATCCCCGCCTTGGTCGAATACTTGAACCCGAGCGTCCTCATCCTGTCGGCGAGAATCACCGTGTTCTTGCCGCCCGCCATTCTGAAGCAGGTATCGACGAGCTCTTCTATGGCCCTTTTCGTCATAACCTTGTTAACAAGCTCAAAGGGTATGTCCCTGGGCATGATGTCGTAGAGGAGCACGCGTCCGGCCGTGGTCTCGTAAATCTTTCCGTTTACGCGGACCTTTATTTTCGCGTGTATGCCGATTTCCCCGGAATCGTAAGCCATCTGGACTTCGTCGATGCTGGAGAAAATCTTGCCGTCCCCCTTGTCGTAAGCCATGTCCCTAGTCATGTAATAGATGCCGAGCACGATGTCCTGCGTCGGCAGAATGATCGGTTTCCCGTGAGCCGGCGACAGAATGTTGTTGGTCGACATGACGAGCGCCCTGCATTCGGTCTGCGCCTCGATCGACAGCGGGACGTGAACGGCCATCTGGTCGCCGTCGAAGTCCGCGTTATACGCAGGGCAGACGAGCGGATGGATCTGAATGGCCTTGTCCTCGATCAGTATGGGCTCGAACGCCTGTATGCTCAGGCGGTGGAGCGTGGGAGCGCGGTTTAGCAGGACCGGGTGCTCCTTGATCACCTCGTCGAGGGCGTCCCAAACTATCGGGGCCTCCTGCTCAACGAGCTTCTTGGCAATCTTTATCGTCGCGGCGGCTCCCCATTTTTCTAGCTTCTGATATATGAATGGCCTGAACAGCTCGAGACCCATCTGCTTCGGAATACCGCACTGGTGGAGCTTCAGCTCCGGGCCTACAGTGATGACCGAACGGCCGGAATAATCCACGCGCTTTCCGAGGAGGTTCTGTCTGAACCTTCCCTGCTTGCCCTTGATTATATCGGATAGGCTCTTAAGCGGCCTGTGGTTATGTCCGAGCACCGGCCTTCCCCTCCGGCCGTTCTCAAGGAGGGCGTCGACGGATTCCTGGAGCATCCTCTTTTCGTTTCTCACGATGATATCCGGCGCACCCAGCTCGAGTAATTTCTTAAGCCTGTTATTCCTGTTAATAACGCGCCTGTAAAGGTCGTTCAGGTCGGACGTGGCGAACCTGCCGCCGTCGAGCGGCACAAGCGGCCTCAAATCCGGCGGCAGAACGGGGATCCTCGTAAGGATCATCCATTCGGGACGGTTCTTCGACTTCCTGAATGCCTCGCAGATCCTTAATCTCTTCGCAATCCTCGCCCGCTTGATGGGTGAGGTCGTGTTCTTCATTTCGTGCCTTAACTGTTCGGAGAGCTCGACGAGGTCGATCTTCTTCAGCATCTCCCTTATCGTCTCCGCCCCCATTCCGACCTTGAAGCTGTGGCCGTATTCCTCGACCGTCTTTCTGTATTTGTCCTCGCTCAATACTTCTCCGAATTTGAGGGTCGTGCCTCCCGGATCGAGGACCACGTACGATTCGTAGTAAAGGGCTTTTTCCAGGTCCTTGAGCGTCATATCGAGCAGCATGCCGATCCTCGACGGTATGCTCCTCAGAAACCAGATATGCGCCACGGGGGAAGAAAGCTCGATGTGCGCCATCCTCTCCCTTCTGACCTTTGACGAGATGACCTCCACCCCGCACTTCTCACAGGTAATGCCCCTGTGCTTGAGTCTCTTGTATTTTCCGCAAGTGCATTCGTAATCCTTGACGGGACCGAATATCTTTGCGCAAAAAAGCCCGCTTCTTTCCGGTTTGAATGTTCTGTAGTTGATAGTCTCGGGTTTTCTCACTTCTCCGTGCGACCATTCCTTGATCTTTTCGGGGGAAGCAATAGAAATCTTTACCGCCGAGTACTCCGATGGGTTCTTAGGTTTTTCAAAAAGAGTATCTACGTCCACGTTCATTCCCTCCCTAATCTTTTTTTCAATTCCTGCCCTGCTCTTCTTCCTCGAGAAGCTCGACGTCCAGAGCGAGCGCCTGGAGCTCTTTTTGAAGGACCTTGAACGACTCCGGCAGTCCCGGCTCGAAATTCATATCGCCCTTGACGATAGAATCGAAAATCCTCGTTCTGCCAATAACGTCATCTGATTTCACAGTCAGAAATTCCTGGAGCGTGTAGGAAGCCCCGTAAGCCTCGAGCGCCCAGACTTCCATTTCCCCGAGGCGCTGGCCTCCGAAATGGGCCTTTCCGCCGAGCGGCTGCTGCGTCACGAGTGAGTACGGCCCGATCGCCCTGGCGTGGATCTTCTCTTCCACGAGGTGGTGGAGCTTGAGCATGTACATAACGCCCACCGTAACTTTCTGGTCAAACGGCTCTCCGGTCTGTCCGTCGAAGAGAATAGTCTTGCCGTCTTCAGGGAGACCCGTCGCGGCCAGCATGTTCTTTATCTCTTCTTCCGACGCCCCGTCGAATACCGGTGACTGGACCGGGATGCCGTTGCGCAGCCTCCTGGCAACGACGAGCACGTCGTCGTCGTCCATTTTATCAATAATCTTTTCGATCTTGGTAGACTTATATATTTCCTTCAGCTTGGCTTTCATGGCCTGAGGGCTGAATTCCCTTTCCATTATAGCGTTGATCTGGTTTCCGAACTCCTTCGCAGCCCACCCGAGGTGAGTCTCCAATACCTGGCCGACGTTCATCCTTGAAGGCACGCCGAGCGGGTTGAGAATCATGTCGACCGGGGTCCCGTCCGGGAGGTACGGCATATCCTCTTCGGCCAATATCTTCGATATCACACCCTTGTTTCCATGCCTTCCGGCCATCTTATCCCCTACCTGGAGCTTCCTCTTTACGGCGATATTAACCTTCACCACTTTGAGCACCCCCGGCGGGAGCTCGTCGGGCTTGGTCAGTTTCGATATTCTCTGGTCGTAAACGACGTTCGTAAGATCGATTTGTTCGAGCGTCCGCTCGATTATCCGCTTGATCTCGGCCTCGGCCTCGTCTCCCCTTTCGATAGTGATGTCCGCGAACTTCTCGAACGGGATTGTCTTCAGCACTTCTTCCGAGATTTTATCCCCTTTCTTGAGGACGGTCTTTCTCGAAACGGTCAGCTTCGCGGATGAAGTCTTGCCCGAGACGAGCGACTTGATACGCTCGAAAGCGTCGTCTTTCAATATCTTTATCTCGTCGTCCCTGTCCTGCTTGAGACGGGTCACTTCGAAATCCTCTATGCTCTTCGCCCGCTCGTCTTTATCGACGACCCTGGATATGAGCATCTTCACGTCTATTACTGTTCCGTAAATACCCGGGGAGGCCCTTAGAGAAGTGTCTTTTACGTCCCCGGCCTTGTCTCCGAAAATAGCCCTCAGCAGGCGCTCCTCCGGGGAGAGCTGTGTCTCGCCCTTGGGGGAAATCTTTCCGACGATTATGTCGCCGGGCTTCACTTCGGCGCCTATTCTGATTATACCGCTCTCATCAAGATTCCTGAGAGCGTCTTCGCTTACGTTCGGTATGTCTCTCGTTATCTCTTCTCTTCCCAGCTTGGTTTCACGGGCGATGCACTCGACCTCTTCAATGTGAATTGATGTAAAGCTGTCTTCCTTCGCCAGCCTTTCGCTCATAAGGATGGCGTCTTCAAAGTTGTATCCGCCCCAGGGCATGAACGCCACGAGCACGTTCTGTCCGAGCGCGAGCTCTCCGAAATCCGTGGAAGGGCCGTCCGCGATAACCTGGCCCGCCTTTATGACCTGGCCTTTGGATACTATGGGCTTCTGGTTCCAGCACGTGCTCTGGTTCGATTTCTGAAATTTTAAAAGTCCGTACATATCGACGCCCGCTTCCGATTCGGAGGCGTCTCCCGTAGAGCTCACGACGACTCTCGACGAATCGACGTATTCGATAATCCCGTCCCTCTTCGCGATCACAGTTACGCCGGAATCCTTGGCGACCGTGCTCTCGAAACCGGTGCCGACTATAGGAGCGCTCGTGCGAATGAGGGGCACGGCCTGGCGCTGCATGTTAGAGCCCATGAGGGCCCTGTTCGCGTCGTCGTGCTCGAGAAAGGGAATGAGCGATGCCGAGACCGACACAAGCTGCGAAGGGGATACGTCCATGAGCTCCACCTTCTCACGCTCGACCATGAGGAACTCGCCGCTGTGCCTGGCCGAAATAAATTCCGACGTGAAGTTGTCGTCCTTGTCGAGCGGCGCATTGGCCTGCGCGATAATGTATTTCTCCTCGGCAAGCGCGTTCATGTACACGATCTCGTCGGTGACCCGGGAGCCCTTTACCACCCTGTAGGGTGTCTGTATGAATCCGAATTCATTTATCTTTCCGTAGGTGCTGAGGCTCGAAATAAGACCGATGTTGGGTCCTTCCGGGGTCTCGATCGGACAGATCCTTCCGTAGTGGGAAGAATGCACGTCCCTGACCTCAAACCCGGCCCTTTCCCTAGTGAGACCTCCCGGACCAAGCGCGCTCAATCTCCTCTTGTGCGTGATCTCCGAAAGTGGGTTGGTCTGATCCATAAACTGGGAGAGCTGGCCCGTTGCGAAGAATTCCTTTACTACGGCTATCACCGTCTTGGGTATCAGCAGTTCGCTCGGCATCAGGTTCTCGACCGCCTGATAGCCCATTTTTTCCTTGACGGACCGCGCGAGCCTCTCGAGCCCGTGATAGAACCTGTCTTCAATAAGCTCCCCGACGGTTCTAACCCTCCTGTTCCCAAGGTGGTCGATGTCGTCGGTCGTGCCCCTGCCGCCTTTCAGCGCGAGAAGATATCTGACGGTCTCCATAATGTCTTCCCTGGTAAGGGTCGATACATCGTCCTGGATGCCGTGGTTCAGCTTGTAGTTTATTTTTAGACGCCCGACCTGCGAGAGTCTGTAAGTATCAGGATTGAAAAACATGTTTTCGAAAAAAGACTCGGCCACGCTGGGCGTGGGCGGATCGGTCGGTCTGAATTTCTTGTAGATCTCGGTTATGGAGTCCTCGCGGGTCTTTATTTTATCCGCCAGTATGGTACTCCTTAGCGAAGCAACGACGGACACGTTGTCTATGTAAAATACCCTGAATTCTTTGACGTCGGCGGACTTAATCTGCTCGAGCTTCGGTTCGGTGATAAGTTCGTTAAAATTGACAATCACCTCGCCGGTCTTCTTATCGACAATATCGTCGGCCGCAAATTTGTCTGCGAGCTCGGACGGGTCAATCGGTATCCTTTCTACGTTTGCCCGTTTCAGCTTCTCTATAATATTCCTTACGAACCTCCTGCCCTTCTTCACCAGTACCTCTTTGGAGCCCGGGTCAACGATGTCCGCGCTCGACCTCTGGTAGGGCAGTACTTCGTGATTGACTTCCTTGCTCATACCCTTGGGATCGACATGAATGGTCTCGACCGGATAAAAATAATGCATTATCTCCTTTTCCCCGTATCCGAGGGCCTTTAAAAGCACCGTCACAAGAAACTTCTTCTTCCTGTCTATTCTTACGTGGAGAATGTCCTTGGAATCGAACTCGAAGTCTATCCACCTGCCGTCGTGGGGCACTATTCTGGCCGAAAAGGAAGACCTGCCGACGCCGCTGTCCTTATTTTTTACCTGATCAAAAAATACGCCCGGAGAACGGTGGAGCTGGTTAACGATCACCCTCTCGGTACCGTTCACTATAAAAGAACCGTTCGGAGTCATGAGGGGGATCTCGCCGAAATAAACCTCCTGCTCCTTAACATCCCGAATCGTGCGCTCGGCGCCGGATTCCGTATCCCATATGACCAGTCGGAATGTCACATAGAGAGGGGCTACATAGGTATATCCCTTAAGCCTCGATTCCTGGGCTTCGTACTTCGGCCTGTCGAACCTGTATCCTATATATTCGAGCGAGGCTTTCTCGTTGTAGTCTTCTATCGGAAATACCGTCTTGAACGCGTTGTGAAGACCTACGTCCTTCAGGTCATCCGGCTTCACGTCGGCTTGAAGAAATTCGTGGTAGGATTGTATTTGAACTTCGAGCAGGTGAGGTATTTCGAGAACAGATGGTAACTTTGAAAAACTCTTTCTTAATTGATACGTTTCTAAACCATCAAGACTCAATGTGTCTTACCCCCGGTATTGTATTATAAATCTCACGCAAATAGTGATAACGCAAATCCGCCGTTCAGCGGACAGACCGCCTCTATCTATTTCCTGTTAAGCATTCCGCTATAGACACTCGGCTTTCTATCTGAAAAAAAAGACATATATGAGATAGAAACAAGATCGGAAAAAAAGGCTTCAAAAGTCAGATAAACAAATATTTAACGAGATAGTATACCTGACTTTTGGCCAAACGCTTAATTAACTTCTACCTGAGCGCCCGCTTCTTCAAGCTTTTTCTTGATATTTTCCGCTTCCTGTTTATCCACGCCTTCTTTCACAGGCTTGGGGGCTCCCTCGACCAGGTCTTTTGCTTCTTTCAGGCCAAGCGACGTAACTTCCCTTACCGCTTTAATAACCTGGATCTTATTCGCGCCTGCCGCCTTAAGGATTACATTAAACTCGGTTTGTTCAGCCTGCTCCGCCTGGGCTTCGCCTCCGGCTCCGGCTCCCGGCATGGCAGCAACCGCCATCTGCGGAGCCGCCGCTTTGACATCGAATTTAACTTCGATCTCTTTTATCAACTCCGAAATTTCGAGCATACTTGCCTTTTCGAGATACGTGATAACATCTGTCCTCGTAATGTCAGCCATGATTTAAAAAACCTCCTTGAATGATATAAAAAGTTCCCTGCTTTACCGTTTTACTTAACTATTTTCTTTTTCTTTAGCATCCTTAACAGCACCGAGCGCATATAACAGCTTGGACTGGAGCTGGTTAAGGGTCCCGAGGAAATTAGAAACCGGGCTGTTGAGGAGACCCAGCAGCTGTGAAATGAGCTCCTGTCTCGAAGGCAGCTTCGAGAGGTCGGAAATCTGGCTCTCCCCTATTACGCTTCCTTCCACGATTCCGCCCTTTATTTTCAGCAGGGGCAGCTTCTTCAGGGACTCTACAAAAACCTTTGCCGCCGCCGTCGCGTCTTTTTCACAGATGGCAACTGCCGTGGGTCCGTCGAACAAATCATTAATCCGTTCGATTGCCGTATCTTTAGCGGCAATCCTGAGGAGTGTATTCTTAACAACCTTCAGCTGGGTGTCCGCCTTTTTGAGATTCGCCCGCAGCGTTTCCAGCTCCTTCACGGACAGCCCCTTGTACTCGACCACCATTACCGACGGATTTGCCTTGAAAACATTGTTAAATTCCTGAACAAGCTCGTTCTTAGCCGCTTTACTCAACATTATTCCTGCTCCTTAATAAATAACGATTTCAATAGTTTACTCATGCATGTTAGTCCGCTTTCGTTCCCATATCACGCCGCAATCTGAGCAGTCTTCAACCCATCCCTTACGCTAAGAATATCGACCTTTATTCCCGGTCCCATCGTATTGGAAAGCGTTATTTTTCTTACGAAGACGCCTTTCGATGAAGGCGGCTTCATCTTAAGGAGCGAATCCATGAAGACGAGAAAGTTGTCCTTGAGTTTGCCGGCCCCGAACGACACCTTGCCTATCGGAGCATGCACCACGCCGCCCTTGTCGTTCTTGACCTCTATCCTTCCGGCCTTGGCTTCCTTGACCGCCTGGGCGACGTCGAAGGTCACGGTACCGACCTTGGGACTGGGCATCAGGCCCCTCGGTCCGAGAACCTTGCCGAGCTTGGCCACTATGTTCATCACGTCGGGCGTCGCTATCGACACATCGAATTCGAGCCAGTTGTCTTTGGAGATCTTCTCCATAAGGTCGTCGAGCCCCGCGTAATCCGCTCCAGCTTCGGCGGCTTCCCTCTGCTTATCGTCTTTGGCGAAAACTACCACCCGTATATCTTTTCCTATGCCGTGCGGGAGGATCAGGCCGGTGCGAATCTGCTGGTTCGCCTGTCTCGGGTCGATCCCCAGCGTAACCGCAACCTCGACGGTCTCGTCGAATTTGGCCGTCTTGGTCTCTTCGATAAGCCTGATGGCGTCGTCGATCCCGTAATTCGTTTTTGCGTCGACGGCGTTTCTAGCCTCAGTATATTTCTTTCCTTTTTTTTCCATCTCTAATCTCCTCATGATGAGCTAAATCTAAACTCAAACCTGATGCCGGCCTCGTCCCGAAAAAGGCAACCGGGGCCCCGCTGCGGGGTGCCGCCGAATTACGCCACCTCTATCCCCATGCTCCTCGCGGTGCCGGACACGATCTTGACAGCCGCTTCCAGATCGTCGGTGTTCAAATCCGGCATCTTGATCTTCGCAATTTCTTCCACCTGGGACCTCGTCAGCTTGCCGGCTTTCTTCTTTGGGGTCTCCCCCGAACCCTTTTCTATCTTTGCCGCTTTCTTGAGCAGATAGGCAACGGGCGGAGACTTGACCTCAAAAGAAAATGATTTATCTGAGTATACAGTTACGACGACGGGGAGAATCCCCTCGGCCTTTTGTGTCTGCGCATTGAATGCCTTGCAGAATTCCATGATATTCACACCCCTCTGGCCTAGAGCCGGGCCTACGGGAGGGGACGGTGTAGCCTTTCCGGCTTCGACAAGGAGTTTCACGTATCCGTCAATTTTTTTCATATTAAATCTTCTCCACTTGATTAAAATCGAGTTCTATCGGCGTTGTTCTTCCGAATATTGTCACAAGCACCTGAACCTTGGCTTTATCGGGTCTCACCTCTTCGATTACGCCGGAGAAATTGGCGAACGGCCCTTCTATCACCTTCACCGTTTCTCCCCTGTCGAACGACACCTTGGGCTTTGGCTTTAAAGTTCCTTCTTCTATCTGCTGCTTTATCTTTAACACTTCAGGCTCGGCTATGTCCGGCACCGAATCAGGATCGATCCTTCCATCCTTCAGTTTGCCGCCGACGAATCCGATGACTTTCGGAATATTCCTGATAAAATGCCAGCTTTTGTCGTTGAGCTCCATTTTTATCAAGATATAACCGGGGAAGAATTTTCTGACCGAAGTCTTTTTCTTCCCTCCCTTAACCGGCTCGACAATGGTCTCAGTCGGGACCAGAACCTCGACAACGAGGTCTGAAACGCCTTCAATTCTCGCCCTGTCCTCAATATAGGATTTCACTCTGTCCTCGAATCCCGTATTGGTATGAACCACGTACCATCTCTTAGCCATAGAAAATCATTATCTCCGTCGATTTCTTAACTGAGTATCTGCCTGATAACCCACGAGAAAGCATAATCCACAACACCCAAAAACGAGGCAAAAATGGCCGAAATGACTATAACGGCCAGCGTAGACTTCACGGTTTCCTGTCTTGACGGCCAGGTTATGCGCTTCGCCTCGCTCTCGATATCCTTTGCAAACTGAGATGTATCCGCGCCTAAGTTTTTTAGTCTGTCCATTCACGTTTCCTAATTCAGGGCAGGAGGGAATCGAACCCCCAACCGCTGGATTTGGAGTCCAGTGCTCTCCCTAATTGAGCTACTGCCCTATTTAAATTTTCACCTATTTCGTCTCTTTATGTACGTTATGCCGCTTACACCACTTGCAGTATTTCTTAAGCTCGATCTTTTCCCGGTTAGTCTGCTTGTTTTTAGTTGTCGAATAATTCCGCCTCTTGCACTCAACGCACGCAAGAGCAACGACTAGAATATTGTCACCCATAGCTCTCTCTCCACTACTCCACGATTTTAGTAACTACGCCAGCGCCTACGGTCCTTCCGCCTTCCCTGAT
>CADEFK010000048.1:10795-16056 GCA_902826595.1 uncultured bacterium | reverse complement strand
TCGAGGGGTTTAACAGGAAGATAATAGAGTTCATGAATAATCAGCCCGTCCCGCGGGTCGCGGTCGACCTGCCTTCGGGTATAGACGCCAATACCGCCTTCCCGCTAGGGGCTGCCGTCAGGGCGGACGTGACTGTAACATTCGTGCTCCCCAAGATCGGAATCTCGATATACCCCGGACTCGACTACGCGGGCAGGATATACGTAGCCGACATCACCACGCCGAAATCCCTCGAAAGGGACATTCCCTACGAACTGCTCACACGCTTATCCGTAGGCGGGATACTAAAGCTCAGACGCCCGGACAGCCACAAGGGCACGTACGGCCATCTTTTCATTCTGGCGGGCTCTCCGGGCAAGACCGGAGCGGCGGCGCTCGCGTCTTTAGGCGCCCTCAGGGTGGGCACGGGTCTCGTCACAGTGGGCATACCCGCGAGCCTGAACGACATAATGGAAGTGAAGACGACGGAGGCGATGACGGAGCCGCTCCCGGAAACGGACCTCCGCACGCTCGGCAGGGTCTCCGTGAAGCGCGCGAAGGAAATCATCGCAAATAAAAAAACAGCGCTCGCGATAGGACCGGGCATCTCCACGACGGAAGAGACGCGCGGCTTCCTGTACGACATAATAAGATCGTGCGAGATACCGGCTGTTATCGACGCCGACGCGCTTACGCTTATAGCGGAAGAACCGGGGGTCCTCCTAAGGGCGAAGGCGCCCCTCGTGCTCACTCCCCATCCGGGCGAGATGTCGAGGCTCACGGGCATCGCAGCCGAAGACATAGAGAGCGACAGGATAGGGGTGTCCCTCGATTTCGCGAGGAAGCATAAAGTCATTCTCGTGCTCAAGGGGGCGAGGTCGCTGGTCGCGACCCCGGGAGGGCGCGTATACGTCAACACATCGGGCAACCCCGGGATGGCTTCGGGCGGCATGGGGGACGTGCTAACGGGCATTATAGGCGGATTCCTAGCGCAGCGCATCATACCCGAAGACGCGGCCCGATTGGGCGTGTTCGTGCACGGTCTCGCGGGCGACCGTTGCGCCCTGGAGCGGGGGCAGGCGGGTATAATAGCGGGCGACCTCGCGGACGCCCTCCCGCGGACGCTCAGGGAGCTTCCGGATTCGGACGAGGAGCCTTTCTTCCGAATCCGCTGATATCACTCATTATTTTAATCCAACAAAAAACCGATATGACGGATAGAGAAAATATGGAAATACAGGTGACGGACGCTGAAGATACAATAAAACTGGGCGAGATTATTGGCAAATCGCTCGAACCCGGTAGTATTATTGCCCTCAGGGGGGACCTGGGCGCGGGCAAAACGGTCCTCGTCAAGGGGATAGCCAGGGGGCTCGGCGTGGAAGACGAGCCCGTGAGCCCGACGTTCGTAATAATGAACGCGTACGAGGGCAGGATACCGCTCTACCACTTCGACTTATACAGAATTTCCGGGGCGGACGAGCTCATGAGCATAGGAGCCGACGAGTTTCTTTTCGGCGGCGGGGTGTCGGCGGTCGAGTGGGCGGAGAGGGTTGAAGAAATATTTCCTGAATATACTATATATATCGACATTAAAATGCCCGGGCCCGGAAGCGGCGCCGCGGAAAACACGCGCGAAATCAAAATAGAAGGGAAAAAGGAATGGGTCTCATCGTTCAGAAGTACGGCGGAACAAGCGTTGCCGGCCTCGACAAGATAAAGTGGGTCGCGGGGCACGTGATCAGAACCAGGGAAAAGGGGAACGACGTCCTCGTCGTAGTCTCGGCGATGGCGGGAGAGACGGACAAGCTCGTAAAATTATCACTCCAGATAATGGACCCCCCTGACGAGAGGGAGCTCGACGTAGTGACGTCGAGCGGGGAGCAGGTCTCTTCCGGGCTCCTCGCCATGTCCATCAAAGCCCTCGGGCGGGACGCGATATCGCTCCAGGGCCATCAGGTGAGGATCGTGACGGACAACGCGCACTCGAAGGCGAAGATCGTGAGGATAGACGCCGAGAGAATAAAGAAGGCGCTCGCTGAGGGGAAGATAGTCGTAGTGGCGGGGTTCCAGGGGGTGGACGAAGAAGGCAACGTCACCACCCTCGGCAGGGGGGGCTCGGACCTGACGGCGGTCGCTCTGGCCGCGGCCCTTAACGCGGACTCGTGCGAGCTTTACAAAGACGACGTCGACGGCATATACACGTCTGACCCCGGCATTGTTCCGGCGGCCAGAAAGCTGGACAGGATTTCATACGAGGAGATGCTCGAGCTTGCGAGCCTCGGCTCGAAGGTGCTCCAGGCGAGGGCAGTCGAATTCGCGATGAAGTTCGGCGTGACGCTCCACGTCCGCCCGACGGCAAAACCCGACACGGAAGGCACATGGGTAGTAGAGGAGGAAGAAATGACCCATCTTGAAAACATTCTCATATCGGGCGTATCGTCCGACAAGAACCAGGCCAAGATCACGATAACGCAGGTGCCGGACAGCCCCGGCATAGCGGCCAAGATTTTCACGCCGCTCAGCGAGAGCGGCATAATAGTGGACATGATAGTCCAGAACGTGAGCATCGAGGGGCACACCGACATGACGTTCACCGTTCCGAGGACAGATTTTAAAAAATCAATTATACTTACTGAAAAGGTTGCAAAGCAGCTCGGAGCGAAAAAAATCATCTCCGACGACAAGATAGCCAAGGTATCGTTAGTCGGCGTCGGGATGAAAACCCACTCGGGGGTCGCAAGCCGCATGTTTTCGACGCTCGCGAAAGAGGGGATTAATATTTTGATGATAAGCACGTCCGAGATAAAGATTTCCTGCGTCGTCGAAGAGAAATACACGGAGCTCGCGGTAAGGGCTCTCCACGACGCGTTTGAGCTGGGGGAAAAGAAATGAGCCGGGATTCGGTAAAGATATACGACGTTACCCTCAGGGACGGGACTCAGGGGGAAAGCATATCCTTCTCGATCCACGACAAGATCAGGATCGCCCAGAGGCTCGACGAGCTAGGGGTACATTACATCGAAGGCGGATGGCCGGGCTCGAACGAAAGGGACGAGGGGTTCTTCGAGGAAGCCAAGAAATTACGCCTCCGAAAATCGAAAGTCGCAGCGTTCGGCAGCACGAGGCGCTCGGGCAAGACCTGCGGCGAGGACGGGAGCATACAGGCCCTGCTCAGGGCGGAAACCCCCGCCGTCACTATCGTCGGCAAGAGCTGGGACTTCCACGTAAAGGAAGCTCTCAGAATACCTCTCAAGGAAAACCTCGAAATAATCCACGATTCCGTCACGTATCTGAAAAAATACGTGGACGAGGTGTTCTTCGACGCCGAGCACTTCTTCGACGGATACAAGCACAACCCGAAATACACGATCGAGGCGATAAAAGCAGCAAAGGACGCCGGAGCAGACGTCCTCGTGCTCTGCGACACGAACGGCGGCACACTCCCCTGGGAGATAGAGGAGACGGTGAGGGAAGTGAACCTCAGGCTCGACAGCCCGCACCTGGGCATACACACGCACAACGACGGCGAAGTGGGCGTAGCGAATACGCTCTACGCGGTCAGGGAAGGCGTGAGGCAGGTGCAGGGGACGATGAACGGGTACGGAGAGAGGTGCGGAAACGCGAACCTCTGCTCGATCGTGCCCAACCTCAAGCTCAAGCTCGGCATAGACTGCATAGAAGAGGACGAGCTCAAGCGGCTCTACGAGGTATCCCATTTCATACACGAGCTCACGAATCTGCCGCCGCTCAGACACAGGCCCTTCGTGGGGGAGAGCGCCTTCGCCCACAAGGGCGGGCTCCACGTAAGCGCCGTGATGAAAAAATCGGAGACCTACGAGCACGTAAACCCGGACGTCGTCGGGAACCGGAGGCGCATACTGATATCGGACCTTTCCGGGCGGAGCAACATCATCTATAAGGCGAAGGAGCTCGGCATCGATCTCGACCCTCAGGACAAGCGCATTAACAACATCCTGAACGAGCTCAAGAAGCTCGAGAACGAGGGGTATGAGTTCGAGGGGGCGGACGCCTCATTCGAGCTTCTCGTCAGAAAAGCCCTCGGGGACTTCAGAAAGGCGTTTGAGCTGAAAAGCGTCCGCACGATAACGGAGAAACGGAACGAGGACGAAGAGCCCGTCACCGAGGCGACTCTCATAGTGCAGGTGGACGGCGTGACCGAGCACATGGCCGCGATAGGCAACGGCCCGGTGCACGCTCTCGACCAGGGGTTGAGAAAGGCGCTCGAAAAGTTCTATCCCAGCTTAAAAGAGGTCACTCTCAAGGACTACAGGGTCAGGGTGCTTGCGAGACAGCACGGCACGGACGCCGTGGTGAGGGTGCTCATAGAGTCGGGGGACGGCGAGAGCGACTGGAGCACGGTAGGGGTCTCCCAGAACATAGTCGAGGCCAGCTGGAAGGCGCTCGTCGACAGCATCGACTACAAGATACTCAAGGACGAATCCAAGCGCGCGGCCAAAGCGCGGGGGTGAACTGCATAAGTTCTTACCCGAATAAGAACCCCCAGTATTAGGATCGGCATCCAGCCGCGAACCCAGCACCGCGCGTCATTGCGAGCGAAGCGAAGCAATCTCATCTTCAAAAAAAACCGTTCGTCCTGAAGTCTAATGGAGCTTGTCGAAGGATGAACGGGCGGCAAGTCGCCGAGGACATTCGAAAGACCGCAGATGCCGGTTTAGGCGGAAGTGATACGGAAGGATCGTATACGTGCGCAGATTCTGCACCACACATCGTGCCCTCCCTCACGACCATGCGGGCCGGGGCAGCCCGTAAGCGAAATATAAGATAATGTACACGAGCCAGTACGTGATGAGCCCCACAACGCATACCCATATGGCGTTCCAGGTGTTCTTGAAATCGAGCGCCTGCCGCACGCCGATTATCATCGCGACGAGCGTCCACACCCATACGATCACGAGCACGACCGCCGTTAGGTGAGGGATCGCGGCGAAGACCCTGAAGATGCCGGGCGCGCTCGCGAACCCGAGCACGCGCATTATTTCCCACTGGTCGCTCCTCGTATCGGATTCCGGAAAGAGCTTGGTGCCGATGATGTATATAAGGAAGGCGAGCAGTATCCAGAGGACGAAGCTGGTGATAGTACCCAGTATGAGGCCCTTATAGTCCCCCGTCTGGTAGCTGTAGATGCCCCTCGAGAGGCTCGCTAGGAAGACGACTACCACCGCCTGCCACATGGCGCTCTTATCGTGCTCGACCTCCTCGTACAGCTCCGGGTCGAGCGTGAGCGCCCTTATGACTCT
>CADEFK010000048.1:4769-10695 GCA_902826595.1 uncultured bacterium | reverse complement strand
TCGTACAGCTCCGGGTCGAGCGTGAGCGCCCTTATGACTCTCTTGATAAACACGGATGCGGTTCACCTCTCGATCGGAATGGAGGAGTAAAATTAATACCCCGAAGGCCGATAGTCAAAACAATATCAGGATATCATGTAATCGGCCTGCAATCTCACTTATTTCTTAACGGCTGGCGTCCTGCCGGACTTTAAATGCGTGCCCGCCTGCCATTTAATCAGCACTCCTAGCTGGTCGGCACCTGGGCGGGATTTATGCCGATTATCGTAAGGATAAAATACATGATGATGAAATATATGATGAAGCCGATCAGGCATACGCCCACGGCGCGCCACGTGCTCTTATAATCAAGCGCCTGTCTCACCGCTATTATCATGGCCACGAGCATCCATATCCCCGCCACGAATGATATTATGGGGCCGGCAACCGGAATAACGCCGAGAACGCGGAGCACGCCCGGGGAGCTCGAAAAGCCTATTGTCCGGAGCATCTCGCTAAAGTCGGCTTTCGTCCCGGGCTCCGGCAGCAGCTTCGTGCCTATGATGAAAGTCAGATACGCCCATATCAACCATCCGATCAGAGCGCCTATAGTGGTGAAGATCAATCCCTCTAAGCCGAATACCCCTAATGAGCCTACGCCGGCCGCGATGCTCGACAGCACTACGATCGTAGCCGCCTGTCCCATCGACCCCTTGTCGGCCTCAACTTCCTCATAAAGACCTACGTCGAGCTTGGAAGCCCTTATCATTCGATCGATCAAACTGGCCATGTATATTCCTCCTCTTGGAATTTATAAATACGCACATAATAAAACTTTAGAGGGGATTCGTCAAAGAGAGCGGGGAAAGTCCTATGCCCGGTGACGGGACTTCATCTCGCCGCGGAGAAGCTCGATAAGCGGCGTCATCATTTCCTCCGTGCAGTCCCCCATAAGCGCGATCTGTATCCAGTTCCGCTCAATGAGGTAGCCGCTCCTCCAGTTGAGGTAATAGCCCGACCTTTCGAGCTTCAATCCGAGGACGCGGGAGCCGAGTCTCTCGGGAAGCGGGATGGTTATGATGGCGGGCGACTCCTGTCCCTTTTCGGCGACAACCGCGTACCCGGCGTCCGAAAGCCTTTCCCTGAGCCGGTCCGAGCGCCTGCGGAGCTCCGCATATCTTTCTGCCCCGGAGAAGTTTTCGATCGAGGACCTGAGCGCGCGGACGAGGTTTGAGGAGAGAGTGAACGGAGTGCCTGAAGATTCCGCGTATAAGCCGAGGTCGAGGTAGCGGGGCAGCCTGTCCGGCCGGGACGCGGTCTCGTGGTTATAGAAAACGAACGAGAGCCCGGGATAAGACCTGAGCCCCTTACCGCTCACACCTGTCGCCATGTAAACGCCCGAGAGGCCCAGCGGCACGGTGCCGAGGGAGCTTATGCAGTCGAGACATAGGGCGATGCCCCGGCCGCCGCATATCCCGCCGAGCATTCCCGCGTCGTTCAGCACCCCGGTCGATGTCTCCGAATGTACCGCCCAGAGCCATGACGTGCCGGGATTAAGAGAAAGGGCGTCCTCGACTTCCTGACGATGGAAGCCCTCTCCCCATTCTTTCTCAATTGCGGCAAACGAGAGCCCCCACCTCCGCGCGTGGTCTATGAGACGCTCCCCGAACTCGCCGTTAGAGAGAATGAGGCCCTTCCCTTCCCCAAGTGAGAGCTGAGCGGCGAGGGCGTCGTTCGCGAGCGTGCCCGACCCCATCAGTACCGCCGTGTGCTTCGCCCCCGTTATCGAAGAGAGCATCCGCTTCACGCGGACGAGGTCCTCGTTGAACTCTTCCGACCTGTGGGACACGGGAGTACCGGACATAGCCATTTCCGTATCCGGACTGACGTCGACGGGCCCCGGCAGCAGGTTCATGTGTTTTCGGGAGACGGATGCCTCGCCGTCCATTCTCGATAGGAGCTTCGCCCGCCCCTTCATCCTGTAATATGATTCGGGGGTCAGGTACATCGGCTGATACCTCGCGCCGGCGCTTCCGACCTCGGGACCGAACGGTATGAACCCGAGGTTCCTGTAGAGCTTCCCCTGAGCCACGTTCGCCGAAATTATGGCGAGGTCGTATTTTTTCTCCTCGCAGTAAGCCGCGAGTTTGGTGAAGAGGCCCAGCAGCACCTTCCGGTAGCGGCGCTCCTTCTTCACGGAGAGGAGCCTCAGCTCGCACACTGAGCGCGACCGGGGAAGGTATGATTCGAGGCCGGGGAGTTTCTTATCGAGGGAGAAAGGGCGCTTGTCCCTGACTGCGAGCATGCCTGCGAGCTCCCCGCCGTCGAGGCAGATGATGTAGGTATTCTCGACGTGGAATTTATCGACGAGCCTCTTTTCAGGGTTCTCCCCGTGCTGGGGTATTTCTTCGACGAAAGTCTCGTAGTTGAGCCTGTGAATCTGCTCGAACTCGCTCTCGAGCGCGGCAATTTTGTAGAGGAGGCCGTCGTTCATGACATTCCGATTCATCCTACCGGTGTGTTTACGGGAATAAAATTATATACGATTGTTCGCTCTCATTCGAGGAACCTGCTCCGTATTTCAGGCGAAGGTATCATGCACTCGTCTTTTTTACCGTACCATTTGTACCTGTTCCGGGCTATGTAATCGTAGACAGCATCCCTGATAGGCGCGGGCACCAGAATGAACGCATAGAGGAGCTTGTGTATTCCGCCCAGGAGCTTCTGCACCCTGAGCCCCGCCCCGGATTTGGTGTAGAGCTTCCCTTCGTCTATCAATACGAACGAATCGAGGCTGTCCACGGGATAGTTATATCTTTCAAGGATTCTTTTAGCGGCGTCAGACTGGAACGGCGCGAACCTGAATACGCCCGACGGGTCTCTGCTAATGATGAAATTGACCACGCCGCAGCAGTAGTTGCATACCCCGTCGAAAATTATAAGAGGGTGTTCGGTATTTTTATCGCTCACGGATGCATTCCATCGAGTGCCTTGTGTTGCGCTCAGCCGTGCGTCTTACTGCGGTTTCTGCTCCTCCGCTTCCTCTTTATCGGCATTCTTTTTCACGGGAAGCACGATGTACCAGGCCTTGTTATACTCGGTGATGGTGTTCACCATTACGCCGACCTTGGCCTTAACCTTTGTTTCGACTCCCTTCTCGTCCTTCTTCGGTATCTCTGTCTCCGTTACCAGAACAAGCAGGTCGGTAGGCGGGATGGGGAAGTAGAGCGTGTTGTCCCTGAACGTGAGCGTCTGCGTGGCTTTATCGTATTCGGATACCTCTTCCATCGGCTGCACGACGAATTCCGAGGCCTCGGGGATCTTCAGGCTCAGAAGGTTGCCTATTACCTTGTCAAGCTCCTCCGGGTTCTTACCCTTCAGATAATCGATTACCTCCGGATGGATCAGGGCTTTGAGCGCGTCCTTGTTTTGTGCCTTTATGGCTTCGAGCACCTTGTTCCCGAGGGCCTCGGGCGTGCCCGCCCCTGACTTCGCTCTGGCAGTATGTACCGGGGCGGCGAGTATGGAGACCGCGATGACCGCAACGATAATCAGAGCCGCAGCGTAAGTAAATTTAATTTTCAAATTCTTCCTCCGTAACGAATTATTTTCGCGATATTAGTAATTGAACCGCCGCACCGGCTTTTCTTTACTGTCTCAGCTTCGTGAGGAGTCTCAGGAATTCGATATAGAGCCATATGAGAGTGACCATGAGCCCGAACGCTCCGTACCATTCCATGTACTTGGGCGCGCCCTCGGCCGCTCCCTGCTCTATGAAATCGAAATCGAGCACGAGGTTGAGCGCGGCTATCACCACGACGAAAAGGCTGAATAGAATCCCTATAGTGCCGCCCGAATATATGAGCGGTACGCTCACGCCGAAAAACCCGATCACCATGGACACGATATAAACGAGGAATATCGCTCCTGTGGCGGCCACGACGCCGAGCCTGAACTTCTCGGTCACCTTTATCACGCCCGACCTGTAGGCGACGAGAAGTGATAGGAGCGTGCCGAAGGTGAGCGCCACGGCCTGAAACACTATCCCCTTGAACTGTGATTCAGCGTAAGCGGATATGCCGCCTATGAGGAGCCCTTCGAGTATCGCGTAAACAGGCGCGGTGTAAGGCGCCCACGTCTTTTTGAATATCGTGATCACGGCGACAACGAGCCCGCCTATAAGCCCTCCGTACATCCAGCCGTTGACCGCCTGCATCCCGGATTTCGCGAACATGTCCCAGACCCATAGGGCCGGTACTGTGACCAGGACCAGGAGCACGAGCGTCTTGTTTATCGTGCCGTTAATAGTCATAAGCCCGGCGCCTGTGTAGCCCGTCGCGAGCCTGTCGAACGTCTTTTCTCCTAACGCGGGATTCGAGCTTTTTAACATTTTTTCTTACCTCCGGGATGAATTATAAATATTAACCTACCTTCGTAAAAAGTATATCATCCGCCGGGGAGCTTGATCGGGAAATGAGTTTCGGGGCGCTCAGACGATTCGCAGCCGAATTACTTAAATGCAATGATCCGTGGCTGTTACGCAGCCGTGAGAATTCCCGGCGTAGAGCCTGCCCTGACAGGTATCCCGTTTCTCGAGCTCTTCTTCAATGCCCTTTATCACCTCGATATGCGACCTGTCCCATCCGGGGGCGACGAGCAGGCTCCTCGGGGTGTCCGTGAAAAAGCGCTCGACGATAATGTCGGGCGAGAGCCTCTCCAGAAACCTCACGATGAAATCGAGATACTCCTCGTAACTGAAAAGACTGAACGGGTTTTCTTTATACATCCTCGCAAGGGGCGTATTCTTCACGATGTGCAGGTTGTGAATTTTGATGCAGTCTATCGGCAGCGACGAAACCTCCCCGGCCATGGCGAGCATCTCTTCCCGCGTCTCCGTGGGCATGCCGAGTATGATGTGGGCCCCCAACTCGAACCCCCTGCCCCGGGACATCTCGAATGCGCGCAGCACGGATGCGTAGTCGTGTCCCCTGTTCATGAACTCGAGCGACTTGTCGTAGACGGACTCGATGCCGTATTCGAGAGAGACGTAGCATTCTTTAGCGAGCCTCTCGAACATCGCAATCTTCTCCTCGTCCACGCAGTCAGACCTCGTGCCTACGGCTATGCCGACGACGCCGTCATAAGAGAGAGCTTCCCTGTACATATTTTCGAGCTCGCGGGCGCCGCCGTACGTGTTCGTGTAGGCCTGGAAATAGACTATGAACTTCTCGGCCTTGAACCTCTTTTTGAGATAACCCATGCCGTCCTTGAGCTGGTCGCGCATGGAGCGGCGGGCGCGGGCGTAGGGGGGGACGAAGCTGTCGTTGTTGCAGTAAACGCATCCGCCGCGGGCGAGAGACCCGTCCCTGTTCGGGCACGTGAATCCCATATCGACCGAGACCTTGTTGACCCGGCACCCGAACCTTTCCTTCATATAGTCGTGGTAGGAGTTATAGCGTCTTTTCATGATTTCTACCGGATATTATACAGGGTGCGGGATCAATTTTTGCAGGAGCGGCTTCCAGCTGCGATTTTATGTTGTATGTCATCGCGAGGCTCCGAAGCCTTGCGCGAAGGAGCCGTGGCGATCTCGCCTTTTGCAGGAGATTGCCGCGGTCGCTACGCTGATTTGTATTTTAGCTGGTTCGTCCCATGGCACGGCAGCTTAATTGCAATTCGCCAGCAGCGACCGATTGCTCACTTGCTCGCAATCGTTGCAATGACAGGATGGGACGAGATGCCGCAGACATACGGGAGTGTAATCCGTTCATACTTCGACCCTTAGACAAGCTCAGGGCGAACGGGTTGGGTTTCGTGGCTGGTTTAGGCGGAAGAGGTAGGGTAGGATCGTAAATCACACTATGTGTGTGCGTCACACCATCCCCGCCGAGGGGCAGAGGTGGCTTAGAGCGCACTCGCCGCAGCGGGGCTTGCGCGCGAAGCAGAC
>CADEFK010000048.1:0-4669 GCA_902826595.1 uncultured bacterium | reverse complement strand
CGGGTATTTCGCGAAGAGGCCCTTCGTCACCTCGTTCACGCGCTTGTCCGTGCACTGGGCCGACAATATGCACCCTATCAGGAGCTCGAGGGCGTTTGAGTAGTCGAGGTGGCACCTCGTCCGAGGGTACTCCTCCATCAAAATTTTGAGTATGGAGAGGGCTCTTTTCTTTTTCTCAGCCCGGCTCTCTCTCCCCTTAACGGCGCTAATCTTTCTTTTCACTTTTTCGGCCATGTTCGGAATAAAAAAAGGGGACATGCCTCGGGCACGTCCCCTTTCATTTTTATTTACAGTTGATAGGTTCCCGTTCCGGGGAGGCTTAGTCCTTCCGTGCGGGCTCGAGACCTTCCTTTCCTACGAAGAAATCCGCGTTCTTGGGAGTGTATTCGCTCCATTTTTCCGGGAGCTCGTCTTCGTGGAAGATCGCATCCACCGGACAGGGGTCGACGCACGCGCCGCAGTCTATGCACTCTTCAGGGTGTATGAAAAGCTGGTCTTCGCCCTCGTATATGCAGTCCACGGGGCACGCCTCTACGCAGGCCTTGTCCTTGACTCCGATGCAGGGCTCCGCAATGATGTAAGCCATTCTAAATACCTCCGGATATTTGTAATGTTTAATATACTTAATGCGTCATTGAGGCGCAAGGCAAAGTCCGGTATCCCCCCGCGTTTAAAGCCCGTGATTTATTGACAAAAAGCGTTCGGGCGCTGTTAATTCTTCTTCTGTCCCGCGTCTTCCGTCTTCTCGCCCTGGCTCCCCGCGCCGTCTCCGGGTTTTGTAACGGCTTCGCTCCCTGCAGGAGCCTCCGGTGAAGAAGCATCTCCAGCGGGCGCATTAACATCGCCGGGGGCTTCCCCTGCGGGCACGGTCTCCTGGACCGCCGCCTCGGGCACGTCCGTAACGACCGATCTGCCGCCGCTGCTCGCGGCGAAATAGCCGAGGGAAAGGGACGAAACCATGAACAGTATCGCGAGCCCCCTCGTCACCTTAACGAGAAAGGGGACTGCCCCGCTCGAGCCGAAGATCGAATCGCTCGTCCCGCCGCCGAATATCGACCCCAGGTCGCCGCTCTTTCCGGGCTGTAGCAGCACGACTATGATGAGCAGTACGCTCACTATAATATGGATTATCTTTACCGATAATATTATTAGTTCCACTATTGCTCTCCTGCTGTCTCGACTATGCTTGCCATCGACTCCGCCCTGAGGCTCGCGCCCCCGACGAGCGCGCCGTCAATATCCGGCTCCGCAAGCAGGTCTCGTATATTTTCCTCGTTAACGCTCCCCCCGTAAACGATCCTGATACGGGCGGCCGAATCACCCAATATATTACCCGCTATTTCGCGGATTGCAGACTGCACGAATTCGGCCTCCGCCGGGGTCGCGTGGCGGCCCGTGCCTATCGCCCATACGGGCTCGTACGCAATGACCAGTCCGCCGGGGTCGGATATCCCGGTCCCGGTGAGCGCCTTTACTACCTGTCCTTCCACGACCTTGACCGTGTGACCGCGATCCCTCTCTTCGAGGGTCTCGCCCACGCATACTATCACCTTGAGACCGGCCTTGAGCGAAGCGGCAAGCTTCATCCTGACCATCTCGTCCGTCTCGCCGAGTATGCGTCTCCTCTCCGAGTGACCGACGATTACCCAAGAGCAGCCCGAGTCGGCAAGCATACCGGGCGAAATCTCGCCTGTAAACGCCCCCCTCTCCTCCCAAAAGACGTTCTGAGCCCCGAGCATGATACCGGTGCCCTGTAGCTCCTTTCCGACGGCGTCGAGCGCAGTAAACGGCGGCGCGAGTATTATATCGACCTTCCCCGCCAATCTCCGGGTACTTTCGACGACGCCCCGCGCGAGCTCAGCCGCCTCCCCCCTCAGCATGTTCATTTTCCAGTTGCCCGCTATGAGCCTTTTTCTCATCTTACCCGCCCCTCGAGCGCCTGAATCGCGGGCAGCGTCTTATCCCTTATAAATTCGACCGACGCGTCCCCTCCGCGCGACATAAAGCACTTGCCGGCTTCGAGCCCCGCTCCCTCGAGCGCGTCGACGGTGCTCTCGCCCACGACGGCGCTCCATGCGTCCGACTCCGCGAGCGCTTTCGCGACCGCCGCGGTGCCGTCTCCGAACCCGGCCCGCTCGCACATTCCGAGGGGCCCGTTCCAGAGGACGGTCCTGGCCCTCGATATATGTTTCGCGAATTGCCTGATTGTTTCGGGTCCTATATCGACCGCCATGGAATCGTCCGGGATACGGCCGCCCGAAATTATATAGGAAGCCGGCTCGTTGTTCAAATCCCCTCTCACCCCTACGAAATCCTCCGGAATTACGAGCCTTATGCTCCTCGACAAGGAAGCGGATATGAGCTTTCGGGCGCTGTATATCGTCCCCTCGTCGATCTCGGAGCGCCCGATGTCCTTGCCGAGCGCTTTCAGGAACGTGTGGGCGACCGCCCCCCCGATCAGGATCGTATCCACCCTGTCCATGAGGCTCTCGATGAGCTCGATCTTGCGCCCGGTGCAGCTCCCGCCTATGACAGCCGCGAATGGGCGCTCCGGGTTCTCGAACCTTCCGAGGTTCTCCACCTCCTCCTTGAACCTGAGCCCGACGCATACCCTGCCGAAGTGAGCTGCGGCCGAGACTATGGACGCCCTCTTCTGGTGGGAGACGGAGAACGCCTCGTTCACGTAAATCTCGGCCACCTCGGCGAGCTTCCTCGCGAAGTCCTCGCTGTTGGCGAGCTCTCCCTTGTGGAACTCCAGGTTCTCGAGCAGCATGACGGAGCACGGCAGCATGTCGCCCGATATCTTCCTGACGGCGTCGCCGATCGAATTCTCCGGGAAATAGATCTCGCAGTCGAGGAGCTCGGAGAGCTTCCTGCCGAGGGGCTCGAGGGAGTACTTGCGGCTCATCCTGCCCCCGGCCCCGCTTATGTGAGAAGCCAGCACGACCCTGGCTTTCTGGCCGATCGCGTATCTTATGGTCGGGAGCGCGAGTGAGAGCTTCCTCGCGTCGGCAACCGCCCCCGTACGGGATACCGCGGTGTCGAAGTCCACCCTTATGAGGAGCTTCTTGTCCCTTATGTCTATTTCCGCAATCGACGGAACGGTCATCGTGATTTGTTTTTCCTCTCGATTAAATATTGCCCGAGCCTCTTCATGCCTTCCTCTATGTCCGGCAGCGAGGCGGCGTAGGAGAGCCTGAGATACCCCTCGCCGCCCTGCCCGAAATCGATTCCGGGCGTAACGGCGACGTGCGCCTTCTCCAGTATGTCGAACGAGAGGGCGCGGGAGTCGGGGCTGATACCCGACGCGTTTACGAAAACGTAAAATGCCCCGAGAGGCTCCGTGCCGAGGACGAACCCGAGCTCCCTCAGCCCTTCCAGCATCGCCCTCCGCCTCCTGTCGAATTCGCCGACCATGCCGAGGGCCTCAGCCTTCGCCAGCCTTATCGCGGCGACGCCCGCCTTCTGCACGAACGGGTTAGGGGATATGAAGAGGTTCTGCTGGAGTTTTTGTACGGGTCTTACGAGCCCTTCCGGGACTATGAGATAACCCAGTCTCCAGCCGGGCATCGAGTAGAGCTTCGAGAACCCGTTGACGGCTATTGCGTCCGGCGTGTACTCCAGTATCGTCCTCGCCTCGCCGCTGTAAACGAGCCCGTGGTATATCTCGTCCGAGATAACGAACAAGCCTGACCCCGCTATGTCCCCCATCGCGTCCGGGCTCAGCACGGTTCCCGTGGGATTGGAGGGCGAGTTAATCAGCACGGCCTTCGTCCTGGGGGTGATTGCCTTCCGGAGTCTCGCGGCGTCTATCTGATAACCCTCTTCCTCGTAAACGCGCACAGGGACGGGCACGCCCCCAGCGATCTTTATGAGCTGGGGATAGCAGGCGTAGTGCGGGTCCGTGATTATTATTTCGTCCCCCGGGTCCAGGAGCGCGAGCATCGAAAGGAACAAGGCGGGGGAGCTGCCCAGCGTGACTATCACGCTTCCGGGAGATATTTTTACCCCGTACGTATTTTCGTAATCTTCCGCTATCGCCTCCCTGAGCTCCGGTATGCCGAGGCTGTGCGTGTACCTCGTGTCCCCTTCCCCGATCGCACGGACAGCGGCCTCGCATATCGCCGCGGGGGTCGGGAAATCGGGCATCCCGACCTCGAAATGCATGACGCTCCCACCCGAGGATTCTATCTCCTTGGCCCTCTCCAGCACTTCCATCACGTAGAACGGGGAAACTTCTTCGGACAACCTGGACGGCATGGGGATTTATTCTATTTGCAAAGGGCGGGGTTGTCTAGCGCAGAACCCGCGCTAAAGCTCATGAGCGATAACGGTAGTCAGCCTGCTTCGCTCAGTTTTATGAAAGCTTTTTCCAATCTTGAAGTTCATCAGGCATTTATCAGCTACGACAACCCCAAAGGGAACGCGTATACGGAGAGAATGATAAGAACGATGAAAGAGCGGCTCTTTTGGCTGAGAGAATGAGAAAATGAAAGAGAGCTTAGCCTGGAACTGGATAAGTGGGTTCAATATTACAACAGAAATTACCTTCATTCTGCACACGGATACCGCACACCGATACAGGCGGAAGAGGATTTCTACATAAAAATTGACAAAACTCTATTTAACGTTGCTTGGCAATTGAGGGGCAGTAAAAAATCTGTTTTAG
>CADEFK010000047.1:10475-16061 GCA_902826595.1 uncultured bacterium | reverse complement strand
GGGGATTTGAACCCCCACGAGCTTGCACCCACTGGATCCTGAATCCAGCGCGTCTGCCAAGTTCCGCCACTTCGGCTTTATAAAATTTGAACCCTTGACCCTTGAAACGTAATATTATCACAGATAATCATCCCCCGCTAGGGGTTTTTAGATAAAATATTCCCGCACTCACCCTTTATTATTACTTTTTTCGGAATATTCAAGATCCGCCCTTATTGCGTCATCGGTGGGCATCGATACTGCGGCACGGCGCGGGGTCAGGGGTTTTCCCAGGAAATTATCCTCTCAGGAACGATTTTGATGACGGGGAGGCCCGCCTCCTCGAGACCCATTGCTTTATATTGCGGGTATTTCCGGGTTAATGCAATAAGTGAGTTAAGATACTCCTCACCGCTCTCGAGAACGCCGGCATGCCCGTAAATTATGACGTAATATAGCCTTTTCCAGTCCTCGTAATAGCCGTCGACAACGAGGGATACCTGAGGGTTTGACAGTATATTTTTAACCCGCCTCAATTCGCCAGCCGGAACGCTCTTGAGCTTTTTATCGAGCGGAGTGTAGATATTACGTCCGTCGTAGGCAAAACAAACGGGCACCACATGCGGTCTTCCGGAACCGTCCGCAGTTGCCATTCTGGCAACTCGCTCCGCGAGCAATATCTCCCGTTCCCTGTCTTTCGGTATCGCAATCAAACCGGCGTGTCCCGGCCCGGGGCCCAAACTTGAATTATCAGTTATCTATTTTATAATACCTTGTTTTTATTGCGGGCATCGCGCTCTATCACATTCATGTGAGATCAAATGGACAACGCAAAGATATTTTGCGGGACTTCCAACGTCCCGCTGGCAAAAGCTGTTTGTAAGTACCTGGACGTCCCCTTGGGCAAGTCCGAGGTCAGGCGCTTCAGCGACGGCGAGGTCTTCGTCGAAATATCGGAAAGCGTACGCGGCTCCCATGTATTCGTCATACAGTCTACATGTCCCCCGACGAACGAGCATATAATGGAGCTGCTGATAATCACCGATGCGCTCAAGAGGGCATCCGCAAGGGCCATTACAGCTGTAATCCCCTACTACGGTTATGCCAGGCAGGACCGTAAGGTCCAGCCGCGCGCCCCCATTTCCGCCAAGCTCGTCGCGGACCTGATAACTACCGCCGGCATAAGCAGGGTGGTTACGGTAGACCTGCACGCGGGACAGATACAGGGATTTTTTAACATCCCGGTCGATCATATTTACGCAGCGCCCGTTTTCATCGGTTACATAAGAGAGAAATTCAGCGGAGAAGACATGGTAATCGTTTCCCCGGACGCGGGAGGGATGGAGAGGGCGAGGTCTTATGCGAAAATCCTCGACTCCGGGCTCGCGATGACGGACAAGAGACGCCCCAATCCGAACGAGGCAGAGATTATGAACGTAATAGGGGACGTCGAGGGGAAAGCCGTGCTCCTGGTCGACGACCTCGTGGACACGGCGGGGACCGCAATACAGGCGGGCAAAGCCCTGATGAGGGAAGGGGCCAAAAGCGTGGCGCTCTGCAGCACGCATGGAGTACTCTCCGGCAGTGCGATAGAAAGGATAAAGAATGCAGACCTTGAGGAAGTTATAATTACGGATACGATCGCCCCGTCCGAGGAAGCGGTAGGGTGCAGCAAAATAAAGGTGATAAGCATTTCCAACCTGCTCGGAGAGGCTATAAAGAGAATTGCAACGGGCGAATCGATCAGCAGCCTGTTTAATTAAATTACATAAGGAGCTCTAGTAATGGCACAGAATACTTTGGAAGTATCGGTCAGGAAGAGGCCCGGAAAAAGCGGAGCGAAGGAAGTCAGGAGGGGTGGGAACATACCTGCGGTACTTTACGGAAAAGGCACGGAGCCGACAATGTTGGCGGTGAACCCGGCGGCGCTCAAGCAAGCCCTGTCCACGGAAGCGGGAGAGAACACTCTTCTCGAAATCACCTATAAAGACGACTCCAGCGAAGTGAAGAAGCTGTCGCTGCTGCGCGAAATTCAATATGATTTCCTGACGAGCAAGCCCATACATTTCGATTTCCAGGCCCTCGACATCAATAAGAAGATAACCGTGAACGTCCCGGTCAAGATAACAGGCAAGGCCAAGGGGATCAAGGAAGGGGGAATACTTGAAGAGATACTGCGCGATATCCCGGTCGAATGCCTGCCGAAGGATATCCCGAATTCGTTCGAATTAGACGTGACCGACCTGGACATAGGGCATTCGATACACGTGAGCGCTCTCAGGGTTTCAGAGGACTTTCACATATTAAAAGACGACGATGAGACGATCGTCACAATCCTGGCGCCGAAGCTGGAGATAGAAGCCCCGGCAGCAGGAGCAGAGGGAGCCGCCGAAAAAGCCGCAGAGGGCGAGGAGAAGGCGCAGGGCGGCGAAGAGAAGTAACGGGATATGATATTGGTGGCCGGCCTCGGAAATCCCGGAAGCGAATACGCTTCCACCAAGCATAACCTCGGCTTTCTGACCGTGGATGAAATAGGGAAAAGGGCTGGAATCGATTTAAAAAAGAAAAAATTCAGCGGCGTATGCGGGGAGGGAACTTTTAACAACGATAAACTGATTCTGCTGAAACCGGAGACGTACATGAACCGGAGCGGAGAATCGGTTTCAACCGCAGCCAGCTTCTATCACATCCCGGCGGAGAACATAATCATCGTACACGACGAGCTCGACCTCCCGGCAGGCACCGTCAGGATCAAGGCAGGAGGGGGCAGCGCCGGACACAAAGGAGTAATGTCGGTAATGGGAGAGCTGGGGAACGGGGATTTCATTCGGGTCAGGATCGGCATAGGTAAACCCGGAGAGAAACAAGGCACAGTTTCCCACGTATTGACCAAATTCAGCAAGGAAGAAAGGGAAATAGTAAGTGAATCTGTATTAAGAGCGGCTGATGCGGTATTGGAAATCATTCAGCACGGACTCCAAAAAGCGATGAACAAATACAACGTCAGGCCCGAGAGTGAAGAGAACACAGGTCATTCTAATCAGAAATAATCAAAAGGAGATGCGATAAAATGGGAGAGTTCATAGCAGCCGTCTTCGGGACGGCAGTAGGATTGGTAGTATTGATATACGCCTTTTTGGTGTACCGGGAGATAAAGTCACTTCCCGAAGGCAACGACAAGATGAAGGAGATCGCACAGGCGATATCCGAAGGGGCAATGGTGTTTTTAAAACGTGAGTACCGCATTATCGGCATATTCGTAATCGCCGTTTTCGTGCTCCTCGCCATATTTATCAACCTGAGCACCGCGATCGCATACATTGGGGGGGCGGTCTGTTCGCTGACGACCGGGTTGTTCGGAATGAAGGCTGCGACTAAAGCCAACGTAAGGACGGCCCACGCGGCTGCGACCGAAGGACAGGGGAAAGCCCTTTTGGTCGCATTCAAGGGCGGGAACGTTATGGGGCTCTCTGTCGCGGGCATAGGATTACTCGGCCTTTCGTTAGCTTTCATGATGGGCATCGGACTCCCCTCGAACCCGGAAGACGCTCAGGGCCTGGTACTTTTTGCGGAGAAATTCGGATCGATAATAGGCGGCTTCGCGATGGGCGCAAGCTCCGTCGCCCTCTTCGCCAGGATAGGGGGAGGTATATTTACCAAAGGGGCCGATGTAGGCGCAGACCTGGTCGGCAAGGTCGAAGCCGGAATCCCGGAAGACGACCCGAGGAACCCCGCCACAATCGCCGACAACGTAGGGGACAACGTGGGGGACGTAGCAGGCATGGGAGCAGACCTGTTCGAATCCTACGTCGGCTCAGTCGTCGCGACGATAGTAATCGCCGCGAGCAGCGGAAAAAACGAGATCGCGCTCATGGCCCTGCCGATCATTCTCATCGCAATAGGGAGCTTCTCGTCGATAATAGGGGCCAAAAGCGTCGAATGGATGAAAGACCTCGAACCCCAGCTGGTCCTTAGGAGGGCGACCTTCTACACGGGGGGTATTTATCTTGCGGCCTCGTTAATCATACTGCTTATCGTAGGCCTGGCCGACGGAATAGACAATATACTATGGATATGGCTCGCATCCGTGCTCGGTCTCCTGGCCGGTATCGCCATCGGACTTCTTACCGAATACTACACTTCGGGAGCCCCGGTCAAAAAGATAGCCGAGGCCTCCCAGACGGGCGTCGCGACCAATATTATTGAAGGATTGTCAATCGGCATGATCAGCACTGTTCTTCCCGTGATCGCAATCGCGGTCGCGATCGGGCTTTCATATTCGTTCGCGGGAATCTACGGCATCGGCATAGCCTCGGTAAGCATGCTGGCGACGATCGGCATCACGATGTCGGTAGACGCGTACGGTCCCGTGGCCGACAACGCCGGCGGTATAACGGAGATGTCGGGGCTCGGCCATGAGGTAAGAAAGATTACGGACAAGCTCGATTCGCTCGGGAACACGACGGCCGCTATCGGAAAAGGGTTCGCGATCGGCTCGGCCGCGCTCGCAGCTCTCGCGCTGTTCGCTGCATTCACGAAAGCAGTCGGTCTCGAGTCGATAGACCTTACAAGGAGCAACGTCGTCGTGGGACTGATGCTGGGCGGCGCTGTCCCCTTCCTGCTTGCGGCGCTGACGATGGGAGCTGTAGGGAGGACTGCCCAAAAGATGGTGGAAGAGGTGAGGAGACAGTTCCGTGAGATATCGGGTCTCATGGAGGGGGAAGCAAAGGCTGATTACGCTTCATGCGTGGCGATCAGCACAGACGCCGCGCTTAAAGAGATGGTCGTTCCGGGAATAATCGCCATCGTAGTGCCTCTATTCATAGGGCTCATACTCGGGGCGGAGGGGCTCGGGGGTTTCCTCGCCGGGTCCATAGTCACGGGCGTAGTCCTCGCGTTGATGATGGCCAATTCGGGAGGCGCCTGGGACAACGCCAAGAAATATATCGAGGAAGGTAACCTCGGAGGGAAGGGATCCGATGCCCACAAGGCGGCGGTGGTCGGGGATACTGTGGGTGATCCTTTCAAGGACACTTCGGGACCCGCCATGAATATCCTTATCAAGCTGATGTCGATAGTTTCAGTCGTTATAGCACCGCTGCTTATTTAACGGGGGAGGCGGGTTGTGCCGTACTAATTTATGAATGATATCAAATAGTTCAGGGGATAATTCACAAATCGAATATTACGGGTAGAATATACAGTTCCAAAATTTAGCTGTCGCCCGGGGACAGAGGAGCCGTCCCGGGGCCGCATAGACCGAGACAGGAGGTTAATCATTCATGGCAGTCAAGCCAAAGTATTACGAGACGCTTTATATCGTTCGACCGGATATAAAGGAAGAGGAGCTCGCGAAAATTCAGCAGAAGCTGAACGAAGCGCTCGCGGCTCACGAAGGGGAGATCGTCAAGTCCGACAGGTGGGCTCAGAGGGAGCTTGCGTATGAGATAAAGGACTACTCGAGGGGCGTGTATTACATAATCGTTTTCACGGCGCTTCCGGGAGCGGTTGCGGAGCTCGAGAGACATCTCCGGTTCTATAATACGGACGTGCTCAGGTTTATTACCGTGGCGATAAGCGATAACGCCGCCAAGAGAGAGAAAGCCG
>CADEFK010000047.1:0-10375 GCA_902826595.1 uncultured bacterium | reverse complement strand
AAGCCGCTGCCGAGAGCAAGAGCCAAAGCGAACCTGCCGAAGCCGCTGCCGAGAGCAAAAGCCAAGACGAGCCTGCTGAAACCCCTGCCCAGACAGAAGGAGAAAGCTGATGGAATCACCCAGAGACAAAAAATATTTTGCAAAAAAGAAAGTATGCAGATTCTGCACCGAGTCGATTGAGATCGATTATAAAAACGCCGACATGCTGTCGAGGTATATATCGGACAGGAAGAAGATCGTTCCCAGAAGGAATTCAGGTCTCTGCGCAGGATGCCAGAGAGAGCTTTCGGCCGCGATAAAAAGAGCGCGCTTCATGGCCTTGCTGCCTTATACCGTCCTCCATTAATAGTCGCGGATTATACGGGTTTTAAATATTCAATACCGCCGGTCTCCGGCGGGAAGTTTCGGAGGTTCACACAACTATGAAAGTGATCTTTATTTCCGACGTTGAGTCCATAGGCAGGCAGGGAGAGATCAAGGACGTCAAGGACGGCCTTGCCAGAAATTTCCTTTTGCCGAGAAAGCTCGCTGTTACGGCAACCCCGGGCAATATCAAAATCTGGGAGCAAAAAAGTGTTGCCATCAGGAAAAAGGAAGACAAGGTCAAAGGGGAAGCGGAGAAATTCGCGTCCAGGCTGGACGGAGTCGCAATTAAAATTCCCGTTAAAGTCGGCGAAGAAGAAAAAATATTCGGTTCTGTGACTTCCCAGAGCATATCCGACGCGCTCGGGGAACTTGGATATGAGGTTTCGAAAAAGCAGATCGACCTTGCAAGCCCGATAAAAACGCTCGGTACGCACGATGTGTCCGTAAAGCTCCATCACGACGTAAGCGCGGTCATCAAAGTGGAAGTCGTCGAAGAAGGCCAGTAGGCAGAGCTTAATAGACGATACATCGGCCGCGTTGCAGCATTACAACGGGGGCAAAGAGCCGGGATATATATAAATACTCCGGCGGCGGCGGCGGCGGATTCCGCCCGAACTTCACTGTTGCTTTAGTATGTCCTGATAGGTTATCTTCTCGTAACCGGCGGGGGGCTGAAATTCGCTCGGGGGTATATCCTGCTTCTTCACCGTAACGATCTCTTCGACGAAAACCTTATCACCGTCCGGTGAATGGTAAACGGTTTTCATGGGATAACCGTCTTCGTATATTTCCTGAAATATTTTATACTCGTTATCCGAGATCGAGGCCGAGCCTCCGACATTCTGACTTATCCTCTTTACCTCGTTCATGAGCTTCGACATCTTGTTCATATCGAGCTCTTCGCTAAACCCGGCATCACTGCTCACCCAGTATTCGGACTGCAGCTTGTCGTTGTCGAAGATTTCATACTTCCTGGCGCTATAGCCCGCTATGGCAGCCGTTTCGTCGGTCTTCTTGAGGGTGATGTTCCGGCTGGCAGTGGAAACGTCCTTGTTTTCCGAAATTACGGATTCAATATATTTGAGATACTCTTCCCTGTTAAGGATTATATAGAGTTTCTTCTCGTCGTTCACAAACATTATATCCCCGGAGTTAAGGTCGAATATCACTGCCGGTGAAAATGGCCCTCCGTTCTCCACCTGCTTGAATTTATCGCCCTGAATGTAGATAGTAACTTTTTGCTTGTCGTTTGAGCCCTGCTGATAGCCGACCTGCTCCATTATGAGGCCGGAGTGGGCATCGTTCTCAAGACCCGCAAAAACGAAAAGTACCGCCAGCAGAAAAAGAACATTAACCCGCGCACGCATTCAGATTACCTCCGATAAATTCTAATTATAATCAGCTCCTCTCCGGAAATGATAAGATAACCGATGATTCTGTCAATAGCCAAAAATAAGCTGAGCGGGGTGCGTCTCGGCCGGCGGATTGTGTATAATAAATTGTATTGACGCTCCCCGTTTCTGTGATAGAGTAAACGGGTCTAAAGAGCCGCTGAAATACCTGGGAGGTATAAATTTTATGGCTGATTTTAAAGTTAAGTTCGCGCCTGTCGGCGAGAAAGAGGTCACGAGGGCTATAGTCGAGGGTTTCGCGAACGAGTTCAACGAATACATATCGAGCGACGTTATCGTAGTCGGCGCCGGTCCGAGCGGCCTTGTGGCGGCTAAGGACATAGCGAAACAGAAGTATAAAGTCCTTCTCGTAGAGAGGATGAACTACCTGGGAGGCGGGTTCTGGATAGGGGGCTACCTGATGAATAAAGTCACCGTCAGAGAGCCGGGGAACCAGGTGCTGGACGAGATAGAAGTGCCTTACGAGGAGGTCCAGAAGGGGCTTTTCGTTGCGGACGGACCGTACGCGTGCTCCAAGCTGATTGCCATGACGTGCGAAGCGGGGGCCAAAATCAGGAATATGACCATGTTCGACGACCTCGTGATCAGGGAGAACGGGAGGGTGGCCGGAATCGTTATCAACTGGACCCCAATAGCCAACATGCCCAAGGAAATCACATGCCTGGACCCGATCGCTATAGAATCGAAGCTCGTAATAGACGCTACGGGCCATGACGCCTACTGCGTTTCGAGGCTCGCGCAGCAGGGGCTCTTCAAGAAGCTGCCCGGACACGGCTCCATGTGGGTCGAAAAGTCGGAGGACGCCCTCGTGGAGTACACGGGCGAAGTGCATCCTGGGCTCATAGCATGCGGGATGTCGGTCAATTCCGTATTCGGCCTGCCGAGGATGGGACCCACGTTCGGCGGGATGCTGCTTTCGGGCAAGAAGGCTGCTCAGGTCGCAATCGACATACTCCAGAAGCAGGAACAGGCAAGGGCGTAATCGAGTATATGCGGGGGAGGAGATAAGAGCCTCTTCCCCTCCTTCATCCCGTCATCCGGCTTCCTTAAACGCTTCCAGGCACTTTTCACAGATACTCCCTTCATACTGAACCTTCAGTACTTCTTCCTGCCAGTGAGAGTTATATAAACAGCAACCGGCGTTCCCGCAGAATTCTCCGCCGGTCAGCTCGTAATATACGGCCTGAAGGGCGTAGGAGCTCAGGATAGCCGATATCCTGGGGTCGTCGTATTCGACGTACCTGCCCTTGTACATAATGTCGAGCTCGGATACGTCCCGACCGCTCCTTAGGAGGCCGCCCTTGATAAAATAGTATTCTCTCGGCTTTGCCGGCGCCTCGACGAGTCCCGAAGTCGATATGAGGGCGGGACTTCCGGCAAGAATTACCCTCGCATGGTAGCGCCTGCCGTCATAGGTTCCGAAGAGCCGGCCCGTGAATATCATGTGGATGTATCCCCTGCCTGTTTCCCGGGGGTTCTTTCCGGCGATAGCCCCGTGCAGAATCCTCTGCATCCAGAGACCGTCGTAGAATCCCCCCCTCACGCTTTCGAGCCCGGACATTTTCCTCAGCTCCAAATACGCTTGCGCTTCATTATCCGCAGGGAGTACATTGAGCGGATTTTCAATATCGGCAATCCCGGACCGGGCCAGCATGCCGGCGATCCGGTGCCGAATGTCCGAATTTCCCAGAAACTCGAATAAATCTCCCCGGCTTTGGGCTGAAATGCCGAACCCGCCCAGGCGTTCGATTATAACATCGGTATCGAGTGATTCGGATGGATAATCGGTATATATGAATACTGTCAGGCTTCGGCCCATAAGGAGAACAGGTTAAAGGGGATGGTTGTTCCGATCAAGTCTTTCAAACAGTAATTTCGGCTATGAGCTCGACTTCCACGGGGGCGTTCATCGGAAGCTCCGCCACACCGACCGCGGCGCGCGCGTGACGCCCGTAATCCCCGAAGACCTGATAGAACAAGTCGGAGGCGCCGTTTATCACGTTCGCCTGATTATGAAAGCCGGGCGCGCTTGCGACATACCCGGTCACCTTCACGATCTTATTGACCCTGCCGAGCCCGCCTAATTCCTTACTCATCGCCGCGAGCGCATTGACCGCCGAGGCTCTCGCCGCCTGTATACCCTCCTCGACAGTTATATCGGAGCCGACTTTCCCATAAAACAAGAGCCGTCCATCCGATAACGGGAGCTGGCCGGAAATAAAAATAAGGTTGCCGGATATCGAGGCCGGCTTGTATGAACCGAGCGGCGCCGCTATGTCCGGGAGCCTAATGCCGAGCTCGCTCAGCCTCTCTTCAACCCTTCCCATCGCCGCCCTTATCCCCTTCGAACTTAAGCGCGACATAGATGGTGGTCGATCCCCGCCGTATCAGGAACAAGACATTCTGTCCTTCGCTTACGGAGTCCATGGTCTTCTTGTAATTGTCGAGGTTCGAGATTTTATTTTTGTTTATTTCGAGTATCACGTCGCCCGGCTCGAGCCCTGCGTTAGCCGCGGTGCTTCCGGGAGCGACATTGGTAATTATTACGCCCCTCGAAATATCCGTCTCGAACGTATTGCGTACCTCAGGGGTAATCTCCTGGACGACCAGTCCGAGCCCCTCCTCAACGGCTTTGCCTGTCAATTTTCTCGACTCCTGTGCGACCTCTTCAGGCAGCTCCCCCAGTTGTATATTGAGGGTCCTGGGCTCACCGTTCCTCAAAACCTTCATCTGCGTCTTCGTCCCGGGCGCATAAGATGCGACGGATTTGGGCAGCTCCGGCATATCCTCTATCGGCTTCCCGTTGAACTCGACTATTATATCGCCCCTCTTTACCCCGGCTTCCTCAGCCGGGCCTCCGGGAGTGAGGTCGGCCACGAGGGCTCCCCGCGGCTCCTGCAGATTGATACTTTCCGCTATCTCGGGCGTTATCTGCTGTACGTACACCCCGATCCACCCTCGGACAACCTTCCCTCCGTCGCGCAGCTGCGCGACTATGTTCTTGGCCATGTTGATGGGTATCGCGAAGCCTATCCCCTGGCCCCCTGCTATGATTGCGGTATTAACGCCGATAATTTCACCCTTGAAATTGAATAGCGGGCCGCCGCTGTTGCCCGGGTTAATTGCCGCGTCCGTCTGTATGAAGTCGTCATACGAGCCCAGTCCGAGCGACCTGCCCTTCGCGCTTATAATCCCCGCTGTCACCGTATGCCCGAGCCCGAACGGGTTTCCTATAGCAAGGACCCAGTCGCCAATCTCGAGACCGTCAGAATTACCGAACTTTACGGCCGGGAGCTTCCTCTTGGGCTCTATCTTAAGTAAGGCGAGATCGCTCTTGGGGTCGGTCCCGATCACGTCGGCGTGATAAATTTCATCGTTTTCGAGAATGACCTTTATATCGGTAGCCCTTTCGACCACGTGGTTGTTCGTGATAATGTAACCGTCTTCGCTGAATATGAACCCGGACCCGAGCCCCCTTCCCTTGAATTCCCTTTCGGGCATTTCACCGAAAAACTTATCGAAGAAGTCGTTGAAGGGATCACCCTCTCTGCCTTCAAACGGGGACTCATATGAATAGTTCCTTCCCTTGGATACACTCGTCGTGCTTATGTTTACGACCGAGGGGCTCAATTGTTTCACGAGCGGGGAAAGGGAGTTATAACCGTACTGCTGGGCCTGAGCGGCTTGAAAGAACGAAATAAAGACGACAGGAAAAATTAAAGATAATAACGATATTCTTGCCAGCCTTGCCATGTACCTGCCTCCGAATTTAGAATTAGATTTCAGTGTTGTGCCTACGAAACTCTCAAGAAAAAAACCCCATTTGTAAAGTATAAATAGTTATTCTTCGATTTGTGTGAAATAAAGATAAATTATAACCCAGGATTTGCTTTTGTGCAGTCAAAATTGCGGCGGAATGGAACGGATAAACCGAACGGGGAAGGACATTTAAGACAACCTATATAGGCTCTTTCAGCATCGAGTCCCAGTATTTAATATGGAGCTTGTTCGAGTAAAAACGCATAACGAAGTTTCTCAGGTAGGACAAAATCCGGCTGTCGGCAAACACAACTTTTCCCATCATCCTCGACTGGTCCTGAATCTTGATGACGCGCGGGCGCCTTCTCGACTCGTAACTCTCAAAGGCCTGCGCGATGTATTTTGAGTCCGCCCTCGACAGCTCGTCCGCCAGAACCGCAGCAGATTCGATCGCCATGGACACGCCTCCGCCCGCGGTCGGTAATACGGCGTGCGCCGAGTCTCCTGAAAGCACGACCCTTCCCTTATACCATTTGTCCATCCTCAGATCGTTATAATCATCGCAATATATCTGGGATTCGTCGTCGAGCCCGGCGAGGATGTCGGGCACGATGCCGCCGAAGCCCTTGAAATGCTCTTCAATCCGGCCCACCCTCCCCTCGACCGGCTCTGTCACGCCTTCAGGGCATCTGATGCTTGTAAAGACCGAAAGCCTCCCTTTAGTCGGCCAGACTCCCAAAAATTTCCCCGTACCCCAGTATTCGGCGATATGAGCCGTTTTTTGCAGGTTTGACTTTACCCAGAAGCTCCACCCCTTCATCCCGCTGTAAGTCAGCGGGACATGACCGAAAACCATGCTGCGCGTTTTCGAGCGCACTCCGTCGCACCCGACTACGAGGTCGTATACTTCCTCCCGCCCGTCGCTGAACGAAACGAACACCTCGTCATCGCTCTGACGGATATTTTCGACGGTCGTATTCATGCGTATCGTTTCGGGGTCGACGGCCTCTCTCAGGATGTTTATGAGCTCGGGCCTGTATATGCTTATCATAGGACCGTACTTTTCGGTTACGGTCTCGACGGAATAGGAGCGGAGCATTTCGCCCTTTTCATTCCAGACATTGTACATGGAGAAAGGCAGTCCGGTATCCAGAAGCTTCCGGTAAAGACCGAGTCCTTTGAGGATGCGGCTGCCCGACGGCCAGAGCACGATGATGTAACCCACGCTTCCATATTCCGGGGCCCGCTCCACCAATGTGGGCCGGAAGCCCCTCTGCTGGAGGAGGCCCGCAAGCGTCAGTCCCGATATACCGCCCCCGACAATAAGTACGCGCATCTCGGGGCCGTAACGTACAGGCAGATTATATGTTCCCGAATCCGATTTCTTCATTTTTAGCACCGGATATTACCCGCAACACAATTAAAAATATATCAACAACCATGAAATATCAAAATCCTATACGGAATCTTAGTATACCAGATGAATATTAAGATAAGTCAATAAAATTAACGGAATATGTAATCAGCCGGATATTCGCTTTAATATAGTTTAATACTGGGGGGCTTCCTTTCCCGTTTCCACGCAGATCTCGAGCTCGAGACCGTCCGGGTCGAGGAAGTGGTAAGCCTTGGTCCTGCCGTCTCGGCCGGCTTTTTCCTCAATAATTCTTATACCCTTTTCCCTGAGCAGGCCGCCGGCCCTTTCGATATCATCCACAAAAAAAGCTATGTGATTAACACCCGCAGCGCGTCCCGCCTGACTTACGGTCCCGGCCTTTTCTTCAGTCAATGCGAGGACGGCTTTCCTGTCAGTCCCGATGAACGATTTCTTCGACCCGCCTTCGGCGCGTCCGTCCTTGATCAGCTTCATTCCCAATATAGCGGTATAAAATTCTATGGACCGGTCCATATCGCTCACGACTACGGCGACATGGTCGAGCCCTCTTATCATGGTCTTGCCGCGGGTTAAATTACTCAGCCAGCTCATCTCTCGTCCCCCCTTCGGCCTGCCGTCTCAGCCGACCCTTATCTTTTTCAATAAGACCCAGCACACGACGGCTACGACGATTACGATAAATAGAGCCATTATCCAGTAGCTTCTCGAGAGGGTGTAGATAAGACTGGGCTTCACTTCTACGACCCGCTGGAAGAGCAGATATTCATTAACCATTTCGTTGTAATCGGAATCCTCCGCCATCACTTCCACGGATAATAATAGCGACTTGTAGCCGCTTGACACAGGGGTTACCTTCCATTTCCAGCCGGGTGTCGAGTTCTCGGTGACGAGCTTCGTTACCCCGGTGTCCTCCGCCGGAAACACCTCCTCCACATCCCCCGCTTCGGTGACCGGGCGTATATCGAATCCCCTGCCGTTGAGGCTCAAACCTATGTTCTGTCCGAGCCTGATGTTCACGAACCCGCCCCCGCCCATATCGTGAAGGCCGTCAGAGACCCCCTTTAAAAATGAATAGGGCAGGTCGACCTCGACATCGTACGTTTCTCCGATATTCATTTCCCCGGGAGCGTCGAATACCACGAGCCCCGGCGCAAGCCTTCTCATTGAGAGGCCTATGGCCTTTTCAAGGTCGGGCGGGGGCGCGGACGGCTCGGTTATTGCGGGTGCCGCGGGCTCCTCGTCGGGCTCGGTCTTAGATGCATCCTCGATTGCGGCCAAATCCCCATTTACTTCACCAGGGGGCTCGGTTTCCGGCGACGGAGCAGCCGGTTTCTCTGAAACCCCGGCGGCCCGGGGTTCGGGGGAAGGGGTCTTCCGGGCCGGGGCCGATTCGATACTGATCACTGCCCTCCTGTTCCTCTTGAGGGATTCCTCGTCTATGCCGCTATCGAATTTATCGGTCTTCCCGTTGCCCCGAACCTTAACCCTTTCGGGGGCAATACCGCGTCCGAGGTAATACTCCCTGACTGCTTCCGCCCTGAGTCTCGACAGATTGAGATTATATTGCTCCTCGCCCGTAATGTCCGAATACCCGTCTATTACGACGACGAGACCGGGATCGTTTTTCAATAGAGTGACGGATTCATTCAGCCCGGATTCATCGGCTGGACGCACGCCGTGCTCGTTCGGGTTGAAAAAGACGATTGCTGCGCCCGGCGAATCCTGAGCCGACGCAGCCGGGACCAGGCGATACGGATCAATTCCCGGAACGGCCAGGCATAAAATTATCAGCGCGGAAATCGGAACGAGGCATTGCCTGCCGCCATTCGAATTATATTTTCTACCCATCCTCTGCCTCGGCTGGACCAGTTATGAAATAGGGACAGCTGCATTGATATTCACCATTATCTCACTTTAATCAATCCGTTGTCAATAAGCGGACAGACCCGGCCCGAGGACGCGCCACCCGAGGCGGGCGGGAACGCGTTTGGCTGGGGTGTTATACTAATTTCCGGCGCCGCGAGTAGACCAATTAAGCAATTTTACGACGCGGCATGATCGAGATGAGCAATGACTACCGATTGACCGTATACGAATCTATAACCGGTATCGACAGAGACCCGTATAACGAAATAATAGACAGGGAAAACCCCTTTCTTGAATACGAGTTCCTCGAAGCGATGGAGAAATCCGGCTGTGTAGGCCCGCATACGTCCTGGAACCCCAGGCACATAGTCCTGTATGACGCCGAAAGGATTGCAGGAGCGATCACCGCGTATATAAAGTCCGACTCCTACGGCGAATATATTTTCGACTGGGAGTGGGCAAGGGCGTTTGAGAGCGCGAGGCTCCGTTACTACCCGAAGATGGTGGCGGCGATCCCCTTCACCCCCGCGAGCGGTACGCGTATTTCGGTTCACCCCGACTATACGTTTGAAGGATGCGCGGGGATGATGGTCGACCGGTTGATAGAGCTCTCCGCCGAAGAGGGGTGCTCATCCGTGCATTTTCTATACCTGACGGACGAAGAGCGGATCTTTCTCGAAAAGAAGGGATTCCTCTCGAGGCTTACGCACCAGTACCACTGGAAAAACAGGGGCTATAATAACTTCGAGGATTTTCTTTCGGACATACGATCAGGCAGAAAAAAACAGATAAGGAAGGAGAGGAAATCGCTCGAGGACGAGGGGCTCGACATCCGGATCATCGAGAAGGACGAAATAAACGGCGGGCATATAGACGCGATCTGGGAATTCTATACGGACACGCACTCGAGGAAATGGGGGAACGCATACCTGAACAGGGAATTCTTCGACCTCATGCTCGAAAATTTCAAAAACCGCCTCGTGCTCGTCATGGCGGATAACGGCGAAAAGTGGGCGGGGGGGACATTCAACATCGTAAAGAACAACAGGTTGTTCGGGCGTTACTGGGGAACCGTTTACAACTACAAGAATCTCCATTTCGAATGTTGTTTCTACAGATTAATAGATTATGCTATAAGAAACGGGATCGATATTTTCGAAGCGGGGGCGCAGGGGGAGCATAAATTTTTAAGGGGTTTCGCGGCTGAGCCCACTTACAGCTCGCATCTCATAATGCACGAAGGCGCGCGCAGCGCAATAGGCAAGTATCTGAAGAGGGAGAGGGCTTACACGGAGGGTCTGATCGCGCACTACAATAAACAATCCCCCCTCAAATACCTGCACGGCGGGCAGACGGAAAACGAATAAGGCGCGAATATACACGGGCGGCGGAAACTCGGGAAAAAGGAATCCGGGCCCGGGCCGTGAAAATTAGTTACAATAAGCAGTATAAAACCCGAGACGGGAAGTCATGGAAAACGGGAAGACAAAATCCGGGGATTGGGAAGGAGACCTCCTCACGGAAGAAAGGGCCAGGCTCAAGAGGCCCGACATGTACAGGATCGTTCTTCTCAACG
>CADEFK010000046.1 GCA_902826595.1 uncultured bacterium | reverse complement strand
CGACCCTGTCGAGGACCCGATCGAGCTGCCTATTCCTCAAGCCGAATTCCCGGTCGTGGAGAATCTCTGCGATCAGCCGGTACAGAGGAGCAGGAATTTCGTGTTCTCTGAAACGGAGAACGGGGACACGTTTTTCATAAACGGAATGGAATTCGATCCCGAACGGGTCGATACGGTCGTACGTATTGGAGACCTCGAGAGATGGACGATTCAAAATACGTCACAGGAGCTCCATGTGTTCCACATTCACCTGACGGACTTTCAGGTATGCGAGGTCAACGGTGTGGAGCAGCCCTTCGTAGGCTGGCAAGATACAGTGAACCTGCCCTATCAGGGTCAGGACCCGGATTTTGAAGGACCGGGTGAGGTCGTTGTGGTTATTGATTTCAGGAACCCTATAATAGAGGGCAAGGCGGTTTACCATTGCCACATCGGGCAGCACGAGGATAACGGCATGATGGCTGTATTCGAGGCCTGTTTCGCCGACGAGTGCCCGCCCGAGGAGATGTAACAGAGCCCGGATCTGACATTACATGCTGGATTAAGATTGACTATTATACAGCTGGAATCATTATGATTTATCGGACGAGAGGCTTTCCAGCCCTTTCATTGTCGCGAGGACGAGCTCTTTTAATCCGTCTCCCGTGGCGGAGGAGACCGGGTAAACTGCGATTCCCTTCTTGTCGAAATACTTTTTTACCTCTTTGAGCTTCTCCCTTGCTTCCGTGATGTCTATCTTATTCGGGGCGACGATCTGGGGCTTCTTCGAGAGCTCGGCGCTGTAAGCTTCGAGCTCCCTGTTCAGGGTCTCGTAATCGTCGAGCGGGTCCCTTCCGGTTGCCGGTGAAAGGTCGATCAGGTGAATCAGGAGCTTCGTGCGCTCGACGTGCCTCAGGAACTGGATGCCGAGTCCCGCCCCTTCATGAGCGCCTTCAATAATGCCCGGTATATCGGCGACGACGAACGTTTTTCCATCCCCGTAGCTGACCACCCCGAGGTTCGGCACGAGCGTCGTGAATGGGTAATCCGCGACCTTCGGCCGTGCGGCCGATATCCTGGAAATGAGCGTGGATTTCCCGGCGTTCGGGAAACCGATAATGCCCACGTCCGCGAGCAGCTTCAGTTCGAGGATCAGGGTCCTCTCTACACCGTCGCCCCCTGGCTCGGCTGTCTTGGGCGCCTGGTTAGTCGATGTCGTAAACCGGGCGTTCCCTTTCCCGCCCCTGCCGCCTTTCGCGACGAGCAGAATTTCGTCCTTCTCGGTAAGGTCCCCCAGGACTTCACCCGTATCGAAGTCCCTGACGATCGTTCCCACGGGTACTGGGATGTAAAGGGTATCGGCGTTCTTCCCGTGCATGTCCTTTCCCTTTCCGTGCCCGCCCCTTTTCGCCTTGTAGTGCTGCTTGTATCTGTGGTCGAGGAGGGAAGACATATTTTCATTGGTTATTATAAAGACATCCCCCCCGTTTCCGCCGTCGCCTCCGTTCGGGCCCCCGAAGGGGACGTATTTCTCCCTTCTGAAACTTACGCAGCCCCTTCCTCCAGCACCGGATTTCACGTATATCTTCGCTTCATCGATGAACTTGACCATGGGCTGATATTATAATCGATTATTAAGAATATTCCGGAAAAGCCCGTATTGCGCCGTCAAGGAGAAAGCGCCTGATCCATTGATGTATAATTTAAAAAGCTCAGGTGAGACAAGTCCGCATAGTTCAGCTTGAAGTTTATTTATGAAATGAAGCCTCTCTGGGGAGAAACAAAATGTCCAAACCAGCTTCGAGACAACACGGATGGACGTCGTCATCGGGAACCCGTGAATCGGTGCCCGAGCCTTCTTATGCCGAGCGTGTGAGGACCCTCGTTTACAGGAACGGAATGGGGACGCTTTCGACGAATTCGAAGAAGCACCCGGGCTCGCCATTCGGCTCGCTCATGCCCTACGGGCTCGACGGCGAAGGGCGTCCTATATTCCTTATAAGCACAATGGCGGTGCATACTCAAAACCTCGAGCGCGACCCGCGCGCGAGCCT
Organism: uncultured bacterium; assembly: GCA_902826595.1. Classification (GTDB taxonomy): domain Bacteria; phylum Desulfobacterota_D; class UBA1144; order Nemesobacterales; family UBA2774; genus 2-12-FULL-53-21. Next base: position 14,492 of record CADEFK010000046.1, on the reverse strand, counting down.
ATTCGTATCGCAGACGGACTCCCAGGGAGACCCGCTCGACGCATCGCGCGTTACTCTGATCGGCGTGGTGTCGAAGGTCCCAGAGGGCGAGCGTGACGAGGCGAGGGGGCTTTATATCTCACGCTACCGGAGCGCGAGTTACTGGGTCGATTTCGACGATTTCTTCTTCTACCGCCTGGATATCGCCGATATATATTTCGTAGGCGGCTTCGGCGCCATGGGGTGGGTGACTGCGGACGATTATTACGGGGCCGGGGTCGATCCGCTTGCCGACGACTCTCTGGGGATAATCAGACATATGAACGAGGACCATCGCGACGCGCTCTTATTGCTCGCGAGGGGGCATACAGGCATGGACGCGGAGCAGGCTACGATGACATCCGTAGACAGGCTGGGATTCCATGTGCGCCTCAGAGCGGGCTCCGAGGTGTTCAGCAGGCGGATCGGTTTTATAAGAGAGGCTCGCAGCAAGGAAGAGGCGAGGGAAGTGATCGTGGATATGGTGAAGCGTGCGAGAGCAGGAGCGTAGCCGTATATGAGAGAGAGAAGCGCGATGATACTGGGCGCCGGGGTATCTGGCCTGACATGCGGTGTCAGGCTCATGGAGGAGGGGTTCGATGTATGTATAGCTGCTCACTTACTCTCCCCGAATACCACATCGGACATCGCGCCCGCCTATTGGTACCCCTATAAGGTCGCCCCACAAAACAGGGTGCTCGTATGGGCGGCATATTCTTACAGTAAGTACCTGGAGCTGAGCCTTATACCCGAAAGCGGTATATCGATGTCCCCTCTGCTCAAGATATTCGATCATGAGGTAGAAGAGCCGTTCTGGAAAGCCGCTGTCAAATCTTTCCGGAGAGCAGCTCCGGACGAGATGCCGCAGGGCTATGTCGACGGGTTCGTGACCGATGTGCCTCGTATAGAGACCCCGGTATATATGCGGTATCTTCTGGACAGATTTACGGAATTGGGGGGAGATCTGAAAAAGCTCGACAGGGAAATTGTCTCTCTTGAGGAAATTTCAGGAGACGCGCCGTTACTCATTAACTGCGCCGGCCTCGGGGCGGGGAAGTTATGTCGTGACGAAAGCACGTTTCCGATCCGCGGCCAGATCCTTCTGGTGAATAAAGTAGGCTTGAATCGTATTGTCAGCGTTGAATCGGGGAGGCTCGCCCCTATCTACATCGTACCCCGGAATGAAGACTGCGTTCTCGGAGGGACTGCGGAGGAGAACGACTGGAATTTGAATATCGACCCCGATACCTCTGACGAAATTCTGGCGAAGTGCATCGAGCTCGAGCCCTCCTTGGCGGATGCGGAGGTATGCGGCCACAAAGCCGGGCTCCGTCCGGGAAGGACCGAGGTGAGAATGGAAATTGAGACCGTCCCCGGGGTCGGAACCGTAATACACAATTATGGGCACGGAGGCGGCGGGTTTACATTATCCTGGGGCTGCGCCGGGGAAGTGCTTAGCCTTGCGGAGGATTTCTTTTCCCGAAATGAGAATTAATAATAGACTAAGTGTTTTATTTATACTCGCCCTTCTTTTCTTGTTTATAACGGCGGGGGGCACGAAAAAAGAAGCTGAAATAATTTTTGAGGCCGAGCGTGAGAAAGGGCCCATACCGCTTACGACCATTGGAAATCCGGAGCTCACGCTTGAAGGGGCGTATGAGATTCAAACCGAATACGTCCGTTTAAAGCTCGGCAATGACAGGACCGCCGGTTATAAGGCGGGACTCACATCGAGAGGGGCGCAGGAGAAGTTCGGCGTGAGCACGCCTGTCACGGGAGTTTTATTTTCGTCGGGAATGTACATGAATTCGCCTTCTGTCGACGGCTCGAAATTGCGGAGCCCGGTGATCGAGACCGAGATAGGCTTTGTGGTCGGGAAGCCCATCGAGGAAAAGATTGCGGACGCAGGCAGGCTAATGGACCACATCAGCGCAATAATGCCCGTGGTCGAGATACCTGAAACGGGATTCGGGGATATGAAAAAATTAAAGGCGGAGGACATAGTCGCCGCGAATGTGGGGTCGGCTGCATTCATTGCCGGCGCACAAAAACCGCTCGCCAATGACGATCTGGATGGGCTTACAGTCGAGCTCGTCTCGGGCGGGGAGACTCTCAATCAGGGCAGGGGACAAGACGCCATGGGCGGTCAGCTGCAGGCGCTCCTCTGGCTCGTTAATTCGGTGTTAGATAACGGCTGGAAAATCGATAAGGGGAACATTCTCATCACAGGCGCGCTGGGTAGGGTTGTGCCCGCGAATCCGGGACGCTACGAAGCGCGTTATACAGGGCTCGGCAATATCTCGTTCTACATCAAGTGATCGATAGTCACGGATGTCAGGATTACTTTACTGCAGCGATGTAATCGGTTCAATATTTTTGACATGCGGATGTGGTGATCTCCGGTAACACATTTGACTTGGTGGTTGATATGAAGTTCGGTATATGTCTTCCGATAAGACTCGACACAGATGTTCATACGAACGTTCGCATCGCAAGAGCCGCAGAGGATTTAGGCTTCGATTCGGTCTGGGCGAGCGACCATATCGTGATACCATTCAGGCGGTCCGGGATGTTCACCGAGCATTTCTATGACCCGTTTATACTTCTCACCTTTATCGCTTCCGAGACCTCGAAGATTCAGATCGGCACGAGCATCATAATCCTCCCTTACCGCAACCCGGTGGTCGCGGCGAAAATGGCCGCGACACTCGATGTCCTGTCGGGAGGCAGGCTCATATTCGGGGCAGGGCCCGGATGGATGAGGGAAGAATTCGAAGCCCTCGGGGTTCCATACGATGCGCGGGGCAGGATGGCGGACGAATATATCAGGATTATAAGGACGCTCTGGGAAATGGACGATCCGGAATTCAAGGGGGAATTCTTCTCTTTCTCCCACATTAAATTCGAGCCCAAGCCGGTGCAAAAGCCGGGGCCGCCGGTCTGGATAGGCGGGTCGAGCGGACGTGCGCTCGAAAGGGCAGCCCTACTGGGGGACGGATGGCAGCCGACGTGGGTGAGTCCGGGTGACGTAGGGGAGGGAATTAAGAAAATTGAATCCATCTCGGAAAAAGAGGGGAGGGACCCCGGGAAGCTGACCTATTCAGTCAGAAACAGGGTCAATATTCTGGTGAGCGGCGCGGGTGCCGGAGATTTGAGCGTTAAAAAATCGAACGAGCCTGCGTTCTCCATGCGCGGCCCCGCAGCCGGGATCGCGGACTACATCGATGAATACAGGAGACTCGGGGTGTCGCACATAGCTTTCGATCCGGACGCGGATGACGTCGGAGAAATATATGACATGATGGAAATTCTATCGAAAGAAATACTGCCCGCGTTTAAGGATTGAGCAGTCGGGGCTGATTCCTGTGTAAAGTTCTATTTCTTTGCTTCCGCTTGTTTCGCAACCTCAAGCTGCATCACGTTCTCGAGCACGTCCACCCAGTAGCGCCACCAGTAAGAGTTCGGCTTGTGCGCGTTCTTTTGTACGTCCGCCCATGAAATCACCTGATGTATGGTTCCGTGATAGAGGAAGAGCTTCTCTGCGGCGTCTTTGGCCTCTTCCGGGTCGACCTGGATTTTGTCGAGCTGAGTTTCTATCCGGTTCTTAATTTCCTCTATATACGGGCCTATTTTCTCGGAAAGCTCTTTTATGGCTTCGGAGGCCCGGACCGTATCGCCTTCGAGCTCCTCCGAGTTCTTGTTTATGACGTCGACGAAATCGAGAATTTTATCTGCGTTTAGACTGGCTTTCATGCTCTCTTTCGAAAGGTCTGTCAGCTCTTTTGCGGTAAGGGCCATAATATTCCTCCTTTCTATCTCGTGTGGGAACCATAAGGTTATCACTTTTTATCGAAAATAACAGTTTCGATCAGGGGAGAAGCGTCCTCAGCACCTCGTCGGCCAGGGCTTTTTCTCCGAGCGAGGGTTCGAGCTCTATGGCCCTTTTCAAATCGGAAGCGGCTTTCTCCCGTTCGCCGGTGCTGACTAAAAGGCCCGCGCGGTTATAGAGCGCGTCCGGATAATCGGGGTTGAGCTCGAGCGCCCTGTTGTAGGCCTTGAGCGCTCCTTTCGGCTTGTTCAGATTCTGAAGCGATACCGCCTTGTTATACCACGCTTCGACGTAATTCCCCTGAATTGCTATGGCCTTCTCGTATGCCTCGATCGCTTCGAGCTCCTTGTCTAATGCGCTGAGAGCGGCTCCCTTATTGCACCACGCGACGGGGAATCCCGGATTCAACTCCACCGCCTTATCAGCTGCTTCAAGCGCCTCACCGTATCTGCCTAGCCTTCCCAACGCCGAAGCCTTATTGTTCCAGGCCTCTGCGTAACGCGGATTTATCGATAACGCGTGATCGTAAGCCCCTATTTCCTCCTCCACGCGGCCCATGACCGAGAACGTTACCCCCTTGTTGTACCAGGCCTCGGCGAAATCGGGTTTAAGCTCGATCGCCCTGTCGAGCGCATCGATCGCACTGTCGAATTCGCCTTTATAGTAATGATTTGCAGCTTCGAGTACTAAATCTTCGTGGTTCATAATATGGGTATTACCTGACGGGTCTGTATACGACCAATCCCGGTTTATTCTTCATGTATTCGCTCAGGTCTTCGTCGACGACCTTCTGGTTCTTTTCTTTCGAAGAAGCGTGCCTTAAAAAAACTTTGCCGTTCTTCTTGATTACGATCCCGGTATGGGAGACGTCGAGCCCTTCCTTATCGGTGTATATGCCGACGAAGTCGCCCGTCATCAGATTGCTCAATACTGACACATCGAGGGCGGACGACGGTATGTAGTAAATGGTCCTGCTTACAACTGGGATCCCCGGCAGGTAATACGTGCCGCCGCTTTTACGGTTCAGGTTTTTCGATGCCTCCATCGTTTTATCTCCGCCCAGAGCCGAAGTCACGTCCTTTACATATTCGGAATTGTATACGGGCCAGTCGGAGAAAAAATGGTTCCTGTTCTGGAAGTCGACAACGCCGTCACGGTACCTTATCTTCCTGAGCTCGTCCTTGAATTCCGGAAAAGATCCGGAGAGGCTCATTGACTCGACATAATCTATGAACGTGAAGCAGTCCATGCCCTCGAGGTCGATGGTGAAGACCTCCGGGCGGTTGATGTCCCCGGTCAGCGTCGAGTCCGCGTAAGGCGTGCCGAGGAATTTCTCCGATATGAAATTTATCCGGTCGCCCGCGCCCCCGAGTTTCGAGGATTCGGCCATGATTCCGGCAAGGCCGCCCTCGTTCCATTTGCCGAGCTCGATAACCTCCGTCATATTCTCACCCGCCCCGGTCCCGGCTTGAGCGACGAACGAAGCGAGACAGAAGACCATTGCCAATGCGATCGACGGGATGCGTAATTGTGAAACAATAAAATTCCTTCCCATGCTCATAATAACCTCTCTTGGCGCTTGTAGAAGTCTACCAGTACGCCGGGTCTAAAGGAACTGCCGTCCCTAACGGGCGCTGTGTAGATCCGGAGCCGTCGATATGGCGGTCCTCAGGCAGCGAGTCCGACCCTGTTGAATATTCCTTAGTCGAATACCTCGTCGAGCCAGTCGAGAGCGACGGCGGCCGCGAAAGACGGGTTCCCCACCTGACAGTGTGTGTCGGCCCCTTCGAGTTCCGTGAACTGGTATTTCGTTACAGGCCCCGGGACTTTGTCGGCAAACTCGTTAAATTGCTTCTCCGGCTCCCCGCCTTCGCCCGAGCCTTCGAGCGCGAGGCAGGGGCATTTGATGTTCTTCACGGCGCCGCCAACGTTGAATTCCCTCAGATAAATGAACGTGTCCCTGAACGAGGGTTGACCGTAGCGCACGATCAGGTTGGTGGTCCTCGATTTTGCTTCGGGAGGAAACACATCGTCCGGGATATTCGGAATGTCTTCTAATGTAAAATTCCGGTCGTCCGGTATCTCCGCAGGGTCGTACCCGATAAATGCGCTCAGGTAATTGTGAAGGTTAAGTATGGGGGAGTTCGGGATGAGTGCCTTTATCCTGGGCTCGTGCGCCGCGGACCTTGCCGAAAAATATCCGCCCACGCTTATTCCCATGAGGGCGAGCCTCGCGGGGTCTATCTCGGGTCTCTCGATAATAAAGTCGATTACTCTTTTCGTGACGTTCTCAAAATCGGGCTCGAAGTGCGTGTTCGCAAAAAACCTGTAAAGGTCCATCTGACCGGGCCCGGCGTAGAGTACGACGTTGTATCCCCGTTCCAGAGCCGGATAGCCGTGCATCAGGTACTCCTCTTCGAGCGTGCCGTCGAATCCGCTCACTATGAGGAGTGTTTTCCTCTTCTGCGTTTCCGGGCTGGGTGTCATGATATAGACGGGGAGGTCGATATTCTTATATGTCAGCATCTCTTCCTCGAAGGTATGCCATACGTACTTCATGGCTTCGATGAAACAGTCGCGGGACTTTACGCCGAGATCCCTGTGCAATGGGTCGAGGGGGCTCGTGTAATACTCGGCAGCGCGGAAGGAGTTCGAGGCTTTGAAAAACAGGTCCCTGGCGCTCGTCGTGTGCCCTTTCGACGCGCGCTTGTGCGCGTCCTTCTGCTGCCACCGGGCGAGCTTCTCGAATTCATCCACCCAGCTCCCGGGGTCTCCGTCCTTTATGCGCGCAGCGGCGGAGAGGCATTCGCCGGCGGACGCCCCTCCGAAAGAGGCCGAGCCCAATTGCCGCAGGAGCTGAAAATCCATTTCGTCGTTCTCGAAACCCTTGACTCTGGTCTTGCTTCTCGTGATTTCCGCCATGATGAAGCTCCGGAATATGCCTTTTTCTGGTTCGGGTATAAAAAACGCTATTAACTATACTGTTTTGAGGAATACATGACAATAATCTCCTAACTGCCCGTATTAGATAAATTAATCCACCTCGCTCGGCGGATACCGGCAGATATTGTTAAATTATGGTGTTATGATTTAAGTATGAGATTGAAAGAGTTTTTTGATTCCATTACGGAGCGGCTCTACGGGGGAGCGGCCGTCAAGTCTGTTTACGGCGAGCCTATCGAAGCGCAGGGGAAGACGATTATACCTGTAGCCAAGGTCATCTACGGCTTCGGCGGAGGATTCGGGGAGACTGGGAAGGATAAAAAGGACGGGGCCGACAAAGAGGGCGGCGGCGCTGGTGCCGGAGTTCGTGCAAAGCCCGTCGGGGTCATCGAGGTGACTGGAGAGGACACACGTTTCATCCCGTGCTGCGACGGAAAAAAGTATGCCGCGCTCCTGGCGTTGGGTTTTATCGTCGGCTTCTTTTTCGGCAGGAGATGAATACGGTTTACGGATTCGTTCAGATCTGGCAGCGCTTCATTTCATCTTCCTCTCCCCTATAATTGTAACGATCAACTTCCTGGGCCCGCCGTGGTTACGGTGCTCGCACAGGTAGATACCCTGCCAGGTGCCGAGATTGAGCCTGCCGTCCTTTACGGGGACAGCCACCGAGCTTCCGAGTATAGACGCCTTTATATGGGCCGGCATATCGTCCGAACCCTCGAGCGTATGCTCGTAGTAAGGGGCTTCCTCGGGTACTAGTTCATTAAAATGGCTTTCGAAATCAACCCTCACTTCGGGTGAGACGTTTTCATTTATCGTGAGCGAAGCCGAGGTATGGCATATGAAGATATGCGCGATGCCGGCCGAGTATTCGGATAGCTCCTTAAGGTGCTCGACGATCTCGCGTGTGACGAGATGGAACCCGCGCCTTTTGGGAGGGAGCGTGATTTCTTTCTGTATGCAGTTCATATGCGGGGTAGGGGGATTGTACCCTCAGCCCCCTTTTTCTTCAATTACGATTGCGCCGAGCCTCTTTGCTAATCCTTCTCTACCCCAGCTCATCACTATGTCGTGGTTCCACCTGAAGAGCGGCCTCGCGAGCGGCGCTATCAGGTTCATCCAGGCTTTCGTTGTGTCCACCCGCCAGTCGTAGCGGGCCGTGACGTAATCGCCCTCGACTTTTATATTCCAGACACCCTGGCCGGAGAGCTCTCCCTGCGCGATTCCCTCAATGACGGTCATGGGCTCGACACGCACCGTCTCCATGTCGAACGTAAGCCTGTAGGGCAGCATGCTCTTCCATGTGTAGCGGCGTACGCTGCCTACGCCCAGGTTGTCCCCCTTCTTCAGCTCCGTGACTTCTTCGACCCCCCTCCACCATTCGGGCCACTTTTCTGAATAGTAAATTTCATTCCAAACCTTATCCAGAGGGGCTTTCACGCGCCAGATTGTCACGAATTCATAAGCGGGCAAAATCTTCTCACCTGAGAGATGTGAATACATCTATACTACGGTGTCGGGCGTCGGCCGGATCAGCCGATTATTTTTTGCACCGCGTCTGCCATGGCCGCTATAAATTTGGTGTCGTCGTTTACTGTCCGGGCGCGGAGGAGCTTTATACCTGATTCATCCGCCGCTTCCTTCGCCTCGATCCCTATATCGAAGAGCACCTCCACGTGGTCGCAGAGGAACCCGATCGGCTGTACTATCACGTACCGTACTCCTTCTTTTGCAATCTCCCGTATGACATCGCACACGTCGGGCTCGAGCCACGGGTCCTGCGGGCGCCCGCTCCTGCTCTGATATACGAGCCTCCATCTATCGTGCCCGAGCCTCTCGGCGATGAGGCGCGCGGTGGTCATTAGCTGCTCCACGTATGGGGAGTTCTCCGCCATAGGGACAGGGACGCTGTGCGCGGAGAAGAGTATCATGGCGTCCTTCCTTTCATCAGCGGGTATTTCGTCGAGGCACTCGGCCACGCGGTCTGCCGAGTCTTCTATGAAAAGGGGATGGTCGAAAAGAGGCGCGGTGTATTCGAATTCTATCGCGGCCCCTGTTTCCGCCATCGCCTCGACTACGTTGATCTCGTACCGCTCCCAGCTCGCCTCGCACTGATGCGCGGCCATTATCATGCCTATTGCCTTTTTCACCCCGCGTGCAGCCATATCCCTGATCGTGTCCGGTATGAACGGATGCCAGTTCCTCATTCCGACGAACACGGGGATCCTGATGCCGCTATCGGCGAGCCTGTTTTCGAGGCCCTTTGCCTGCCTGTATGTGTATTCGTTGATCGGGGACCTGCCGCCGATAAGCTCGTAATGGTGGGCTACTTCGTCGAGCCTCTCCTTCGGAATGGGCCGTCCTTTTGCGACGAGCTCGAGGAAAGGGCGGATGTCTTCCGTTTTTTCAGGTCCCCCGTATCCGAGGAGCAGTATTCCGTCGAACTTATCTCGCATAATACTATCCTTCCTAGGTTCCAGCTTTCCTAAAGCTCCGCGTCCGTGTATTCGTGAACCGCGTCCACGAGCGCGAGCACGTTATCGACGGGCGTCCGTGGGAGTATGCCGTGGCCGAGGTTGAATATGTGTCCGGGCTTTCCCGAAGCCTTGTCCAGGATCGCTCCGGCTCTCTTCCTTATCTCGGAGTGTCCCGCGAAGAGGACCACCGGGTCTAGGTTCCCCTGTACAGCTACGTCGTACCCGATCCTCTCCCAGGCCGATGCCAGATCGACCCTCCAGTCAAAACCTATGACGGAGCTTCCGCATTCCTTCATCATTTCCAGGAGCGCCGACGTTCCCGTGCCGAAATTTATCACAGGCACGCCCTTCGCGATCGAGCCCACGAGCTTCTTCATGTGCGGAAACACATATTCCCTGTAATCGTCGGGCGAGAGGCAGCCGGCCCAGCTGTCGAAGAGCTGTACCGCGTCTGCCCCCGATGCTATCTGTCTGTTTAGGTATTTCCCGGTTGCGTCAGTCAGTTTTTCCATGAGGACGTGCCAGGCTCCCGGGTCCTTATACATTAGCTGCTTTGTGTTCTCGTAATTCCGCGAGCCCCCTCCCTCTATCACATAGGACGCCACCGTGAAGGGCGCGCCGGCGAATCCGATTAGAGCCTTTTCGGGGTCGAGCGCCCGTCGAGTGATTCCGAGAGCATCGTAAACGAATCCCATGGCTTCGGTGTCGAATTCCAGCATACGGTCTACGGCGTTTCCGGACCTTACAGGTCTTGAAATCCTGGGTCCTTCCCCTTTGGAGAATTCGAGCCCGATTCCGAGGGGCTCGATGATAAGCAGGATATCGGAGAATATTATAGCGGCGTCGACGCCGAGCCTGTCCACGGCGCTCAACGTTACCTCGGCCGCAAGCTCGGGCGTCTTGCAGAGGTCGAGGAACGATACCTTCGCCCGGAGCTCCCTGTACTCCCGCATGAACCTTCCGGCCTGACGCATGAGCCATATCGGGGTGAAATCGGCCTTCTCCCTCCTGCACGCCTTCATGAACGCAGAATTATATGTAATGTCCTTATTCGTTTTGTCCCCGTCGCCGTTCCAGACCATTTGTACACGGCGCCAGCTGCTCGTATCCACACCGTTTTTGCGGGCCGTCCTTTTCTTCCGGAGAAGCTCGCCGCCGCTCCTCGCCATCTCGCGTATGAGGTTTCCCATCTTTGGACTGTCGGGCTCGTAATCGGCCGCGAGTCCGAACCTGGCGAGAGTCTCCGTCGTGGTAGGTCCTATAGAGCCTATTACAATGTCTTTAAACCCCTCTTTCAGTCCGCCTTCGAGCCCCTCTTCGGCTGCTATCTTGAACAGGTTGTAAATTTGCTGGGAGCTCGTGAAGAGCGAAATGTCTTCGTTCTTGTCCGTGATAGACTTAATTGCTTCTCGCAGCGGATTCGTATCTTCCGGCAGGTCCCACTTGTAAACAGGCACGGCTGTTACGTATGCGCCCCTCTTCCTGAGCTCCTCTACGAACTCTTCGTTCGGGATACCGTACTCCTGGACGGCGACGTTCTTGCCGCTGATCTCAAGCCCGCTGTCGAGAGTCGCAAGGACGTCGCGCCAAGTATTGGGCTCGGGGACAGTGATGCCGGGAGTAAGCCCGAGCTCCCTGAGAGCGGCCACGGGCTTCGGTCCGCGCGCAACTATCCTGGTTTTCCCGAGGGCTCTGGTGAATTTATCGAGCGGGTACTTTTTCGAAACGGCCTCGGCGAGTGAGCGCGTGCCGACGCCTGTCATGAGGATTACGATGTCGAATTTCCCATTGATAAGGTTCCCGGCGAATTTGACGGCATCTGCGGATTCCGATAGCAGAACCTCTCTCATGGATGGCGCCACCCTCGGCACCCCTCCGTGATAGAGTATCAGCTTCTCTATTTCCTTCGCCCTCCGGCTTTCAAACGCCGTGACTCTCAGTCCGTTGAATGAAAAATTGCTCGTCATATTAGCTGGTTATAAATATATATCTGAGTTTATCACAGGAGTGAAAACGGTCAATCAAGGATGAGACCGGATCAGTCATAGTGTGCGTAATCACGTTTCCTTGATATTAAACCGCTAATTTCATATAATCCTCCATACACTAACACACGCCGGAGACGAAGAATGGGAAAGAAGGTTGAATTCTACTACGATTTCAGCAGCCCTTACACATATATAGCCTCAACCAGGATAGAGAAGATATGCAGGGACAACGGGGCGGAGCTAGAATGGAAGCCATTTTTACTGGGCGGGCTCTTCAACGACACGGGCGTGAAGCCGGCTATCGAAATTAATAACAAATTCGCGTATATCAAGCAGGACACGGAGGATTCGGCTAAACACTACGGGGTCCAATTCAGATTCCCTGCAATTTTCCCCCTGAACAGCGTAAAGGCAATGAGGGGGGCTTTCGCCGCTTCGGAAAAGGGTAAACTGGCCGAATATAACCATGAGTTGTTCAGACTTTTCTGGACCGAGGGACGGGACCTGAGCAAGGACGACGTACTCAAGGAGGCTGTCGCCGGTGTCGGGCTCGACCCGGAATGGTTTATCGCCCGCATAGCAGAGCAGGATATTAAAGACAGGCTCAGGGAGGAGACCTCGAAAGCGGCCGCGCCCGAGTATCGCGAGTGGGTGCGACGGGCCCAGCAGACGTGGGATCGCTGGCCCGACAGCCGCAGCGTGTCGGCGGCGCGTTGCTCGACGCGCTACACGTTGCAGCGCACCTTCCCCAAGCCGAGCATGATCGCGACGCTCGCCGCGGCGGCGCGGATCATGGCCGAGCGGCCGTACGTGCAGCTCGTGATCGCGGGACATTCCGATCCACCGGGCTCCGACGACACGAACCATCGGCTCTCGCTCGCGCGCGCAGAGGCGGTGCGAGCGTTTCTCGTCGGTGACGCCGCGTTCTTCCGCCAACGCTTCGAGGAGCCGGATCCGCTCACCGCGTGGGAATGGGAGGAGATCCAGTGGATGCTCCACGGCGTGCGCGGCGGGCTCATCGCTGGCCTCTTATTCGTGTTGCCGGGCGCAGGGATCGTGTTCGCGCTGTCTTGGCTCTACGTCCTGCATGGCCAAGCGCCGATAATCGCCGCCTTGTTCTACGGCGTTAAGGCCGGCGTCTTGGCGTTTGTCGCCGACGCTGTGGTGCGCATCGGCCGGCGCGCGCTGAAATCATGGACCGATCTGGCCGTCGCACTCGCGGCATTCCTCGCACTCTACGTATTTGGAACGCCGTTTCCGTTGGTGATCCTCGCAGCGCTCGCGCTTGGCGCGTTCACTGCGCGCCCGGTCCGATCCGAACTGCTCCCCGAACCCCAAGCGCAACCATCGGCGCGCAAAGCGCTGAGCGTCGCCTTGCTCTGGAGCGTTGCGTGGCTTGCGCCGCTTCTCGTCGTCATCGCAGCGTTCGGCCCCCGCCACGTGCTCAGCGAAATCGGCGTGATCTTCAGCCAGCTAGCCTTGGTCACGTTCGGCGGCGCCTACGCCATGCTCGCCTATTTGCAACAGCAGGCTGTCGACGTGCACGGCTGGCTCGACGCCGGCCAGATGATCGATGGCCTCGGCCTCGCCGAAACCACGCCGGGCCCGCTCGTCCTGGTGAACCAATATGTCGGCTTCCTCGCCGGCTGGCGCGACGGCGGCCTGGCACTCGCCGCCTCGGCCGCCGCGTTGGCGACATGGTGCACCATCGCGCCATCCTTCGTGTGGATTTTCGCCGGCGCGCCGTTCGCGGAACGGCTACGCACAAATGAGCTCACGCAAGGCGCGCTCCGCACCGTCACCGCGGCGATCCTGGGCATCATCGCCAGTTTGTCGCTTTGGTTTGCCCAGCACGTCGTGTTCCAGGCGCGGGTTGCTCTTTCCACGCCCTGGGGCCGCCCGCTGGACCTTCCAATAATCTCGAGCTTCGACCCCTTCGCCGCCTTGATCGCCGCCTTCGCCGCTTTGGCCCTGATCCGGTTCAAGGCCAACGCGGCGCTCGTCGTGCTCGCTTGCGCGCTCGCGGGATGGATTGGCTCGGCGCTTTAACGCGCCGAGCCGCTCACATCACCAGCCGCACTCACGGCCTTCGTTTTGCTCCTCCAGCCACGTCATCAGCGGCTGGAAGTAATGCACCATGGATGAGCCATCCATTTGCCGCGTGCCGGTGAACGCTTCGAGCGCATCCGGCCATGGACGCGACGCGCCCATTTCCATCATCGCATTGAAGCGCGCGCCAACCTCCTCGTTCCCGTAAATCGTGCAGCGGTGCAGCGGCCCGGTCCAACCCGCTTGTTGGCAAGCAGCTTCATAGAATTGGAACTGCAGCACGTGCGCCAGGAAATAGCGCAGATACGGCACGCTGTTGGCGATGTGATATTTTGCGCCCGGGTCGAAAGCGTCCGCCGGCCGGTCGTTCGGCGCGCGAATGCCCTGATAGCGCGTGCGCAACTCCCACCACGCTTCGTTGTAACGGTCCGGCGTGATGCGGCCGTCAAACACCTGCCAGCGCCACTGATCGACCGTCAGCGCGAACGGCAAGAACGCGAGCTTCGCCAGCGCCTGTTCCATCAACAGCGAATTGTCTGCCGCCGCATTCGGGATCTGGCTGCGATTGAGCAACCCGATCTCGACCAGATAGTCCGGCGTCGCATTCAGCGCCACGAAATCGCCGATGGCTTCGTGGAAGCCGTCATTGGCCCCGTTGCGGAACAGCAGCGGCTGCTGGTTGTACGCCCGCTGATAGAAATTGTGCCCAAGCTCGTGATGGATGGTTTGGAAATGCTCTGCATTGATCTGAATGCATTGCTTCACCCGCAGATCGTCGAGGTTATCGATGTCCCAGGCCGAAGCGTGGCACACCACGTCACGGTCACGCGGACGCTCCAGCAAAGAGCGCTCCCAAAACGTGTCCGGCAATTCCGCAAGGCCAAGCGAGGTATAGAAGCGCTCCCCCGTCTCGGTCATGCGCACCGGATTGTAATCCGCGTTTACCAGCAGGCGCGTAAGGTCGTAACGCTGACGTCCCGCCGGCGGCCCGACAATATCGTTCAACGCCGACCAATCCTGCGCCCACATATTGCCCAGGAGATCGGCGCGGATCGGTTGATCGGGCGGCACGACAGCATCGCCGTAGCGCGCATTCAGCCGCGCGCGGACATGGCATTGCAGCTGCTCGTAAAACGGCTGCATCTGCCCCCACAAACGCCCGACCTCAGCTTCCATCTGAACGGGTGG
>CADEFK010000045.1:3237-16570 GCA_902826595.1 uncultured bacterium | reverse complement strand
GTAAGTGAATAATTTCATCGCAAACCGCAGAAAAAACCCCGCCTGAGTACCTATATATATTAGAGATTAACCCAAGAGCCGGGTTTGCACAAGATACGAATTTATGGAGGCGGCGCCCGGATTCGAACCGGGGCATTGCGGTTTTGCAGACCGCTGCCTTACCACTTGGCTACGCCGCCCTTTATCAGAAGAGACTTGTTATTATGAACAACCTTGACGGATTTTCAAGCGAACGGGAGCGCCGGGCCTATGTGTATCAGACGCACGTCCCCCCCTTGAACACGGTGACAGCCTTGCCCAGAAGCTTCACCCTGTCGCCCGCGACTCGCACGCCTATCACTCCCCCGCGCGGAGACGCCTGATATGCGAGGAATTCCGATTTCCCGAGCTTCCTTTCCCAATAGGGGCCGAGACAGCAGTACGCCGAGCCCGTGGCAGGGTCCTCGTTTATTCCGGAGGCAGGGCCGAAGAACCTTGCGACGAAATCATACTTCGCGTCGTCAGATGCAGCCGTGACCATCACCCCCCTCACGGGGATAGTGCCCAAGAGCGCGAAGTCTGGACTGAGCGCCCTCACCTCTTTTTCCGATCCGGCTTCAACGAGATAATCGAACCTGTTTTTACCTATATATAAGGGCTTCACTCCGAGTGATTCAACCAACGCGGGAGGGGCTTCCGCTTTATTCTCCGGCTCTGAGGGGAAGTCGAGCTCGATCATGTCTCCCTGCATCGCGGCGGTGAGGGTGCCGCTGAGCGTGTAGAATTCAATTGCTTCGCCGCGGGAGACGCGCCCTGTCTCCCACAATATGTGCGCGCTCGCAAGCGTAGCATGGCCGCAAATCTCCACCTCGACCGCGGGCGTGAACCAGCGCAAATTGTAGCCCCCGTTTTCTCCGTACAGGAACGCGGTTTCGGAGACGTTCATATCGCGCGCCACGTGCTGCATCCACACAGCATCGGCTGGACCGGTGAGGAGGCACACCCCCGCCGGATTGCCCCCGAAAGGTTTTTCCGTAAACGCGTCAGCCTGATATATCTCTATCGCCATTACCGCTTCGCTCCTTCTTCAATCTCCGGCACCGGGACGGCATCCTTCGGCCGTTCCGGAGAATCTAAATATATATTGCGGGATTTCCCGTAACAATTTAAACTTATCAGAGGATGCGTTCACGTGCGGCGCGGGGTGAAACGGGCGATTTGACATTTTTCCACGTTTCTTTATTGTTATATCGCGCTTTATTGAATTTATCCCTTGTTTGAAGTGTTTTACCGCCTGGATCCCCGAAAGGAGACCGGGACGGAGGAAGCGTTGAAATGACAAGAGTGGGACGGAACTCAGGCCGTACCCTGCATAAATTGTGAATGAGACAAGCCAGTAGAGGATTATTTTATCCTCGATCTGGCTTTTTTTGTTTGAAAGGCGGACCGAATGAAAAAAATAACAGCCCCTGTGATACGGTCGATGAAGGCCGAGCGCCAGAAGATAGTCATGGTTACGGCTTACGACGCGGCCACGGCCAGGATGGTGGACGAGGCGGGCGTCGATATGGTGCTCGTCGGGGACTCGCTCGGAAACGTGGTTCAGGGGCTCCCGAACACGCTCCCGGTGACTATCGAAGACATGATCTATACCACGAGGATGGTGTCGAGGGGTATAAGCCGCGCGCACCTCGCGGCCGATATGCCGTTCATGTCTTACCAGGCGTCTAAAGAGGATGCGCTCAGGAACGCGGGCAGGCTCATCAAAGAGGCTGGGGCCGAATCGGTCAAACTGGAAATAAACGAGGACTACGTGGAAACCCTGTATTCGATACAAAAAACCGGAATCCCCGTCATAGGACACATCGGGCTTTGTCCCCAGTCCGTACTGGAAATGGGGGGATATAAAGTACAGGGGAGAGGAGGCAAAGAGGCGAGGAGGCTGGTTAATCTCGCGAAAATGGTAGAAGCCGCGGGCGCCTTTTCGCTCGTGCTCGAAAGCATACCGAGGTCGCTCGCCCGGGAAATCACGAACTCCGTCAGGATACCGACTATCGGCATCGGGGCCGGGCCCGACTGCGACGGGCAGGTGCTCGTCATAAACGACCTCCTGGGGCTCTCGCCCGAGCCTACCCCCAGATTCGTGAAAAAATACGCCGAGCTCAGGGAAGTCGTGGGCAAATCCACGAGGGCGTTCATAGAAGATGTCAGGTCGGGGGCCTTCCCTTCCGAGGAACATTCGTATGACTGACAGAAGGGGCATCGGGATTATCGGCGGCGTGAGGGAGATGCAGGAATTCTCGAACGGCCTGAGAAAAGAGGGAAAGACCATCGCGTTCGTCCCGACCATGGGGGCCCTCCACGAGGGGCATTTGAGCCTCATGAGGGAGGGGAAGCGGCACGGGGACGTGCTCGTCGCGAGCGTATTCGTGAACCCGGCGCAGTTCGGAAGAAACGAAGACTTCAACAGCTATGCGAGGGACACGGACGGCGATTTGAGAAAGATGGAGTCGGCCGGCGTGGATATCGCCTTTTTCCCCCGCGCGGACGAGATTTATCCGCCGGGCTACGAGACGTACGTCGAGGTGACGGAGCTCGGGAAGCCGCTCTGCGGGAGGTTCCGCCCGGGTCATTTCAGGGGGGTAGCGACGGTCGTATTAAAGTTATTCAACATCGTGAAGCCGGATACCGCGCTTTTCGGGCAGAAGGACTATCAGCAGCTCCAGATAATAAGGAAAATGGTGAGCGACCTCAATCTCGAGGTGGATATAATAGGGATGCCCATCGTCAGGGAGGAAAGCGGCCTCGCCATGAGCTCGAGGAATTCATACCTGTCGCCGGAGGAGAGGGAGAAAGCCGCATGCCTCTCGCTCGCGCTCAGGCGGATAAAAAAAAGCTTCGACGAGGGGGAAAGAGACTCCTTGGCCCTTCTAAGGGAAGGATACGATGTTCTCGCCGGGGCGTCGATCGGCGAGGTGGATTATCTCGAGATAAGGGACGGGGAGACGCTCGGGGACAAGGCGGCCGCTTCTCCGGGGGACGTGGCAGCGCTGGCGGTGCGCATAGGAAACGCAAGGCTTATCGACAACACCGTGCTTTAAAGCATATTAAACCAGAGGGGGAATTAAGATGAACAGGACGCTTCTTAAATCCAAAATACACCGCGTGACGGTGACCGACGCGAACGTCGAATACGAAGGGAGCATTACGGTCGACAGGAACCTTATGGACGCGGCCGATTTCCATCACTACGAACAGGTGCACATATTCAACGTCACCAACGGCAACAGATTCGTCACCTACGTGATCGAGGGCGAGCGGGGCTCGGGCGATATCTGCGTGAACGGTGCTGCGGCGCACCTTGCGAAAAAAGGGGACTGCCTCATAGTCGCGAGCTTCGCCTCTTACAGCGAAAGCGAATGCAGCGCCCACGTCCCGAAGCTCGTTTACGTGGACGGAGAGAACCGGATCACAAGGATCGGACCCGAGCACAACACGTTAAAGGTAGCCAAGAGTTGAATCATTCCCGCCCCCGGAGGGAAAATGTCGTTTGGACGCCGCAATTTGCCGTTGTGCCCGTCCAGCCGCGGAGACTCCCCCGCGCGTCCCGTGTTATATGCCGGATTCTCACGAATTTTATTAAAATCCGAAGCTTAACGGCGCGAATTACATCATAAATATTGACAGGAGTCATTCTGGAGGTTATAAATGTTACTTAGTATTAAAGGAGGAGAAAGGATACAGGATTCGTATTCTGCGGATCCTTCTATACTACTTCTAACAAAAATAATTCTTACATATCCTTCTCAGGCGGAGAAAATTATATGAAAGCTGTCATACTCGCAGCTGGTAGAGGTAAAAGGCTTTACCCTTATACGAAATACATTCCGAAATGCTTACTTGATACAGGCGGCGAGACAATACTCGAGCACCAGATCAACCACCTGCGCGACTGCGGAATTGACGAAGTGGTAATCGTGGTGGGCTTTGGATTCGAGAAGGTAGAGAACTTCCTCAGGAACTACGACGGGCTGGGGATGCGGATCAAGACGCTCTACAACCCATTCTATCAGACGACGAACAGCCTCATATCCCTCTGGATCGCGAGGGGGGAAATGGACGACGACATAGTGGTCATGAACGGGGACGACGTCTTCGAGATAGAGGTCCTCGAGCAGGCCCTCAGGATGAGGGACGAGAAGATATGTCTGCCGATCAAACGGAAATCGGCCTACGAAGACGAAGACATGAAGGTAGTGATAAAGGAGACCAAGATCGTCGACATAAGCAAGACGCTCACGAACAGGGCGTCCGCGGAGTCTGTAGGCGTCAGGGTTTTCAGGGACACGGGCGTAGAGCTCATGAAAAGGGCGATCGAAGAAGAGATGAGGACGGTCGGGGCCGAGAACAAATGGTACATCTCAGCCATACACAGGCTCATAAAGAAGGGATACAAGGTTAAATCGCTCGATATAAACGACCTTTTCTGGATGGACGTGGATTATCCGAGCGACCTTTTCAAGGCGAGATTCAATTCGAATAAATTCATAAAGAAATCTTATCAGGAACGGGTCCTGCGGGTTGTAGAAACTAGTTGAAGAAATGGACCACGCAATAGTCGTTGCCGCTGGTACGGGTATAGAA
The DNA here is from genome assembly GCA_902826595.1 of uncultured bacterium. GTDB lineage: Bacteria > Desulfobacterota_D > UBA1144 > Nemesobacterales > UBA2774 > 2-12-FULL-53-21. Next base: position 11,947 of record CADEFK010000045.1, on the reverse strand, counting down.
GAAGAGAAGCTAAGCCTGCATGGAAAGACCGTATTCGGCTCACTCCCCCAAATCAAGCGCCTGATTATCACCGCACAAAGGGCCGGCATTAAAAAATTCACGATAATAACCGAGAGGGAAGATTCTTCGTTAAAAGTCCTCCTCGCGGGCGATAAGCGCATAGAGAGCGATATTAGCTGGCACCCCCTGGGATCGGATATCGGCCTCGATACCGGACGGGCCCTGATTATCCAGTCAAACCTGGTAACGACCCCGGCCGGGCTTTCGAATTTCATGAAAACCGGATGCGGGCCGGAAGAGGTCGCCGTGCTGGTGGACTCCCGGGACGACGCCTGGATAAAATCGGACGGGGACGAGATCTCGGATGTTTTTTCGAGAGGGGGGAAAGCCGTGGGAGCGTTCATGGCGCCGGGCAGGCTCCTCGAGAAATCGATCATGGATTCGATGTCGCTGAGGTCATTCGTCCAGGAGCACATAGGCAGGGACAAGGTCAGACTGAGGAAGTTCTCGGATTCGTACTGGATGCGTCTCGATTCGGACGGGAACAACGCCGAAAAAGCCGAGGACATGATATTCGCTCACGTCGGCAAGACCGCGACGGGCTGGCTCTCCAGAAACATCAATAGCAAGATATCGCTTCCGACGAGCAGGCTCCTGGTCAGGACCCCGCTCACTCCGAACATGATCAGCGTTCTCATCAACGTTATAGGGATGATGTGCGGGGTGTTCTACGCCATCGGTCACCCGGTGTGGGGCGCGCTCTGCATGCAGGCGGCGACTATACTCGACCGGTGCGACGGCGAGGTTGCGCGCGTCAAGCTGATGGAGACTCATAAGGGGCAATGGGTCGATACGATATCGGACCAGGCGACGATACTGTCTTTCATGATAGGCGTCCCGGTCGGGTATTACGTCATGTCGAAGAGCCCCCTTGCGATAATACTGGGCGCGGTAAACCTGTCGATATTCATATTCTTCGTAATATGGTCGTTCTACTTCCTCAAGAAATATACGAATTCGGGAAGCCTTGTAACTTACTTCGATGTCGATAAACTAGTTGAGGGGCAGAAGCTGTCGCTCGCACGGAGGTTTATCAAGCTCATACGGCCCATGGGCAGAAGGAATTTCTATTCCCTGGCGTTCCTAGTTCTCGCGATAGTGGGGGGATACCCCTGGGTGCTCGGCATCCTGACTGCCGCAATGGTGATGTTTTTAATCCATCAGCTGGAAGATATGGTAAAATTACGCAGAGTCGACCCGAAAAGCAGTATCTTGAAATAATATCACGCGGGAAGGGAATTAACATGGCAGATCCTACTCAAAACGATACGAAGAAAACGGAGCAGAACGGAGGCGGCAGCAAGTTCCAGGCGGATTACGCCGTGAAGGAGTATATGCCGGGGCTGATGACGATGGTCATCAAGTTCGTGGAAAAAACGAACATCCTTTTCGCAAAACACGGGAACCTTTCGATTTACGACAAGAAGACATTCCCCTGGGTAGCCGAGGTTGAAAGGGACTGGAAGAAAATAAGGGCCGAGCTCGACAAGGTCATGGAAAGGCGGGACGATCTCCCGAGCTTTCACGAGATCATGCCTGAAGTGAAAACGATCACCACCGACAACCTCTGGAAAACATTCTTCCTCGCCGGATACGGGCTCGAGAGCGATGAAAACGCGAGCAGGTGCCCTGAATCGACCCGCATCATAAAGAAGATACCGGGCATGAAAACGGCGTTTTATTCAATCCTCGCCCCGAAGAAGCACATCCCGGCTCACAAGGGGCCATATAACGGAGTCCTGCGTTATCACCTCGGACTGATAGTGCCCGAGCCCAAGGAAATGTGCCGCATCCGCGTCGTGGATAAGATTACACACTGGGACGAAGGAGACAGCATCGTATTCGACGACACGTTCGAACACGAGGTCTGGAACGACACTAACGGTTTCAGGGCGGTATTGTTCGTGGACTTCGTGCGCCCGGTGTACTTCCCCTTCAACCTGCTCAACGAATTCCTCATCAACGCCGCGTCCTTCGCCCCGCTGATAAAGGAAGCGGAGGTCAGACACAAGGACTGGGAAAAGAAGTTCTACAAGCAGTAAGAGGAATAACACATGGAAGCCGATGCCTCCCGCAAGGTCCGCAGGCATCGGGGCGTGTCCGCGAAAAAGGGCCGGGCTGTTCCGCCTTACCGGCTGTTTCCCGGGCGCTTTCAATAAGACTAGCCGCTCCCGCGTAAAGATTTTCCCGCCGTTCAAGTCCGGGCGCTCCGCCGGTTTTTCCTTTAATGACGGCGCCCGTCAAGGCGGCACAGGCCCCTGCGGCCGGAAAAACACCCTTGACAAAACGATTAATGTACTTATCTTAATACACCTTTGCTTTTGATTTCAGATTGACCGGATAGCGATTTAACCTTATCCGTTATCACGGTCCGGCCCTAATATGGAAGCCGTTATAGGCGTTTAAGTAATCTACTAATGAATAAGGAGACCCCTTATCACTATGGCCAAGAGCGCAAAGAAAGCACCCCCGAAGAAGAAGGTAACGAAAAAACCGAAGAAGGATTGGCGGGACGATGTCAAGAAGATGCTCCTCCAGATGCGGAAGGAGCTCCTGCTCGATGTAACTCAAACGATGAGAGCGGAATCCGACCATCTGAAGTTCGACATAGGGGATTTCTACGACCACGCCTCGACGGACAGGGACAGAGAGCTCGCCCTCATGCTCGCCGACAGGGAGAGGGAGAAGCTCACTCACGTCGACGACGCGTTAAAAAGGATCGAGACCGGGACTTACGGCATATGCGAGTCGTGCGAAGAGGAGATCGACAGGGAAAGGCTCGCGGCCATGCCGTTCACGAAACTATGCCTTTCCTGCCAGGAAGACCTGGAAAGGCAGTAGCCGGCCGTCTAACCGCGGAGCTTTGACAGATTAACCGCTAAAGGTTTTTCAACCACGCCCTTCTCAGTAATTATCGCGCTGATGTTCTCGTTAGGCGTTATATCGAAGGCCGGGTTATAGACATTTACCTCGGGCGCGATACTTGTCCCGTTTATGTGCGTGACCTCCCGGGAATCCCTCTCCTCGATCGGGATCGAATCCCCGCCCGGACAATCGAAATCAATCGTCGACAGCGGAGCCGCCACATAAAACGGGATATTGTGGGTTTTCGCGAGAACCGACAGCGTGTAAGTACCTATCTTGTTGGCGGCGTCCCCGTTCGCGGCGATCCTGTCGGCCCCCACCACGACGGCGCTCACCATGCCCTTGCTCATTATATAACCGGCCATGTTGTCCGTGATCAAGGTGACGGGGATGCCGTCCCTGTCGAGCTCCCACGCCGTGAGACGCGCGCCCTGGAGGAACGGCCTCGTCTCGGTCGCGATAACCTTGATATTTTTTCCGCCTTCCACGGCCGCCCTTATAACGCCTAGAGCGGTCCCGTAACCCCCGGTGGCGAGGGCGCCCGCGTTGCAGTGCGTCAGGACCGCTGAGTTGTCCCTTATGAGCCCGGCCCCGGCCTTCCCGATGTTCCTGCAGGTCTCGATGTCTTCATCGAGGATATCCCGGGCTTCCTTGACCAGGATCGCCTTTAATTCATCGACGCCCCCCTCCCCTTCTTCGAGCACGCGGAGCATCCTCTTGACGGCCCACGAAAGATTGACCGCGGTGGGCCTCGTCCCGAGGATCACTCCCGAGATTCTCTTCACTTCGGATACGAATCCGGCCCTGTCGTCAGCCGGGACATTGACGGCTCCGAGGGCTATGCCCATGCCCGCCGCAACGCCTATGGCGGGGGCGCCCCTGATGACCATGCGTCTTATCGCATCCGCCACGTCCTCGTACGTCCTGCATTCGACGTACGTCTCCTCGCGCGGGAGCTTCGTCTGATCTATCATCACCACTCTGTTATCTTTCCACTCTATCGTATTAAAAGAAGACATATTTACCGCCTTTCAAGTTTTTCTCATGGATTAGACCGCAATCAGACCGGGGCGCGCCGTGTCATCGGTCGAGCCCGAACCGAAACGCGACCCACCCGCCCTCCGTCACTTCCTTGTCGAGCCTGAATCCGACTTCCACGAGGCATCTCAAAGCCTCGTCCCTCCTTCTGTCGGGAATGCCCGAAATAACGAGTGCGCCCCCCGGAGCGAGCCTGGACTTAAATTCCCCTCTCATGTGATATATAGGCTCCAGATAGACGTTGGCGACGATAAGGTCATATACGCCGCGGACGCTCTGAATATAGCCGCAAAAGAACTTTATCTTGTCGAGCACGGCATTCCTTTCTGCGTTCTTCCTCGATTCCGAGATAGCTATAGGGTCCGTATCGAAGGCCGTCACATTTTCGATGCCCAGCTTGCGGGCGGAAATCGCGAGAATCGCGCTTCCGCACCCGACGTCGAGCATGCTCCCGATCCTGCCCCTCCCGGCCGCTTCCTCGATGAGAGCGATGCAGAGCCTCGTCGTCTCGTGGTGTCCCGTACCGAACGCGAGCGAAGGGTTAATTTCGATTACAACCTCCCCGCTCTCGGGGGCGTGTTTCTCCCACGGCGGCACTATCACGACCTTTTCGCCAGCCCTTACCTTCGTCAGGACGGTCTTCCAGATCTCCCAGCTCGTGCGGTCTATATGCTCCACACCCAGCGTAACCAGCTTCGCGCCGGCAACGCTCTCCCCGACGACCTCCGCATAGTCCCCGAGGCTTCTCATTACGGACGACAAGTCGGTCTCCATGGGGAAATACGAAGAGATCTCATAGACTCCTTCCTCCTTCACGTCCTCGGAAACCCCGAGGGAGCCGAGACCGAGAAGGAAATCGGAGAAGAGCGCAACCGAGTTCCCGGACGCCCTAAACCTGATCTTGGATAATTTATACAATGGTTCCCCGTTAGGTATTCCCATGCCGCCCATTATAATAACAGAGAAATCCCGGCTGCATAATCAGCGGGATTCGGCGCACTCCCGGGATGCCCGCCCGCGTTTACAGTATTTGCCATAAGTGCTATAATTTTTTCATGGATAAGCAAAAGCTCAAGCACTTCAGGGAAATCCTCATAAAGAAGATGGGCGGCCTGCTGGGCATAGCGGACGATACAGTTACTCGCATGAGCGAGGGCGACGGCACCTTTCCCGACCCGCTCGACAGGGCGCTCTCGGAGTCAAGCCAGACGATAGAGCTCCGCAAAAGGGATAGGGAGAGGAAACTGATACAAAAAATACAAAAGGCGATACAGAAAACGGAAGACGGGACTTACGGCGTGTGCGAGATATGCGGGGAGGAAATAGGCGAAGTCAGGCTCGAGGTAAGGCCGGAGACCACGCTCTGCATAAGCTGCAAGGAAGAGCAGGAGGAGGCGGAAAGGAAATTTGGCATGTAAGAGGCGGGGCTAGTGCTTATTGCGCCCGAAAACGTACCCGTAGAATAAATCTTCGTCCGACTCCCTGACGATCACCCATTTGCCGTTTTCCCTGGCCAGCAGGAGCTTTTCCTTGAGCCTGAGCCTGCTTCTGCCTTCGTCGTCCTGGGCATCTACGAGCGTCTTCTGATAGACCTCGGCCCTGTCGCCGTCCTGATATATGGTCCTGTCGGCATTGGTGATACGCAGGGTATCGAAGAGCTTTACGTTCACCTCGAAATTCTTCTTAACCTCCGCAGGCCCTATCGTCTTGCCCTTCTTCTCCTGCTTGTAATCGGGTGCGATAAGCGTCATGTAGAGGTCCGTGTCCTTCGTTTCGAAGGCCTTGGTCCTCAGGGCCAGGACTTCTTCGATTTCCTTGTCCTGGTCGCCGCCGCAAGACGCGGCGAAAAGCATTAAACCAAGAAAGACACAGTAGAGAATTCTCATCCTTGCTGCGGAGCCGCGGGCTCTTCCTTCTTTTCTTCCTGCGGGGGGGGAGCCGTCTTGCCCTGTATATCGTTCAGGAGCGAGGTGGCCTTGCCGGAATACTTTTCGTTGGGGAATTCCTGAACGAGACGGTTGAGGGTCTGCCTCGCCAGGTCGTACTGGTCCGATTTCGCGTACGCCTTGCCCAGCAGAAAGAGCGCTTCCTGGTACCTCTGGGTATCGTTATAATCCTCAACCACGATCTTGTACCTGTCTGCCGCAGCCTTGTAATTATCGCGCCGCGAATAAAAGTTGCCTATGTATATTTCTCTGCGGGCGAGCCTGTCCCGGCACCGCAAGGCCCTTGCGCTGGCGTCGGGCACGAGCGGGGAATCGGGGTATTTTTCTATAAAGGTATCGAACCACTGAAGGGCTAGCCTGGTATTGAGAGGGTCTCTGTCCGGACTGCTTATCTCATTATAGTAGGAAAGGGCTAGACTGTATGTGGCATAGGGGGCTTCCGCATGGCCGGGATGCCGCTTCAGGAATTCCTCGTACTCGATCGCCGCCTGCTCGTATTCTTCTTTCTCGAAGTACGCATCGCCCGTCCTGAGCTCGGCGAGCGCCGCATACGGGCTGTATGTGTGTCTGAGCTGTATCTCCTTGAGGTAGGCGAAGATCATGTCGTAATCCCTGCCCCTGAAAATCCACGGGAAGCCGCCCTTGTCGGCCGTGAGTTCCTTGACCGCCGCGTCGTAGAGCTGCTCGTCGGTTAAGTCCTTGGGAATTTTTTTGGAGCCGCAGTTTATTACGAAGAGCAGGGAAACAGTGAGAACCAGAACCGCGAGAATTTTCGTCATGAAGTCTTATATTATTTAGATTAAAATATCCGTGTCAAGTTCCTATGGAAATTGGCAAAAGTCATATGACCATCAGCCGGGCCATATCTACGGTTACCAGATTATGAAATATGGCCGGAAAGTTTGCGGCCACCGGGACCGGATATACGGCTGCAGATAAACCCTGCCGGCCGGAACTTCGATCAGGCGGCGCACCCCTTACCGCTCTTGAGGATACCTGTATTGTACCGGGCCCTGGACTCATATCAAATCCCGGTCAGGGCCGCATAAGAGACTAAATGCGGTGATCTATCAGCGAAAGAACCATCCGCCTCCCGAAGAAGACCCGGATTTCCTCTTGATCGACTGAGTAACCCGGTTCGTAATCTTGCACGAAGCCGAAGTCTCCACCCTCGACTGAACGTACACGGTCCTTCCGCCCAGCGTGCTCGACAGAGTGGGGTTTATGGTGGCTTTCCCGGTCGAGTCCGCGACGGCGGAGCCAAGCGATATCGGGCTGCTTAAATTGAGCGCTTTCCCCTTGCACACCCCGGTGGTAATGGAGGTCGTGCCCGAAGTTCTCGAATAGTAGAATTTCACGACCGCGCCTTCGGGAGCGCCCGTCACGGTCAACGAATTCCGGTTACCGGCCGTTCCCGGGTTAAATCCGGTCAGTGTGCCGCTCGCTGCCGGGGGAGGCGTCGGAGCCGGCGTCGGAGCGGGCGTGGGTGGTGCAGGGCTGCCTGAGGAAGCCAGGTCAACCGCGAAATCGGCATTTACCCTCCCTTCCCCGAAGTAAAGAGAAGAGCCGATGTTCTCGGCCGTATCCTTCAATATCTGTTCCACTTCCGCGTTGGTCAGCGTAGTATCCGCGGACCAAACGAGCCCGGCTACCCCGCTTACTACCGGGGAGGAGAACGAAGTGCCCGACCAGGAGGTGTAAAAACTTCCGGCTACGTTTGAAGTCCCGACCGCATTGACAATACCTACGCCCGGTGCGGCCAGATCGACGAAACTCCCGTAACTCGAAAAGCTCGCAAGCGTATCACTATTTGTGGTCGCCGACACGGCTATCACATGGTTCGCTGCGGCCGGACACTGAAGATTGCTGCTTGCTGAATTCCCGGCCGACGCGACGACCAGAACCCCGGCGTTCCACGCGGCGGTAATGGCGTCCTGCTCGGCCTGAGTAACCCCCGAAGCCTGGCAGTCTCTGCCGAGGCTCATGTTTATCACGACTTTCTTGGATGGATTATTGAGCGCGTAATTACGGGCGTAATTGATCCCCTCTATGGTGTCCGAAAGCGTTCCCGACCCGCTGTCGCTCAAAACCTTCACGGGAAGGATCGGACAATTCCAGCATAAGCCGGCGGCTCCCAGCCCGTTGTTGGTTTTAGCCGCCGCAGTGCCCGCAACCCCGGTACCGTGCCCGTTATTATCGTCTACATTTGTCCCGCAGCTGTTTTCCGTAAAGCTTCCGATGACGCTGCAGCCCGGAAGGGTCTTGCCCGAGATGTCCTCGTGCACCGTTTCCACCCCGGTATCGAGAACCGCGATAACGACGTTCGAGTCACCCGTTTCGGTGTTCCATGCCGGAGGGGCGTCTATTACATTCAAATAAGTCTGCTGACCGTACCTCGGATCGTTAGGGGTCAGGTCCGCATACACTATGTAATTCTTCTCGACGTATTCGACATCGGGATTGGCTTCGAGCGCCATCTGCAAGTCCTCGATCGTATCCCCGGGCGCTGACTGAACCACCATTATCCCCAGATCGGAGAAGGACTTGCTTACTACTGCGCCCCTCGATTGAATCCCGGATACGGCAGCCGATTGGTTCGCATCGCTCTTCATTTTTACAATCAGCTCGTCCGTAACGTATTCTTCTTCAGCATAGGAAATGTATTCGATGGAAGACGTAATAAAAAAAAGAAAGAAGGCGATAAAAAACCTTGTCGTAAGCTTCCCGTAACTAACCATCATATTTTTCCTCCGATAAGCAATTAACGGTGAGATTTGTAGAATAACCCCTGAATAAAAAGT
>CADEFK010000045.1:0-3137 GCA_902826595.1 uncultured bacterium | reverse complement strand
TGAGCTCACCGTTATCCACGTTTACACCCTTTAAAAGCGCTTCGTTTTGCTGGGTCCCGCCTCCTGCGAGCGCCGCCGCGTAGGGGAGAATCGTATTGGAAAGGGAATACGTAGAGGTGGCCGAGACGAGCGACGGCATGTTCGTAACGCAGTAATGCGTCACCCCGAGCGTCTTGTAAACGGGGGAGTCGTGGGTGGTCGGCATGCTGGTCTCCGAACATCCCCCCTGGTCTATCGCCACGTCCACAAATACGCTCCCCGTTTCCATACCGGCGATCATATCTTTCGTTATCACTCTCGGGGCTTTGGCCCCGGTCACCAGCACTGCACCCACGGCGAGGTCGGATCTTGCAAGCTCTTCCGAAATCACCTCCGGGTATGAGGGGAGCGTCCTCACCCTGCCTTCGAAATGCTCGTAGTAGAATTCGAGCTTCTCGTGTTTGTTGTCTATGACCGTCACCTCCGCGCCGAGACCTAATGCGGAGAGAACGGCGTTAAGACCGACAGTTCCGCCGCCTATCACGGTTACCCTGCCGTTCCTCACCCCTGCCGCGCCGCTCAAGAGGACCCCCTTCCCTCCCTTCGACTTCTGGAGGAAATGGACGCCCACCTGTACGGACAGCCGTCCGGCGATCTTGCTCATGGGGACGAGGAGAGGGAGAGAGCCGTCCGGGAGCTCCACGGTCTCGAAGGCTATCGCGCGGCACCCGCTCTTCTTGAGGGCGTCGACTAATTTCTTGTCGGCGGCCAAGTGGAGATAACAGAATAGAGTGTGGTGCTTTTTTATCAGCGGGTATTCGGCGGGGAGGGGCTCTTTTACCTTTACTATGAGCTCCGATTTTTTGAATAGCTCTTCCTCGGTCTTTACGATGCGCGCGCCCGCTTTTTTATAATCGCTGTCGGGTATCCCGCTCCCTAAACCCGCGTCCTTCTCGACGAAGACCCCGTGCCCGCGCTCGACGAGAACGCGCACGGCCTGGGGTGTGAGAGCAACCCTGTATTCCTGAATTTTCCGCTCTTTAGGGATGCCTATGACCATGTGAGATTAGAGAATAGCATTTGATGGAGGAATTGGGAAGTATTGAATATAGTTTTATGTATCAGATATCACTTGCAATTTTATCCTTGAGTTTGCGCAATTCAGTAAGTTTGCTTAGTTCCTCATTTTGTTTGAGATTATTATCACGATACACAGTCTTAATTGTCTTCTCATATGTTTCATCCAGCAAATCAATTATCAGATTCAAATGTTCCGTTAGGGGTTCGTTTAAATCAACCCAGATTTCCTCAGCTATTCTTTCATTGTTCTGGTAACAAAATTTGTAACCTCTCATTGAATTCCTAATGGGAATATATGATTCTCTATCTCCTTTTATTCTATTTATATAATTACTACTGTGCGAACCGATCTTAATTCTTATGTCGCGTATCTTTAAATATTCGATCTTTTGTTCCACATTTTCTGATTTCTGTAAATTCATTTTGCGATATAAAACTCGTATGGCTTCTTGTTGTAGGTATGTAGCATTAAGAACACCATAAAGACGCAAATATTTTTCACCATCATCATTCCCATCAGTTAAACCTTCTAATCCATAATCTAAGAAATTTTTTATGGCGAGAGTTGAATCACCTATAACATCCAATGCCGTACATATGAAAGACCAATCTCTCCGTTCTTGAAGAATAATTGCATCTTTTGTATTTGAATCTTTACTTCGAGTTTTGAATGTTATTAGATCCCGAAATGCAATTTCGTACTGGCGTAAAATTTCTGTGAGAGATTTCATAGATTTCAAATTTGCATCACAAATGATGCTTGAGCCAGGTTTTACAGGCTATGGGGAGGTTGAGGCCGTCCCATTCGCGGGAGGGTTTCAGTATCAGGAGGGAATCGTCGGAATCTATCTTGTCCTTGAGTATCTCGTGAATCTCCGGAATGGAGAAACCCGTGTTGACGAGCCAGATCGACCGGAGGCAGTGGATACACCCCCCCAGGGATTCGATCGCCTCGTGAATCTTCTGATAGTCCTTATCAAAATGGAGCTCGTACGTGATGAGATAAACGGACATCGGGACACCCCCTCTCGAAGATAAAATAATCCATGCAAAGAGATTACAGGAATTATTTATGTTAGGGAATATCCGGACGTATCAGCGGCATTTCTCAGAAACTACCCAGCAGATGATCGTACTTAGCGTTTCCTCGGATTTAAACTTATATTGTTCATCCAGGGCTAAACCACCGCCCCGATACAATTCGGATATCGAAGGGTCCAATCTCGGATACAGGGATAATATCCTTTGACCTGTCGAAGTAAAGATACGTTCCATGTCGTCAACTCTCAGCCTATTCACGTACATAAATTTGTTCCGAACTATTTTCTCCCATTCGCGGTCGTTATATTGCAGAAAATTAACAAAAGTAATTGATTTGTCAGAGTGGGCGAAATGATCGGTAAAATCGATTCTGTGCACAAACAAGCCGTTATTCCGGACGAGCCTGTTCCCCTCCTTGAGTATAGACACGATAACATCAGGCGGGATGTGCTCAAACACATTATTTGATATTTGGTAATCAATAGAATTCGCGGGTAATTGCAGTTTTGAAGCATCCATAGGCGCCAGATATTCGATATCAAGCAAACTCAGCGATTCCCGCAAACCGCATTTTTGCTTTCCAGTGTGCAGCAATCTCCGGAACCTGTCGGCATTCAGACTATTTTTGAACATATCGACGATCTCAGCCTGATGATCGGTTATATACTTCAGGTCCTGCCTGATAAGCTCCAATTTTATATAGGGATTGATATCAACCGTTATTATTTTTTTTGCGCCGCGCAGCCATAACGCTATGGGTATGTTAATTCTCCAGCCTGTACCTATCTCTAAAAAGACTTTGTCATTTATATCTCTACCGGAATCAGCGATCATCTCGCAGATCGCGATACCGGCTTCCAAACCTTCGCGAGGGTCCGGATTCCTAAATCCCCCAAAATGTCTTTGGATCATATAATAAAATCGATACCCAAGGGATTCCGGCAGCATAGAAACTACATTCTGAATCCTTGCCTTTGTTTTCCAGTTCATAAATTTGAGTACCTTTAGAAACGAGGGCACATGATCATCGACAATAA
>CADEFK010000044.1:1957-16905 GCA_902826595.1 uncultured bacterium | reverse complement strand
CATCTTTCCTGTCACTCATATCAGATCCCGAGGATGTAATATATTACTCCGAATATGCCGTCGACGACGATCATAAGTATAATCCCCGTTACGACCGCCGTTGTCGCCGCGTCGCCGACCGCGGACGGCCCTCTTGAAGCCCTCATCCCCGAAAGGCAGCCGACGCCCGCAATGAGCACCGCGAAAAAGAGGGTCTTGAACAGTCCCGAGAGGAGCATTACGTACGTTCCCGAAGCCGTTATCTGGTTTATGTATGTCTGAAAGGTGTATCCCATCGACAGGATCACGACGAGTCCCCCGAGGAGACCGAAGAGGTTCCCGAAGACCGTGAGCAGGGGGAGCATAAAAATGGCGGCAATCACCTTGGGGACGACCAGAAAGTTAACGGGGTCAAGTCCCATGGTGTCAAGAGCGTCGAGCTCCTCGTTCACCTTCATGGTCCCGAGCTCTGCCGCGAACGCCGAGCCGCTTCTGCCGTTTACTACGAAGGCGGTCATGAGCGGGCCGAGCTCTTTAAAATATGCGATGACGATCAGGTCGGCGACGAATATCTGGGCGCCGTACTGCTGCATGGGTATGGCCGATTGAAACGCGATTACGAGGCCCACCAGGAAATTTACAAGCGCGATGATGAAGAGCGAGTTGGCTCCGAACTTCTCGCATGTGACGAAGACTTCCTTCCATCTTATTTTGAAGGGGTTGAGGGCGGCGTTAAAGAGCCCGACCGTGACGCGTCCCGTGAAATAAATATGCACCCTCAGCTCTTCGAGCATTTCCCACGATTTCTTGCCTACCCTTTCGAGGACGTTCCCGGAAGGCGGCTCTCCTCCCCCGTCGGGTTTCGCGAGGACATCGAAATTGAAGAGCCGGTAGAGTTTCTCGTTGTCTTCGCTTAGCCCCCTCAGCTCGAAGATTCCCCCTTTCTTCTCCTGAATCAGCTTAAGCTCGATAAGGAGCGCTATGCCCGTGGCGTCGCAGTACTCGATCCCCTCTCCGTCTATGATCAGCTTCCGGGGCGCCGATTTCTCCAGTTCGGAGGAAGAGTCCTTCCAGATCTTTCCCGTCGAGTATACGTCGAGGCGGCCCTTTATCTTCAGTACGAGGGTATTGTCCTGGTCTTTCGATGCCTCGACCGTGGGCGGGGAAAACGCGGTATCATGATCTTTCATCTGGTTGTCGGGGGTGATCAAATACCGTTAATATGACACCAAAACGGTGGATTAACAAGTGAGATTAACATAGAATAAACAATGGAACCCGATATGAAAAGTAATGCCCCATTTGTCAGGAACCTCGAAGCATTTTATTACGCCGAAGTCTTCCTCGTCTGCGCGGTCTCTGCGATCCTGACCATAAGGCTCTTTCTCCACATGACGGGTTATCCCCAGATCGGCGGCGGAGCTCTTCATATTGCGCACATGCTCTGGGGCGGGCTCCTGATGCTCGTATCCATAGTCATATTGATCGCGTTTATCGGGAGGCGGAGCGAGCTTTGGGCGGTGATCCTCGGGGGAGCGGGGTTCGGGACATTCATAGACGAAGTCGGAAAGTTCGTCACGAAAGACAACAATTATTTTTTCGAGCCCTCTGTCTCGATTATGTACATGGTATTCATTCTCATAGTCATCTCCATGCAGATGATTAAATCCGGCTGGACATTCACGAAGAGGGAATATCTGATAAACGCGCTCAGGGGCCTTGAGGAGGCAGCGATCAGCGACCTCGACGAGGACGAGAAGAAAAAGGTGCTCGCTTATCTGGCTAAGAGCGATCAGGATAACCCGCTTACAGTTCCCGTGAGGGATCTTATCGTCTCGACGGCCGCTCTCCCCGCCCCGCAGCCGTGGGTATATACACGGGCCAAAAGGGCGTTCAGGAAGTTTTATGAGAGAATCGCAGTCAGCCGTTATTTCAGGACATGTATAACCGTCTTCTTCCTTCTGCAGCTATTTGTGACACTCGTGTACGTGGCGGTCATTACCCTCTTTATAGGGTTCGGGACCGACAGGATAATGGATATACGCGCTCTCGAAAATATTATGACCGATCTCAGAGACCTGACGTTCGTCGACAAGGCCCGTATATTCTCTTCGGTATTGTCGGGCGTTTTCGTTTTTCTCGGAGTCTATTACCTGAGGAAATCGCGGCTGCTTGCTTACCGTATATTCGAGTGGTCTGTCCTCGTCTCCATACTCCTTACGTACGTGTTTATATTCTACAAGGAGCAGTTCGCGGCCCTTCTGGGACTTACGTTTAACGTCCTGATACTTATAGGGCTCAGGATAATGATAAGGAGGGAGCAGGCGGACGCGATAACGAGAGAGGTGTCGCGGAGTTTTGGCGGTTTTAATTAACCGGGGATAGCGCCCGCTGATATGTAATAGAGGAGGACGAAATAATAAGATACCGGGAATACGAACATAAGGCTGTCGAATCTGTCGAGCACCCCGCCGTGTCCGGGCACTATGTCGCCCGTATCCTTGATGCCCGCCCCCCGTTTAATCGCTGATTCCACAAGATCCCCGAGCACCGCCGTGACCGCTATGAGTATCGAGAAGAAAATCGTCCAGTCGGAATTGAGAGGGGAGCCGAACCCGTAGTTAACGATTATTCCGGTCAGGATGCAGGCGATGACCCCGCCTATCGCGCCCTCCACAGTCTTCCCGGGGCTGATGGCGGGGGCGAGTTTCCTTTTCCCGATCCTGAGCCCGGTAAAATAAGCTCCGGTGTCGTTGAGAAACGTGCACGCGACTGTGAAGAATATGTAGAAAAATCCGGGGTCTTCAAGGCCCTGAACGCTCGCGGCGAACTCCCTGACCGCGCCCATGCCGCCTATGTCCCGGAGGAGTACGGCGTGGCTCAGGAGCCAGCCGATGTATATTATCCCGAAGAGGGTCACACCCGCCCTCTGTACGGTGCCGCCTTCCCTGAGCTTCCACAGTTCGGAAACGAGTATGAGCACTACCGCGCCCGTAAAGGTCATCATGAGGTAGAGATAGCCGATGTATGCCGAGAGGGCTAGGAGGAGCGAAAAAGCGATCCCCGATATCCTTTCCGATGGAAAGTTCCTCGCCCGCAGAAGCTTCTGGAACTCTATCTGGCCGAAGAGTATGAGGGCCATTATGAAGAGGAGGAATACGATCCCCCCGATGCGGAATATCGCATACAGTATCGGCACCGCTATTACAGCCGTGAGTATCCTCTGGCGGAAGTTGCTCATGTCGTTCAAGTAGATATACTTTCCATGACTTGAAAGATATTGCAAATGAATTTTACATCCGATGAATACCCCTCTGATAGAGCCAATCTACAGTCCCTCGGACGAGCCCATGAGGGTCGCGGTTTTCCTTTCAGGCTCTGGGACGAGCTTCATGGCCATGCACGAGGCGGGAGAAAGACTCCGGGCGAGCGGCGTGAAACCCCGCGCGGAGATCTCGGCTGTGTTCACGAATGTCCCCGGATGCGGGGGGGCGTTAAAGGCGGCCGGGCTCGGAATCCCGGTCCTTTCCCTGAGCTCAAAAATCTTTTTCTCTTCCCTCGGCAGGAACCCCGACGACGATGAGATGAGGGATTATTATGATGCCGCCGCTCTAGCTATGATTGAGGAAATCCGCAGACCGGACCTCATCGTGCTCGCGGGTTACAGGCGGCGTCCCGGCGCCATGCTTCTCGGGAGATACAGGAACCGCGTGATAAACCTCTACCCCGGGGATATAACGAAGGACTATCTCGTCAGGGGGGTTGACGCGTCCGTTCAGGCCATGCGGGCGGGCGAGGGCTCTATAAAATGCACGGTTTACCTCGAGAGGGAGCGGGAGAGGTTCGGGCCCGCCATCGTTCAGTCGGAGCCCATATCACTGGCGGGATACAAAGAACAGGATGCGGGGGCGGTGAGCGAGCTCATACGCTCAAGGGGCGAGTGGAAGATATACCCGTACGCCGTCTATAATCTCATCGCCGGAGGTAGGGTCGGAATTGACAAGAACGACAACTTATATCTCGACGGCCGGATGCTCGGAAAGGAAGGCTTTCAATATGGGGGATAATACGGGATGTCTGCTGAACAAAGCGGCGCCTAATCCTGCTTTCCCTTTTCCCGGGCCCACGCGTCTTTAAGTGTGACCGTCCTGTTGAATACCGGTGAGCCTTTTTTCGAATCGATGCAGTCGGGAATGAAATACCCCAGTCTCTCGAACTGATAATTGACGCCGGGCTCAGCTTGGGCGAGACCGGGCTCGAGCCTGCAGTCCTTGAGCACCGTGAGCGACCCGGGATTGAGATGGTCCTTGTAATCCTCTCCGCCGCTTCCGGGCTCGGGTTCGGTGAAGAGCCTGTCGTAGAGCCTTACTTCCGCGGTTATTGCATGCTTTGCCGATACCCAGTGTATCGTAGCCTTGACCTTCCTGCCGTCTGGCGCGTCCCCTCCCCTCGTCTCAGGGTCATATGTACAGCGGATCTCCGTTATTTCGCCGTTTTCGTCCTTTACGAAGTCGGTGCATTTGACGAAATAGGCGTACCTGAGCCTTACTTCGGCGCCTGGCGAGAGGCGGAAGAACTTCCTGGGCGGGTCTTCCATAAAATCGTCCCTTTCGATGTAGAGCTCGCCGGAGAAAGGCACCTTCCTCTTCCCCATGCCCTCGTCCTCCGGATTATTCACGGCGTCCATTTCTTCCGTGAGTCCCTCGGGATAGTTGGTTATCACCACCTTGAGCGGATCGAGCACCCCCATGACGCGGCGGGCCTTCTTATTGAGGTCGTCCCTCACGCTGTGCTCAAGGAGCGACATGTCTATGACGCTTTCCTGCTTCGTGACACCTATCCGCGAGCAGAAATTCCTTATCGAGGCCGGCGTATATCCCCTCCTCCTCAGGCCCGAGATGGTGGGCATCCTGGGGTCGTCCCATCCGTTGACGTACCCCTTTTGAACGAGCTCGAGGAGACGCCTCTTGCTCATGACCGTGTAGTTGAGGTTAAGGCGCGAGAACTCGATCTGCCTGGGGTGGTATATGCCGAGCTCGTCCAGGAACCAGTCGTAGAGAGGCCTGTGATCCTCGAACTCGAGAGTGCAGAGGGAGTGCGTTATACCTTCTATGGAGTCCGATATGCAGTGGGCATAGTCGTAAAGCGGATAGATGCGCCACTCGTCGCCCGTCCTGTAATGGGGCTCCCGGAGTATCCTGTACATGACCGGGTCGCGCATGTTGATATTGCCCGAAGACATGTCTATCTTCGCACGGAGCACGTGGGCACCCTCCTCGAACTCGCCATTTTTCATGCGCTCGAAGAGGTCTAGGTTCTCCTCTGCCAGCCTCTCCCTGTGAGGGCTTTCCCTGCCGGGCTCGCTGAGAGTACCTCTATACTCTCTTATCTCGTCGGCACTCAGGCTGTCGACGTAAGCCTTGCCTTTTTTTATAAGCCCGACTGCGTAATCGTATAATTGCTGGAAGTAGTCGGATGCGTAGAAGAGCCTATCCCCCCAGTCAAAGCCGAGCCACCTGACGTCTCTCATTATAGATTCGACGTACTCGGTATCTTCCTTGGCGGGGTTCGTATCGTCGAACCTGAGGTTACACGTGCCCGCGTATTCCTCGGCTGCTCCGAAGTTGAGGCATATGGATTTCGCGTGACCGATGTGGAGGTAGCCGTTAGGCTCGGGGGGGAACCTGGTCGCGACCCTGCCCCCGTATTTCCCGCTCCCGAGATCTTCCTCGATGATCGCCCTTATGAAGTCGAGGCTCTTTTTCTCTTTATCGTCGTCCATCGTCATATACCGCGGCGTATATGCCGGGAACTAATAATATACAAAAGCACGGAAACATCAAAAGTTAAAGCAGAAATATGAATGACCTTTATTGACTTACTGTCCAAAGAGCAATTAATATTAATAGCCATGTATTTTCCCGCCTACCGTCCGAGAAGGCTCAGAAAAAACGAGCGGCTTCGAGATATGATCGCCGAGACCTCCATATCGGCGGGCGAGCTCATATACCCGATGTTCGTCACGCCGGGCAAGGGTCAGAAAGTGGAAGTAAGCTCGATGCCCGGTATCTACAAGCAGTCCGTTGACAATATCGTAAGGGAGGCGCTTCTGGCCGGTGAGCTTGGGATCAATTCTGTACTCCTAGTCGGGATACCGGACAAGAAGGACGAGACCGGTTCGGAAGGCTACGACCCGAACGGCGTCATTCAGAAGGCCGTCAGGGAGCTGAAAAAGAAGGCGAAGGGGCTCGTGGTCATTACGGACGTCTGCATGTGCGAGTATACGAGCCACGGGCACTGCGGCATTATCAAACAGGGCGTCGTGGATAACGACGAGACGATAGAATATCTCGCAAAAATGGCCCTCTCTCACGCGGAGGCAGGGGCCGATATGGTCGCTCCGTCCGACATGATGGACGGGCGCGTGGGGGTCATAAGGGAGGCGCTCGACGATAACGGATTCGATGGCCTGCCGATTATGGCCTACTCCGCGAAGTACGCCTCTTCATTCTACGGCCCTTTCAGGGAGGCGGCGGAGTCCCCGCCCCGGTTCGGGGACAGGAAGGGCTACCAGATGGACCGCCGCAACGTGAGGGAGGCGATGAGGGAGATCGCCCTCGATATAGACGAAGGTGCGGATATAGTGATGATAAAGCCCGCGCTCTCCTATCTCGACGTTATCAGGGCCGCAAGGGAGGAGTTCGACCACCCTGTCGCCGCATACAACGTGAGCGGCGAGTATTCCATGGTCAAGGCCGCAGGGCGCATGGGGTGGATAGACGAAGCGGAGGTCATGATGGAGATACTGACGAGCATCAAGAGGGCCGGGGCCGATCTCATAATCACGTACCACGCCGTGGAAGCGGCAAAGCTTCTAAAGAGGTCCCGGAAATAGCCCATGGAATACACGAGCTACAAGGTTGTCGAGGTCCCGCTCGTTACGGACGAGGAGCTGGAGAAGGTGATAAACAGGTGGGTCGGCGAGGGCTGGGTGCTCGACGGCATACATTTCGCCATGAGGGAGTCCTCCAGAAGGCCTTCTATGGCTTTTATAGTTTTCGCTTCAAACACGAAGGAACCTGCAAAAAATCACAGCTCCTGACCGGGGACTATCCTGCCCCAGTTTATGAGCACTATACCGATAACCACGAGAATAATACCCGCGAGGCGTAGGGCGCTTATCTGTTCCTTAAGAAAAATGTACGCGTACAGGGTGGTGAAAAGAGGGAACGAAGCCACAAGCGGCACAACATGGCTCGCCAGGTTCTGCTTGAGCACGACGAAATATAAGAGAAGCCCGATTATCCCCCCGACCAGCCCTCCCAGGCATATCCAGATGAGGGAAACTGCATCCACGTTCTTTATATCCCTGAAGTGGCCTGTCGCTATGGAGATAATTACTACGATTGCCGTAGTGAACATAAACCGGATCGTCATTACCGTAAAAGGCGCTGTCTTCACGAGGCTCAGTTTTTCGAAGATCGGGGAGATGCCCCATACGGCCGCGACCAATAAAGCCAATGCTGCTCCTGTCATGATGCTCCTCCTCGATTTATGAATTGACTTTCGGGTTCAGACTTTTTTGCCGAGCACGCTCTTGATCGCTGTGAGGTTTTCTACCCTGTCCATTCCGCGGACGCCGGCGTATTCCCCTTCCCTGTCGAGGAGGAACGCCCTGATGCCAAGAGCCCTCGCCCCGTGGAAGTCGTTGCGGAGGTCGTCCCCCACGTGTATCACCTCTCGGGGCTTCCTTCCCGCCCGCTCGAGGGCCATCGAGAAAATTTCGTGGGACGGTTTGGCGTGACCCGCTTCGCTCGATATTACGAAGAGGTCGAAGAATTCGAATATACCCAAATCCCTCATTACGTCATAGACCCTGGAGTCGAAGTTGGATATAATGCCGAGGCTGTAACCCCCGCTCTTTAAGGCTGACAGCACCTCGACGGTTTCGGGAAAGAGCGTCCATGCCTCGCCCCTGAACACCTCGAAGAGCTCGTCGAAGTGCGGCTCGAACCCGTCGAACATCCCTATCTCCGAATAAACGCTTTCCACGACAGCCTTCCACCATCCCCTTTCGAGCCTCTGCCTTTCTATGTCCGAGACGTTTCCGAAGGCGAGCGGCGGGGAAGACTTGAAGGCGCGCGAGAACGCTTTCTTGATATCGGAAGGGTCGGGGTCAGCGCCGTACTTCCTCGCGACATCGGCGTATGTGCGGCCAAGCCCGCCCTTTATGTAGAAGAGCGTATCGGCTGCATCGAAGAATATAGTCTTTATCTTTACTTTTCTCATGACCCGCACGGTTTTGAGTGAACGGGGATTTAATATACACTCTATTTTTAAAGTGAGTAATAGAATGGCCGATAATATCAAACGATTTTACGCGGTGGCAATCCTGGACGATATCTTCTTCGCTTCGAAGATCAGGGAAGCCGCACAGTCGGCCGGTCTCGATATGGAATTTATAAAGGGAGCGGACGAGCTTGCGGAAAAGGCGCTATCGGGGAGACCTTCACTGGTGATAGTCGACCTCGGGAGCAAAAAAATAAACGCCATGCAGTTAATCGGGGCGATTAAAGGCCGGGACGACCTTAAGGGCGTGCGGGTTATAGGCTACCTGCCCCATGTTGAGAAAGGGCTCATGAAGGAGGCGCTCGCCGCCGGATACGATATTGTCCTTCCGAGGTCGAGGTTCTCTCTGGAATTGATAGAGATACTCTCCGGCATTACCGCCGTTAGCGATTAGGCCCTTTCAGACTCAGTACCCGAGATTGGGCCTGAGCCACTTTTCGGCCTCCGCAAGCGTCATTTGCTTTCGCCTCGCATAGTCCTCCGCCTGGTCCCTGTCTATCTCTCCGACGTGAAAATACTTCGCCTTCGGATGCGCGAAATAGAGCCCGGCGACCGAGCTCGGCGGGTATATTGCGTAGTTCTCGGTGAGCCTCACGCCTATGTTCTTCTCCGCTTCCAGGAGCTTCCACAACGTTTCCTTCTCGGTGTGGTCGGGGCACGCGGGATAGCCGGGCGCGGGCCTGATACCTCTGTACTTTTCCTTGCTCATGTCCTCGTACGAGAGGTCCTCGCTTTTTCCGTACCCCCAGTTCTCGCGCGCCTTTTTGTGCATCATCTCGGCAAGCGCTTCGGCTATCCTGTCCCCGAGCGCCTGTACCATGATCGCCGAGTAATCGTCGTTCTTCTCCTTGAAGTAATCCGCGTACTGCTCGACTCCATCGCCCGCCGTCACTACGAACCCGCCCAGATAGTCGTCCCGCCCCGATTCCGCTGGCGCCACGAAATCCGCCAGGCAGAGGTATTTTTCGTTCTCCCCCCTGTCCTTTTGCTGGCGGAGAAAGTGGAAGGAGGCTATAGCCTCAGTATGGCTGGTGTCCGAGTAAACCTCGACGTCGTCCCCTTTTCTTCCGGCGGGCCAGAAACCGAGCACCGCTTTGGGCCTGAACCTTTTTTCGGAGATTATGCGTTTCAGGAGCTTTTGAGCGTCGTCGAAAAGGTTCTTCGCCTGCTTGCCCCATTTCTTGTGCTCGAGAATCTTGGGGTATTGCCCTTTCAGCTCCCACACCCAGAAAAACGGCGACCAGTCTATGAACGGTATGACGTATTCGAGGTGTATGTGATCGAATACCTGGACTCCGAGCTTTTCAGGCACGTCGATCCGGGCTTTCTTCCAATCGTCGGCAAACCCCTTGGCTCTGGCCCGGTTTATCGGCAGGTATCCCGTCTTGAGCCTCGATTTCTCGTGGAGCTTCCGGAGCTCGTCGTGGCGCTTTGCCTGCTCCCTTGCGAATTCCCCGTGCTTTTCCGGGTTGAGCAGGTCGTTGCACACGCCCACGACGAGGGAGGCATCGAGCACATGGCTCACGACGCCACTGTAATGGGGGGCTATTTTTATCGCCGTATGGGCCTTGCTCGTTGTGGCGCCCCCTATGAGGAGCGGGGTTCTGAACCCCTGCCTCTCCATCTCGGAGGCGTTGTGGACCATCTCGTCGAGCGAAGGTGTGATGAGGCCGCTCAATCCTATGATATTTGCGTCCACTTCCTTCGCTTTTTTCAGAATATTCTCGCAGGGGACCATCACGCCCAGATCAAAAACCTCGTAATTATTGCAGCCCAGCACTACCGAGACGATATTCTTACCTATATCGTGGACGTCCCCCTTGACGGTCGCTATTACGAATTTCCCCCTTGCCCTGCCGCCTCCCGATTTCAGTTTCTCGGCCGCCATGAACGGCTCCAGATATGCGACCGCCTTCTTCATCACGCGGGCGCTCTTTACGACCTGGGGAAGGAACATCTTGCCCTCGCCGAAGAGCTTTCCGACCACCTTCATACCGTCCATGAGGGGGCCTTCGATTACGTCGAGCGGTTTCTCATGCTTAAGCCGCGCTTCTTCGGTGTCGGTCTCAATAAATGCATCTATACCCTTGACTAGTGCATGAGACAGGCGTTCCTCGACGCTCCCCCCTCTCCAGGTTTCGGTCTCTTTTTCTCTTGTCTCGCCCGTGCCTTTTATCCTCTCTGCGTATTCTATGAGTATTTCAGTGGCTTCGGGTTTCCTGTTAAGGAGCACGTCCTCCACCTTCTGAAGGAGCTCCCTGTCTATCTCCTCGTACACCTCGAGCATACCGGCGTTCACTATGGCCATGTCGAGGCCCGCGTTAATGGCGTGGTAAAGGAAAGCGCTGTGCATGGCCTCCCTGACGAGATTGTTCCCGCGGAAAGAGAACGATATGTTGCTTATGCCGCCGCTCGTTTTAGCGCCCGGGCACGCGGCCTTGATTTCCCCTACCGATTCTATGAAATCGAGCGCGTAGTTATTGTGCTCCTCTATCCCTGTCGCCACGGTGAGGACGTTGGGGTCGAATATTATGTCGCAGGGGTCCATGCCTACTTTCCCGGTGAGGAGTTTATACGCCCTTACGCATATACGCACCTTGTCGATTTTGGTAGCCGCCTGCCCTTTCTCGTCAAACGCCATCCCCACGGCCGCAGCCCCGTAACGCATCACCTTCCTCGCCTGCTCCAGGAACTTTTCCTCCCCTTCCTTAAGGCTTATGGAGTTGACTACGCACTTGCCCTGGATGCACTTGAGACCCGCCTCTATGACGGAAAACTTCGAGCTGTCTATCATTACCGGTACGCGCGATATGTCGGGCTCGGACGCGATGAGGTTCATGAAACGCGTCATGCATGCCTCGCCGTCGAGCAGAGCTTCGTCGAAGTTCACGTCGATGATGTTAGCTCCGTTCTCGACCTGCTGCGCCGCCACGGCTAGCGCACCCTCGAAATCGTTTTCCTTGATGAGCTTCGCGAACCTGGGGGAGCCAGTCACGTTGGTCCTCTCCCCTACCATGATGAAAGGAGCGTTCTCGCCGATGTTAAGCGTCTCGAGCCCGCTCAGCCGCGCGGCGGGAGCGATTTCGGGGACCCGGCGGGGGGGGTACTTGGCGACCTTCTCCGCGATAGCCCGTATGTGCTCGGGCGTCGTGCCGCAGCACCCGCCCACGATGTTGAGAAACCCGCTCGCGGCGAATTCCTCGAGATAGAACGACGTATCAGCCGGCGTCTGGTCGTATCCCGTCTCGCTCAGAGGGTTCGGAAGCCCGGCGTTCGGGTAGCAGCTGACGTAGCAGTCCGCGATCCTCGAGAGCTCTTCCAAGTATGGGCGCATCTCCGCAGCCCCAAGCGCGCAGTTTATACCGACGCTGAGCGGCTTGGCATGCCTGATTGAGTTCCAGAAGGCTTCTATAGTCTGACCCGAGAGCGTCCGCCCCGATGCGTCCGTGATGGTAACTGAGAGCATCAGGGGGAGACGGACCGGGTGCTCGTCCAGGAACCTGTATATTCCGTAAATCGCGGCCTTGAGATTAAGCGTGTCGAACGTCGTCTCGGCGAGTATGATGTCCACGCCCCCGGCCACGAGTCCCCGGAGCTGTTCGTAGTAGGCTTCGACAAGCTCGTCGAACGTGACGCCCCTGACGGCAGGATCGCCGACGTCGGGGGAGATGGATGCGGATTTGGTCGTGGGACCGAGCGCTCCGGCGACGAAGCACTTGCGGCCGGGGTGCTCTGACATGAATTCGTCCGCAGTTTTTCTGGCGAGGCCGGCCGCGGCCTTGTTCAATTCAAAAACGATGCCTTCGAGATTGTAGTCTGACTGGGATATACGGTTCGCGTTGAAAGTATTGGTCTCGATTATATCGGCGCCGGCTTCGAGATAGCTCCGGTGTATGCCGGATATTATGTCCGGTCTCGTGAGGCAGAGGAGATCGTTATTGCCCTTGAGGTCATGCGGGTGATCTTTGAAAATCTCTCCGCGGAAGTCGTCTTCACCAAGCTTGTGGCGCTGTATCATCGTGCCCATAGCGCCGTCTATAAAGAGTATGCGCTCGTTTAGCAGCGCTCTCAGTGCTTTAAACTGTTCCGATTCCTTTATAATCATAAGGCTTTATTATACCAAAACGGATTTCCGGGTGCAGGCTCAGGCGAAGCCGGACTTCATTTCCACCCGTCCCTCAGCTTCCTGAGCTCGATGAAATAAGAGGGCTTCTCATCACCGAGGTCCGGGTTTCTTTTTCTCAGCTCTTTCATTATCCCGGGGGAGTCGTAGCGGAGAAACGGGTTGTATTTCTTTTCCTCTCCGATCGTTGACGGAGCGGGCTCTTTCCCCTTCATGCGTAACTTTTCGATCTGCTTAAGCCTTTTTGACGCTTCCTTGTTTCCGGGCTCGAGGTCGAGGGCGAACCTCAGGTTGGATTCCGAATAGTCGTGCCCGGGGAATACGCGCAGGCCGTCAGGGAGAGTACGGACAGTATTCTCAATGGTCTTAATGAGCTCGTTTGCGTCTCCCCTGTTCTTGAGATTCCCTGTGCCCGCCAGGTACAGGGTGTCGCCGGAGAATAAATTTTCACCCATGACGAGGATCAAATGTTCCGGGCAGTGCCCGGGGGTGTGTATGGCGTTCAGTTTCAATCTGCCGACCTCGATCGTATCCCCGCCGTTCAATGCCCTTGACCTGGGTGAGACCATGTCCCTGCCGAGCGGGTGGACCAGTATCTCGGACATCGTCACCTTGAGTATAGGGTCGTTCCCTTTAATATGGTCGGGGTGGCAGTGCGTATTGATTATGTATTTGATTCTGAGGTTGCCCTGCCTGACGAAGTTCAGTATGGGGACCGGGTCGAACGGGTCTATGACGGCGCACTCGGAGGTCTCCGTACACCAGACGATATAATTATAATTATTGTCGCTTTCTGGCGCCCTGATCCTGGCTATTCCATATCCGGCTCCGGAAAATATATCCATGATTACGTCTTCCTTTGTAATGTATCTGCCCCGCTTCCGGCGGGTACGAGGTATCTATTATGCCATATTAATATTAATAATAATTTAACGGGTAGGGTAAAATATAACCACGTGAATTATTAAGTCTAAATTCTCGAACAAATTTGAATGGCCGAGGGGGACCGATATTGAGACCGGAGAGAATGCCTTTGATTGCGGCGGTATTGTTGTTCGCGATTGCCGCGGGCTGTAATAAGAAGCCCGAATACGTGCCGGGGATGAGCGTGCAGGGGTTCAGGGCCTCGATTTCCAAGATTCTATTCTCGCCTATCGCCTTCGACGGGGCGACGGTAGCGGTCGAGGGCATAGCCGCGGCGGTGAGCGAAGCTGATCCCGAGGAAGAAGACGCCGTGACAACCTTCAGGCTCGTCGATTTAAACGGTAATTATATAAACGTCGAGATGCCGGGCGTGTGGGAGATCGCTGACGACGACTATCTTATCGTGGGCGGCATTTACAGAATGAACGGCAATATGCTCGAGGCAGACCAGTTCGAACTGGTGGAACTCGAAGGGGACGATAAAGACCAGAATGAGGAAATCCAGAAAAGGGACAACTGGTAGGGGCCGATGGGCCCGAATTCCGGGCTTTGACAACCTTCCGGTTAGAGGGTAACTTCTTTGATTTATTCAATATATATGCAGGAGATTTTATGAGTTTCGTCAAGGGACTAAAGTGCAAGGAGTGCGGAGAGGAATACCCCAAGGAGCCGCTTCACGTCTGCGAGGCGTGCTTCGGACCGCTCGAGGCTTCGTATGATTACGACGGGATAAAGAGAGTCCTTACGAGGGAAGTCATAGAAAGCAGGGACAGAAGCATCTGGAGGTATAAGGAGCTTCTTCCCGTGGACGAGGAGCCGACGGTCGGACTCAAGGTGGGTTTTACCCCGCTCATCAGGGCGGAAAACCTCGGCCGTGCGCTCGGCGTGAAGGAGATCTACGTAAAGAACGACGCCGTATGTTATCCCACGCTGTCGTTTAAGGACAGGGTCGTTTCCGTCGCCCTATCCAAGGCGAAGGAATTCGGGTTCAAGACCGCGGCATGTGCCTCGACCGGCAACCTTGCCAACGCGGTGGCGTCCCTCACGGTTTCGGGGAACCTCGAAAGCTACATATTCATACCCCATAACCTGGAGCAGGCGAAGATAATCGGGACGACCGTTTACGGCGCGAACCTTATCGGCATAAAGGGCACCTATGACGACGTAAACAGGCTCTGCAGCGAGGTTGCGGGGAAGTTCGGCTGGGCGTTCGTGAATATCAATATGAGGCCCTATTACGCGGAAGGCTCGAAATCGTTCGCTTTTGAAATAATGGAGCAGCTGGGCTGGCGGACTCCGAAACACATAGTGGTCCCGATGGCGAGCGGTTCACTGCTGACCAAGGTATGGAAGGCCATAAAGGAGTTCGAGATGCTCGGGCTCGTGGAGTCAGACGGCACGAAGATCTACGGCGCTCAGGCCGCGGGCTGCTCCCCGATAACCACTGCGCTCAAGAACGACTGGGAAATATTCAAACCCGTAAAGCCTGACACGATAGCGAAATCCCTCGCGATCGGCACGCATGCACACGGATTTTACGCTATGTACGACATGTGAGCGAGCCGCGTCGGCG
>CADEFK010000044.1:0-1947 GCA_902826595.1 uncultured bacterium | reverse complement strand
CCTTGCGGAGACCGAGGGCATATTCACGGAAACCGCAGGAGGGGTGACCATGGCTGTTACGAGAAAGCTCATAAGGCAGGGAGTGATCCCGAAAAACGAGTCAATAGTGGTCTCGATCACCGGTAACGGGCTCAAGACGCAGGAAGCTATAGCCGACAGAGTTGCTCAGCCCATTATAATTGACGCAAGACTCGAGGAATTTGAAGAGCTGTATTCGAAACTAAAGGAACAAGAAGATAAAGGAGGTACGAAAGATGCCCTCTGTACGCATTCCCACACCGCTTAGGAAACTGACGTCCGACAAGGACGAGGTCAACATAAGCGCCGAAAATATCGCCCAGCTCATAGACGAGATGGAGAGCCAGTATCCCGGCATTAAGAACAGAATTTGCGATGAATCAGGCAACGTCAGGAGATTCATCAACCTCTACGTCAACAATGAGGACATCAGGTTCTTGAACGGGAAGGAGACAGCTCTCAATGAAGGGGATATCGTCTCGATTATACCTGCCATCGCCGGCGGCCGTTGGTGAATTGTTCTTAAAGCAGGCGTTGATGCGCTCTCCGGCTATGACTTATTGAATATTTCCTGAACCCTGGACACGAACCTTTTGACCATCGGCACGTTTTCCTCGTGGCTGGCCTTGGCGAACTCTTCCAGAAGAAGCTGCTGTTTCTTGTTGAGTCTTACAGGCACCTCGACCTGTACCTGTATATAGAGGTCGCCCTGTCCCCTGCCTTCGAGCCTCGGCACGCCCTTTCCCTTGAGTCTGAAAGTCTGTCCCGACTGCGTCCCGGCCGGTATCTTGATCGTGCTCTTTCCCTTGTGAGTCGGTATCTCGATCTCCGCACCCAGGGCCGCCTGAGCAAACTCTATAGGGACCGTGCAGTAGAGGTCCTGATCTTCTCTCCTGAATAGCGGATGCTCCTCCACGTGGATCTCTATGTAGAGGTCCCCGCCGGGCCCGTTCAGATGGCCGCTGTCGCCTTCGCCGCGCATCCTGAGCCTCACGCCGTCCGATATGCCGGCGGGCACTTTCACCTTGACCAGATGCTCCGCCAGCACGTGCCTTTCCCCTCTGCACTCCGGGCAGGCTTTCGTAATCCTCTTCCCAGTTCCTCCGCAGGTCGGGCATGCCCTCTTTATGGCGAACAGGCCCTGGGAGTACCTGAGCTCGCCCCTTCCCCCGCAACTCGTGCAGATGACTTCGCCGCCCTTCGCGGCGCCGCTCCCTCCGCAGCCGCGGCACGGCTCCCGCCTCGGAATTTTAAGCTCTTTCTCGCACCCGTCGATGGACTCGTCAAACGTGAGGTCTAGGGAGTATTTGAGGTCCCTGCCCCTGCGGGCCTTTTCCGCGCCCCCGGCGTTGAACACCTCTTCGAACAGGTTCCCGAATATGTCGCCGAACCCCGACTCGAAGTCGACGTCTGTGAATATGCCTTCGGACGAGATATGGCCGAAGCTGTCGTAGCGCGCCCTCTTGTTCGGGTCGCTCAGCACCTGGTACGCTTCGTTTATCTTTTTGAATTTCTCTTCCGCTTCGGGGTTTCCGGGATTTCTGTCGGGATGGAATTCGAACGCGAGTCTCTTATATGATCTCTTGATTTCGTCGCCGCTCGAGTCGCGTTCGATCTGTAGAATTTCATAATAGTCGATACTTTCCATTAATAATGAATCCGTACGGGGGCGTTAGTCCTTCCCGCCGTGCGCCTCGGTGCCTTTTTCCTGCTTGGAGTATATTACCTCGGCGAATTTATACGATGCTTCTTTAAGCTCTTCGAATATATCCTTGATATATACGTAATCGACGCTTGCGAGCGCATCTTTCATCTTTTCGGCGGATTGCTCGATCCTGGACCTGAGGTCGGCGTCCACCTTGTCCCCGTAGGAGTCGAGCGTCCTGCGGACCGAATACAGGAGACCCTCCGCCTCGTTCTTCAGTAGCG
>CADEFK010000043.1 GCA_902826595.1 uncultured bacterium | reverse complement strand
ACCAGGTGGACGACGAGCAGCATGTCGGGAGAGCTTTTCCTGACCGTGACGCCTATGCGCCTCACCTCTTCCGGGAGCCTGGGCTCGGCCACGGCGATCCTGTTCTCGACCAGCACCTGGGCCTTGTCGATATCGGTGCCGAGCGCGAATGTTATAGTGAGCTGCATCAGGCCGTCGCTCGTCGATTGTGAGGACATATAGAGCATGTCCTCTACGCCGTTTATCTCCTGCTCGAGGGGCGTGGCTACGGTATCGGCGACGACCTCTGGGTTAGCCCCGGGGAAGCTCGTGCGCACGACTATCGTCGGCGGAGTGACCTCCGGGTACTGGCTTACGGGCAGCGTGAAGTAGGCGATCAGGCCGACAATGACTATAAGGACCGAGAGCACTGTGGCGAATATCGGCCTGTCTACGAAAAAGCGGGAGACCATTAATTACCCTCCGGTTCTGCTCTCTGGATCCTTCGTTACGATTCCTGGCGTGAGGAAATTCTTGTCTTTGACGGTTATATCTTCTTCGACGGGGCTTACCTTCATCCCGGGCATTGCCCTTTGTAGTCCGTTGACTATTATGCGGTCATCCGGGCCGACGCCCTGTCTTATCACCCTCAGGCCGTTCACCCTCGGCCCGAGAGTGACCTGTCGGTACTCGACCGTGTCTTCGGGGTTGACCACCATGACGAACTTCTGAGACTGGTCGCTGCCGACGGCTTCGTCGGGCACCAGCAGGGCCTTGTATTGTCCGCTGCCCATGATCTTCATCCTGGCGAATAGTCCCGGCGTGAGGGCGTTGTCAGGGTTGGGGAATACGCCCCTTCCCCTTATAGTCCCGGTATTTGGGTCCATCCTGTTGTCTATGAAGTCGACATATCCCTTGTGCGGGTAACCAGTCTCGTTCGAGAGCTCCATGTAGGCGGGGTTTTCCCCTTTCCTGGATTCGGGCATCATCCCCTCGCGCTCCATGTTGGCATATCTGAGATAGGACTGCTCGTCGGCCTCGAAGTAGCAGTAAATCGGGTCGAGCGAAACTATGGTGGTGAGGAGCGTGCCGCCGGTGCCGCCGTTTATAAGGTTACCTTCAGTAACGTTTTTCCTGCTTATCAGACCGGATATGGGGGCCCTCACCTGCGTGAACTCGACGTTCAGCCTGACGGCGTTCACGACGGCCTGGGCCTGTTCGACCGTGGCGCGCGCCACCTGCTCGTCGGAAGCCCTCGTGTCGGCCTCCTCTTCCGATATCGCCCTCGCGCTCAGGAGGTGCTTCGCGCGCTTGAGATCGTTCTCGGCCAGGGAGAGGCGGGCCTCCGCGAGCCTTTGTTCGGCGAGGGCGCGGTCAAGCTCGGCCTGGTAGGGCCTGGGGTCGATTACGAAAAGCAGGTCTCCCTCCTTCACCGTCTGGCCGTCTTTAAAATGTATGGATTGCAGATAGCCGCTCACGCGCGCCCTCACGTCCACCGTATCGACTGCTTCGAGCCGCCCGGTATATTCGTCCCACTCCATCACCTCCTCAATTACGGGCTTGCTCACCGTAACATTGGGCGGCGGGGGCGGCGGGGCTTGGTCCTGATTGCAAGCGCCAAGAGTTAAACCCGGAACAGCGAGAGCGAGTAAAACCAGACCGGTCCGTAAAATTGTCGTATGCATCTGCATCGCGTCCTTTTGTTATACTTTAGGGTCAGTCAAGTTATAATTTTTCCGATATTAGTCAATAATTACGGCATATCGTAAGTAAGTACTTACTTACATAGAACCTACCAGCCCGGTTAATATGTGTCAAGGCGGGCGCCTTTATGAAGATAATGCCGCGGATACCCGAGCAGGAAAGCCATTCGCCGGCTCTCTGCCCGGTAATCGCGTGTCATAGTAAATTCGATGCGGTCCGGCAAAAAAAAGATTCCGCCTGTTTCACTTTAGGGATAAATCGATCCGCGCTTGGCGATGTGTATAGAGTACGGCTTCAATCGTCGATATAATTGGCGGCGGGGAGAGGATTCCAGCCTCTGGTCTTCAGGTCAGGAAAGCCATATTTCGGATTTGCGGTGTTCCGAGCAACATTGTGACAAACAGTTTCATTCCCGCGCTGCCGGTGTATACACAAACCAACCCCAATCTTACTTCGACATCTGCTCGGAAATTTCCATTGATATGCCTGTATTCGCCGCAGCGGCACTTGCGTTCATAACCATTGCGATATTGATAGCTTCCACGATCTCTTCTTTAGTTACCCCCTCCTGAAGCCCATCCCTTATACAGCTTCGGATGCACCAAGGGCATTTAGCCAAAATCGCACAAGCTAGTCCCATCAATCCTTTCTTTAGTTTTTTGGGTAAGTGCCCATCCTCGTACACCAAATCATGAAAAGCAGCGAACTTCGTGTACTTTGTATCGCTTATTTTATGAAACTCCTGTATTTGCGGCGTTATATTCTTGCTCATAAAAAAGCCCTGAAATACACTCTCCTTGCTCTTCATTAAATCATAGTTCTCAAGAGCAATGCTGCTAAAAGCATAGGGTTGCCCGATCGCGAGCCTCATCGCGATATATACCGATTCCGCAATTTCTTCATCCGTAGCCCCGAGCTCTTTTGCCAGTTTTGTCCTTGTTCTGATACAGTCGGATGATTCCGTTATATAAGCACAAGCCAGGGCAATCAGCTGCTTGTCTTTCGCGCTGATTAGGCCTTCCTTGAATACTTCATCACGAAAGCCGGCCCATGCATCATTTAATTCCGGCACAAGATTTTCAAATTTACTCATATAACGATTAACCTCCTCTGATTTTGTGCTCATTTCAATCTCCTTCAATTTTTAAAATTTGATGCATTATACTAACAAAAAACGAGTTGTACAGGAAGCCCCGTTAAGAGCTTTTCCCCGACATCGCTATGAGATATGCACACCGGAATGAACCTTTGAGAACCGCTTTAGAAGGACTCCCCACCAATTTTTCAGACCCACTTGCCGGCAAATCCACAGACATGAGCAATAACCAATGACGGGAGCGTAACGTAAGTTCTTGATATTTATGGTAGCGGGGGGAGGATTTGAACCTCCGACCTTCGGGTTATGAGCCCGACGAGCTGCCAAGCTGCTCCACCCCGCGTCTGATTAGGAAGGATAAGGGTATGGGATATTCCCCCCTCTGTCAAGTTTTCTCCGTAACATACGCCGGATTCTCTCTTTTCATTGACATTTACACCTAATAAATATAGAGTAAATTATCAGTCGGTATTATCACTACAGAGGAGAATACATGATGAGAAATCTAAACGCATTCCTGCTTGCGGCGGCCCTGTTTCTCTCGGTTTCGGTACTCGCCGGGTGCAAGAACGGCGATGAAACTCAGGAAACCCCGGAGGCCGGCTCCGAGCTTACCGAGACCCAGAAAGAGCTCGAGCAGATAAAGAAGGACAGCACGGAGCTCGAAAAATACGTCACCAACCTGAAAGAGCAAATAAACGACCTCAAGATCGAAAACCAGAGGCTGATCGCCCAAACGAAGAGGCTCGAAGCCGAGATAATCGACCTCAAGCTCGACCTCGGGCAGGTGCCCGACTCCGATTCGGCCGACATGCTGGACAAGGATGCTGAGCCCGGCGACAGCTCGAAAAACACCGGCACAGAACAGCCGGAATCATTGCCGGAGACCCCCGCCGACGGGCATAAGGGCGCGGTCGGCGAAGCCGGAAGCATCCACAGGGCGATTCAGAAATAGATAAGTTAATTCAGGAATTTACGGTTTTGAATTCGAGTATCCTGTCGAGCCTGAAAGTGCACCTTTCCTTCCGCATGTGGCAGAACGCGTGTATGTAAGTGCTTTCCCTCGTGACGCTTATATCGTAGGGCTCAATGACGCGGGTCGTGGTCTCATCGTTGTAAGCCGACAGGTACTTGATCCGGAGCTTCCCCTTGGCCCGGAGCGCCTGCTCGATCTCGACGGGAAGCACAAGCTCCTTCCTGCTCTCGATCTCCACCGACTTTCCCTGGAGCTTCATAACGTCCTTTAGCCTTTTGAGCCTTATCCCCCTTCTGCCGAGGTCGGCGAGGAAATACTGAAAGACGTCCCTCGTCGTCATCACGTCGGCGAGCGCCCTGTGCCCGCTCTCCGCGGGAAGCCCGATATACTTGGCGATCTGCCCCAGGCTGTTGCTCGGGAAGGTGTAATACCTCCTCGCTATCCCGAGCGTGTCGATCACGTTGCTCTCCGGAAGGGCCATTCTCAGGTTCCCGAGCTCCACGTGGAGAAAACCGAGGTCGAACTTCGCGTTATGGGCGACGATGACGGAGTCTTTTATCACGGCCAGCAGGTCCTTCGCTATGTCCCTGAAAAAGGGGGACCTCCTCACCATCATGTCCGTTATGCCGTGCACAGACACCGCGCTCTGCGGTATCGACCTGCCCGGGTTCACGAGTGTCGCAAACTCCCCCACGATGCTCCCGTTTACAGTCTTAAGTACGGCTATCTCGCAGACCCTGTCCCCTTGAGACGGGTCGAGACCTGTTGTTTCTACGTCGAGGAAAGCGAAAGGGACTTCGGAAGGGTTAAGGTAAAGCACGGCTTACTCCTTATGGAAACAGATATTACCATGAAAGCCCGGATTATAGAAAGGCCGCGAAGAAATAGAAGAGATTAAGATTCGTCGTCCGGAGATGGGCGGTTTGCGCTTAGCAGTTCCCGGCAAGCCTGTCGCCGCCCTTCCCGAGAACAAGCTCGGCCAGGCGGAAACCAACGGCTTCTGCGTCCCGGGTCGCGCCCGAAGACCGCTCCCTGATGACGGTCTTTCCGTCGGGCGACGCGAGAATGCCCGTGACCTCGATCGAATTCCCGTCCGTCTCAGCATAGCACCCGGCCGGGATATTGCAGTCCCCTCCGAGCCTCCTGAGGAACGCCCTTTCGGCAGTCCCGGCAATCCATGTCTCGGCGTGATTGATCATGGAGATAATATCCCTCGTCCCCTCGTCACCATCCCTGCACTCGACCGCAATTATCCCCTGCCCCGGGGCGGGCACCATCACCTCGGCCGGAATGATTTCTGAGGCTTCCTCGATCAAGCCCATACGCCCGAGTCCCGCCGCCGCGAGCAAAATCGCATCATACTCCTCTCCTTCTCTCAGTTTCCTGAGCCTCGTATCCACGTTCCCCCTTATCGGCACTATCCTCAACCCCGGCATACGGTTAAGGAGCTGTGCGCCCCTCCTGAGGCTCCCCGTGCCGACCCTGGCCCCCGGGGGCAGGTCGGCCAGCATCAGGCCGCCGTTTGAGACGAGCGCGTCCCTGGGGTCGTGCCTGGGCGCGACCGCTCCGATAACGAGTCCGTCCGGTAGCACGGCCGGAAGGTCCTTCATGCTGTGAACCGCGATGTCGATTTCCTCAGACAGGAGGGCTTCTTCTATTTCCTTCACGAACACCCCCTTCCCGCCGATCTCGGACAGAGGCGATTCGAAGTTCCTGTCGCCCGTCGTTTTTATTATGCGTATTTCGGGGAGGAGGTCCGTGCGGACCGCCGCCAGGAGTTCCCTGATGTAATTCGCCTGCCAGAGGGCGAGAGGGCTCCCCCTAGTTCCAATCCTGAAGGGTCGCTTCATCTTCCTCTTCTTCGGTAATAAGCATGATTTCGGTTTCGAGCTCGAAAAGCTTTTTTACCGAATCGACGTAGAGCGCCCCGCGCGACGTCGAAGCCTCTTTCTTCAGATTTGTCAGCGGGCCGTGGAGTATCTTGCCGATTATGCGGGACGCCATCAGCCTGATGACGTCTTTATCCTTATCCGAATAATTGTCGAGCTTGGCGAGCGCCCTCTCGACCTCGCTTATCTTTATCTGCTCGAACCTCCTTTTGAGGTCGATGATGGCGGGGACCACCTTCAGGCCGTTGAGCCATGCCTGAAACGCCTTTTCCACTTCGGCGATTATCTCTTCGGCCTTCCCGGCGTTGTCGCGCCTCGACTTGATGTTCTCGTCGAGCACGTTTTTAAGATCGTCGATATCATATAGGTAAATGTCCGCGAGCTCCCCTATCCTGGGGTCGATGTCCCTGGGCACGGCTATGTCTATCATGAACATCGGCTCGTTGTTCCTGAGCTTGAGCGCTTCTTTCACGTGCTGAGGCTTGAGTATGAAATCGGTTGATCCGGCCGCCGTGATAATGATGTCCACGTCCTTCAAGCTGTAAAAAATCTCTTCGAACATAATGGGCTTCCCGTTCAGCCTCTCGGCAAGCAGGGCGGCGTTCTCATAGTTTCTGCTCGCGATAATCAGCTCCCCGATGCCCGCCTTGATGAGGTTCCTCGCCGCAAGCTCCGCCATTTCGCCCGACCCGATGAGAAGCACCTTCCTCCGCGTGAGCTTGTCGAATATCCGTTTAGCGAGCTCGACCGCCACGTAGCTCACGGACACGGCCCTCGAGCCTATCCCGGTCTCGGTCCTGACCCTCTTGGCGACGAAGAACGCCGAGTGAGAAAGCCTGTTGAGTATAAGTCCGGCAGTGCCTTTTATCACGGCGGTTTTATAAGCCTGCTTGATCTGGCCCAGAATCTGCGGCTCCCCGACGACCATCGAGTCTATACCCGAGGCGACCTTGTAAAAATGCCTTACAGCCATATGGCCTGTGGAAACGTATAGATATGGAGAGAAAGCGTCCACGGGTATGGAATGGAACTCGGAGAGGAATGCTTTCACGTTTTCGACGCACGTGTCCGCGTTCTCGGACACGGCGTAAACCTCCACCCTGTTGCAGGTGGAGACGATCATGCACTCCTCGATACGGCCCTTCGAGGCGAGCGTCACGAGCCCGTCTTCGAGCCCTTCCCGGGTGAATGAGAAGCGCTCCCTGATCTCGACAGGGGCAGTTTTATGGCTGAGTCCGACTACAATAATGCTCTGCATCCCGAGTTAGCCCTTTTTCGTTAGTGTCTCAGGCTTAATTATATACAAGGTATTGATTATTTCTATCCCGGCCGGGATCAGTCGTGCTTGCCGATGAAACTCAGGAATTCGCTCCTCGTCCTCTCGTCCTTCTTGAAGGCCCCTCGCATGGAGCTCGTGAGCATGCTGGCGTCGGCCTTCATTATTCCTCTCATGGCCATGCAGAGATGCCGGGCCTCGGCCACCACGGCTACTCCGAGAGGATTGAGGACCTCCATGAGGAAGTCAGCTATCTCCGCGGTCATCCTTTCCTGCACCTGGAGTCTCCTCGAGAACACCTCTACTATCCTCGGGATCTTGCTCAGTCCCACTATCTTCCCGTTGGGGATGTATCCCACGCTGCAGCTGCCGAAGAAGGGCAGCATATGGTGCTCGCAGAGGCTGTAGAACTCTATGTTCTTCACCACCACCATTTCGTCGTACTTAATATCGAAGAGGGCCTCGTTGATGATTTTATACGGGCAGGCCCTGTACCCCGCTGTCAGCTCCTTGAACATGTCAGCCATCCTCTCGGGCGTGTCGAGGAGACCCTGTCTCTCCGGGTCTTCGCCAATGTCCACCAGAATCTCCCTCACGGCATTTTCAACGCTCATACGGATAACCCTCCTCTTCGAAAAATTCGAAATAGCTTGTCGACGTCTCGCTCAGCCTGAGATGGACGAGCCTTTCGCCGAGACTGCCCCTGAGCCCCTCCCACAGGTATCGGGCGATATTCTCCCCCGTCGGCTGACGCTCGGTGAAATACGGGACTTCTATGTCGAGCCTCTTATACTCGAGCCCCGCGAGCGCGTCTTCCACGGCCCGGTCTAGTTCTTCGGGGTTGATAACCATTCCCGTATCCGGGTCGATGCCTCCGGCCACCCTGACCTCGACATAATAATCGTGCCCGTGCCCGTTCGGGTTCGAGCACGTATCGAATATCCTCAGATTCTCCTCGTCGGACAGCCCCTTGATGTAGAGCCTGTGCCCCGCGGAAAAGCGGTATCTCTTGGTGACGGAAACTATTTCCCTGATGGCAGCTCCCTCCAGTAATCGACGTAGAGGTCGGGGGTCTCGTAAAGCCTTATCCTGTAGAGTCTGCATCTGCCGTTATCCCCGAGCCTCTCCTCGAAAATGTCCCAGAGCACGCGCGCTATATTCTCGGTGGTGGGGATGAGCTCCCTGAACAAGGGGTTGTCGTCGTTAAGGTGCTTGTGGTCGAACCCTGCGAGCACGTCGCTCATGAGCGTCTTGAGGTTGTAAAGGTTTATTATCATCCCGGTTTCGGGATCGACTTCTCCCTCGACGGTAACCTCCAGGCCGTAGTTATGGCCGTGACCGTGCGGGCCCGCTGACTTCCCGAACACCTCCCGGTTTTTATCCTCGCTCCATCCAGGGTTCCAGTACCGGTGGGAGGCTGAAAATTCCATTCTCTTAGTAAGAAGCTTCTTGTAACCCATCAGAATTCGCCCTCGTCCGGCGACCGATTAGGATAGCATAGTAAATTGACGGTACCAACTTCCTTTAGGGGGATGTGTGAGGTAACCTTTTTTAAGCATGAGGAGAGACGATTCCAGTGAAAAGCTCGGGAGACTAGTAGGCGGCCTCGAGAAAAAGAGGAAGAAATTCCTGCTATTGAAAGGACTTGTGCTGACGGCGCTCGCGCTCCTTGCGGCCCTCACCGCAGTGTCCCTCCTTTCGCTCTCCTCAGGAGACCCTCTATACTACGCCCTCCTCAAGGCGGCGCTCGTAGCGAGCCTCGCTGTCGCCGTATACAGGTTTATTTACCTGCCCCTGATTAAGAACGAGTCTGGCGCGGATTCGTTTACGGAGCTAGAGAAAACCCTGCCGGGACTCGGGGAGGACACGCTCTCCGCGTTTGAACTGAACGAAGCGTTCAAAACCGGGGACAATGCGCGCGGCACATCGGAGTCCCTTGCCGCCGCTCATATAGCCGGCGTCGCGGGGAAACTCCAATCTGTCGACATTAATGCGCTCTTTCCGATAGGGAGGCTGCGAAGGTACGCGATGCCTGTCGCGGGCGCGGCCGTGATCACGGCTGCGGCGCTTTTCATAGCCCCCCGTGAATTCACCGTCTATCTATTCAGCCTCGACTTGACCCCAGCTCCGGGAGGGCCCAATCTAAGGCTCGCTGATATCGAAATTAATCTCACCTATCCCGAATATACGAAGATACCGCCCCGGACCCTCAAAAACGGCACAGGGGATATAGAGGCTCTCAAGGGGACGAGGGTGAGGCTTACGGCAAAGCCCCTCGGAAGTCTCGGCGGCGGCAAGCTTGTAACAGAAAACGGCACCTCGTATCCGCTAATCATGAAGGACGGAAAGATAACCGCCGAATTCCAGGTCCTGGGCGACGGAAGCTACCGGATAACCGACGAGAGCGGCGGGCTCAAGACGAGGCAATATAAAATCACGTCGGGCGAAGACAGGAAACCCGAGATCACCATAAGCAGCCCCCGGGGAAGCGAGATAGAGGATGACTCGGGCGGCAGGATAGAAATCAATTACGACGCGCGGGACGACTACGGGCTCACCGAATTCAAGCTCACATGGGAAGGGGACGGAGGAAAATCGGGCAGGCTCATCGGAAAGGCGCAGGAATCCACCCTCTCATATAACGGCAAGTACACGCTCGACACCGGCGGACTCGATCCGGCAGGCGGCGGCACGCTCAAGCTCCGGGTGGAGGCGATCGATAACGATTCGGTATCCGGGCGGAAGGCGGGAGTTTCGAACGCGATCACGGTCAGGCTCAGGGACGCCTCGAAAATGCACACGGACGCCGTGAACCATGCCGAGCGGCTCATGGAAGAGATGCTCGGCGTGCTCGGAGACGAAATAGACTTCTCGGTCGGAGCGGATAAAAGCCCGCTCGACGGGAAGAACGCGCTCGGCGCGCCCGATATAGACAAAATGCTCGAGGCCCAGCGGACGCTCACCGGCGCTATCGAGGGCGTTTCCGTGACGCTTAAGAAAACCCTCGACAGCATGAAGGAAGACAACCGCTCCGATTACACCTACTTCGCAGGGCTCGCCAACATGGACGTGAGGATAGACGAGCTGCTCGCGGAGCGCCGC
This sequence comes from uncultured bacterium, assembly GCA_902826595.1. Lineage (GTDB taxonomy): Bacteria > Desulfobacterota_D > UBA1144 > Nemesobacterales > UBA2774 > 2-12-FULL-53-21. Next base: position 7,202 of record CADEFK010000043.1, on the reverse strand, counting down.
GGCATGTTCGAGAATTTCGCGAGCGTGGACATACCCCGCGCCGGCAGGCTCATGCAGAGGGAGATCGCCGAGTTCGAGGAGGACGTGCTGTTCCTTGACTCCATGATAAAGGGCGAGAAGCTCAGGGATTCGCTGCTCGCGGCTAAAGAGCTAATGAAGGAATACTCGGAGCTGTCGGAAATGATGAAGAAGCTCGGCGAGACGGGCGACCAGGCTCTCAAGGCCGAAATCGAGAAGAAGCTCGCGGAGCTTAACAAGCTCATGTCCGAGCTCGCCCGAAAGATAAGCGCCATGAGCGGGGACATACAGGAGGGTTTTCTCAACCGGGACGCGTTTAAATCTATAGATATGGAGAAGAATCTCGACGAGATATCGAAGCTGATGAAGGAAGGAAATATCGAGAAGGCGATGCAGATGCTGGCGGGTCTCGAGAGGAGCCTCCAGAGCATGATGGCATCGCTCGAAAGCGGCATGCAGTCTTTCGGCCAGTCGTCCTTTTCGCAGGACATGTCGAAGCTGAGCGAGATCATAGCCAGGCTGGAGGGACTCGAGAGAGAGGAAGCGGGGCTCAAGGACAGGACGGAAGGCTTGAAGGAATCCCTTCTGAAGGAGAACGGCTCGGGCAGCGACAACCTCCGTAAATTCATCGACGCGGAGAAAAAAAAGGTGGAAGAGATAATAAAGAACCTCTCCCGCGCAAAGTCGAAGGTCTCGGGTAGAAGCGCGAACGAAAGTTCGCCCGAAGGCACTTATCTCCTCGACACACTCGCGCAGAAGGCGGAGGAGCTTAAGAACTGGCTCGATTCGATGGAGATGGCTGAGGCGCACAAAAATGCCAGGAACGTAGAGGAGACCTCGAAGGGGCTTCTCGACCTGAGCGAAGCGGGCGTCGGCAACCTGGAATCTGCGAGGGAAGAGATCGGGAACTCGCAGAGGATCGCGGGCGAGATCGCGCGGGACCTCGAGAGACTCCTCAGCTCCGATAACGATGCGCCTGAATCCGGGGACCTGGCGAAGAGGCAAGACGAAATAGGGGAGGAGACGGGAGGGCTCGCGGACGAGATCGAGGACTTGAGGAAGGAGATGCTGCTCAGCCCCGGGATAGGCGAAGACCTGTCAAACGCCGGGAACCACATGGGCAAAGCGTCCGACAACCTGGGCGGGAACGAGCTCTCGAAGGCGATATCGAACCAGGCCGAAGCCGTTAAGTCCCTCAGGGAGGCACGCGAGAAAGCGGAGAGCCTTCTTCAGAAGATGCAGGCCAGCGCCCAGGGCAGCGGGACGCCTGTCCCGATGGTGCTCGGCCGGCAGCGGATGCGCCAGGGGACCCAAGGGGTGGATACGGAATACGTGGAGATACCGCAAGCGGCCGAGACCGAGATAGGCAGGGAATTCAAGGAGAAAATACTAAAGGCTATGAAAGGCGGATCGCCGGAAGGCTATAACGAGCTCAATAAGAAATACTACGACAGGATCATAAAATGAATTCAATCGGCATTTTTGTCAGGATAATCGTCCCTCTCTTGATGCTCGTCTCGTCGGCTGCGTTCGGGTCGCCCGCGCAGGAGAAGGACCTCGCGCGCCTCCTTCAGGAAGGGGAGGCCGACATCAGGAAATGGAATATAAGCGAAGCGGCGGGGAAGGCGGATACTGCCATCGGGCTTGCGGATACCGATGAAGAAAGACACGACGCATATTATCTCAAAGCCGTCACCGAATATTATCGTGGCAACTACGGAGCAGCCCGGGAATACGCCGAGAAGACGCTGAAAGCAGTCCGGTCCGGGGAGAAGGACGAGGAAGACGGGTTCATGGAATTCATTCAGCACTCGGCCCTTAAGAAACCGGTGTTCAAGGAATTGAAGTCGGAGCACTTCATCATCAGGTACGCACACCCCAAGGACTACATAATAGCCGAGTACGGGAAGGACGTGCTCGAGAAATCCCGTTTCGAGATCGGTCTCGACCTGGAAGAGTATCCCGGGGAGCCGGTCATCGTGGAGATATACCCCGATCTCGAGAGCTTTACCGCGGCCACGACGCTCCCGCCCGAGAACGTCGAGAAAACCGGAGTCGTCGGCATATGCAAGTTCAACAGGATAATGATACTGTCCCCGCGGCTCCTGCCAAAGGGCTACTCGTGGTCGGACACTCTCGCGCACGAATACACCCATTACCTCATTTTCCTCAAGAGCGAGAACACCGTCCCCGTATGGCTCCACGAGGGCATAGCCAAGTTCGAGGAATCGAGGTGGAGGGAGGATAAGCGCAACGTGCTCTCCCCGTTCTACGAAACCATCCTCGCCCAGGCGCTCGAGAAGGACGGACTCGTACCGATAGAGAAGATGCACCCGTCCCTTGCGCTCCTCGACAGCGCGAGGGAGGCACAGCTCGCCTTCGCCCAGGCCGGAACGAGCGTGAGCTTCCTGGTCGACAGGTGGGGAAACGAGGGCCTGGTAGAGCTCCTCGAGGCGATGAGGGCGAGGGACGACTACAAATCGGCTCTAGCGGACGTCACGGGTCTCGACTTCGAGACGTTCTACGGCTCGTGGAAGAAGTATCTCAGGGATAAAAACATGACCGAGAAAATACCGGGCGTTAAGGTGAAGGGTATCAGGATAAGCAGCACCGAAGGGGAAAAGGGGGACGGGAGCGAGGACCTGATCGATATAGACAACGGCAAGGCCCGCGGCCATACCAGGCTCGGTGACCTGCTGAGCGCAAGGGGGAGGCTCCGCGGAGCGTCATACGAATACGAAAAGGCCCTCGGCTACGACCCTGGCTCTCCTCTCATCTCAGCACGCCTCGCGTCCGCGCTCCACGGGTCCGGGGAAACCGACAGGGCGCTCGGCATACTCGACCCGCTCCTGGAGTTTTATCCCGAGAACGTGGACATACACCTCGTTCTCGGAAGAATATACATCGGACAGGGGAACGTTCGGAAGGCCGAGGAATCATACCTGGCCGCGGTCTCCATAAACCCCTTCGACCCCGAAGTGCATACCGCGCTTGCAGCGATATACGAAAAAGAGGGAAGGAAGGAAGAGGCCGAGAGGGAAAGGAAGGTTCTCGAAATACTATCGCAAAAGGACGAACGACATGAATAACGAGCTCGAATCGAGAGAAGACAGGGAGAAGGCGGAAGAAGTCGCCGCCGTTAGGGGGGATATAGTGCGCGAGATCGCCAAGGCCATCGTGGGCCAGGACAAGGTAATCGACCACCTGCTGATATCCCTCATGTCCTCGGGCCATTCGCTTTTCGTTGGCGTGCCGGGGTTAGCGAAGACACTCCTGGTGAGCACTCTTTCACAGGTGCTCAACCTCAAATTCAACCGAGTCCAGTTCACGCCCGACCTCATGCCGTCTGACATCACGGGGTCGGAAGTGCTCGAAAAGGACCCGGCTTCGGACACGAGGTTCTTCAGGTTCATACACGGCCCCATATTCTGCAATATACTGCTCGCGGACGAGATAAACAGGGCCTCGCCCAAGACGCAGGCGGCGCTCCTTCAGGCGATGCAGGAGAAAAAGGTAACAGTCGGCGGTGAGACCTATCCCATAGCGGCCCCGTTCCTCGTGTTCGCCACACAGAACCCGATAGAGCAGGAAGGCACCTACCCTCTTCCCGAGGCCGAGCTCGACAGGTTCATGTTCGAGATAGACGTCTCATACCCGTCATACGAAGAGGAGGTCGAGATAGTAAAGACGACTACCGGCACGTACAAGCCCGAGCCCAGAAAAATAATCGACTCGAAGAAGATACTCGAGTACCAGGAGCTCGTTCACCGTGTCCCTGTCTCCGACCACGTGGCGTCCTACGCCGTGCGCGTTGCGAGGGCGACCAGACCAGAGGACCCAGGCACGCCTGAGTCGGTCAAGCAGGGGGTCTCGTGGGGAGTGGGCCCGAGGGCCTCCCAGTATCTCATTCTGGGGAGCAAGGCGCGCGCGATACTGTCGGGGAGATTCACACCCACCACGGACGACGTGAAGGCCATAGCGCCTGCCGTGCTCAAGCACAGGATCGTCCTCAATTTCAGGGCGGAAGCTGAAGGCGTAAAGCCCGACGATATTATTCGGGAGATTCTGGATAAGACCGATCCTCTGGGGGACGCTCGTCTCCGAGCTTCCTGACGACGGCCGTATTCGGGAACTTGGTCTCAAGGAGCGCTTCCACGGAAGGCTCCATCCTGGAGAGGAAAGGCTTCGGGTATATGCCCATCACGAACATCATCACCGCGATAGGAAGAAGCACCAGTATCTCTCTCAGGTTTATATCGTGGAGAACTTTGTTTTCCTGTTTATCGAGCGGGCCGAACATGACCTTCTGGTACGCCGTCAGCATGTAAACGGCGCCAAGTATTATGCCCGTCGCGCCCAGCGCCGCATATACGTAGTTGAACTCGAACGCGCCGAGCAGAATCAGGAACTCCCCGACGAACCCGTTCAAAAGCGGGAGCCCGATCGATGAAAGCGTCGCCAGCATGAAGAACGCCGCGAATACGGGCATCACCTTGGCGACCCCCCCGAAATCCGCGATCTTCTTCGTATGCCTCCTCTCGTATATCATCCCGACGATGAGGAAGAGCGCCCCTGTCGATAGCCCGTGGTTTATCATCTGGTATATGCCGCCCTCGACTCCCTGCAAGTTGAGCACGAATATGCCGAGCATCACCATTCCCAGGTGGCTCACGCTCGAGTACGCGACGAGCTTCTTCAGGTCCTTCTGAGCGAACGCTACGACCGCCCCGTATATAATGCCTATTATCGCAATGGCGATGAGTATCGGGAGATACTTCTCCGTCGCCTGCGGGAAAAACGGCAGGAGGAAACGGACAAACCCGTACGTGCCCATCTTGAGCAGAACGCCCGCGAGTATTACGCTTCCCGCAGTTGGGGCTTCGACGTGCGCGTCCGGCAGCCACGTGTGGAACGGAAAGAGCGGAACCTTTATCGCGAACGCGAGGAAGAACGCCAGGAACAGGAGACCCTGAGGGCTCAGGATGCCGTAGAACGGGAGCGTCAGCTTGTAAAAATCGAGCACGTCCATCGAAGGCGCGCCGAACTGTTTTATGTGCTCGAAGAAGAGATACAGTATGGCTATCAGCATGAGGGCGCTTCCGAACGCCGAGTAGAGAAAGAACTTCACTGCAGCGTATATCCTCCTCTCAGTCCCCCATATTCCGATTATGAAATACATCGGTATGAGCACCGCCTCCCAGAACACCAAAAAGAGGATCATATCGAGGGCGGCGAACGTCCCGATGAGGGCCGTCTCCAGGAGCAGCATCAGAATGAGGAATTCCCTCATCCCCTTGTGTATCGCGTGCCAGGAGCTCAATATCGTGATAGGCATCATGAACGTCGTCAGCAGCACGAGGAACAGACTTATGCCGTCGAGTCCCACGTGATAGCTCACCCCGAGGTTCGCAATCCAGGGTATCTTGGTCTCGAACTGCATCCCCGGCACTCCGCCGGCAAACGACGTGAAGAGCGGTATAGACAGTACGAAATTAATCAGGCTCACAGCGAGGGCGGCTATCTTCATCTCCCTTTCCGAGCCCTTATATATATAGGAAAGAAACACGATGAGCGGTATCCCCAGGAGAGGGAAAAATATGACGAGAGAAAGATTTCCGCTCAGTAATGATTCCATTTATGGTTGAATCCTCAGTCTGAAGGTATAGAAGCCGATTACAGGGGTTTAAATATACTTGAGGCGGGGGATGTTTCAAGAATCCCATACGATTTGCAGCAGAGCCGGGTAATTTGACTTTAGACGTCGTTTTCCTTAATAATAACTTCCGTAAGGGCGGCGGCGCATCGAACATATGACCACATCAGCGAAAAAACCCACGGTCGGCATCATAATGGGCTCCCAGTCCGACTGGGAGACGATGAAGAATGCCGCGGAAACACTCGACACCCTCAGGATACCCTACGAAAGCAGAATCGTATCGGCGCACCGCACGCCCGAGCGTCTGTATGAATACGCCAGTACCGCGCGGGAGCGCGGGCTGAAAGTCATTGTCGCGGGGGCGGGGGGCGCGGCGCACCTGCCCGGCATGACGGCCGGCATGACCTCGCTGCCAGTGTTAGGCGTGCCCGTCGAGAGTAAAACGCTCAAGGGCCTCGACAGTCCCTTGTCCATTGCACAGATGCCCGCCGGTATCCCTGTCGGGACGCTCGCGATTGGTACGGCCGGGGCCAAGAACGCGGCCCTCCTCGCAGCAGCAATACTTTCGTTATCCGATGAAAAAATCATGGCGAGGCTCGAAGCGTTCCGCAAAAAGCAGACGGCGGGAGTTGCCGTAAAGCCCAGGCGCTGACAGAACCGGATGAAATTCGAATCGATAACACTCGGCATACTCGGGGGCGGACAGCTAGGGCGCATGAGCGCTCTCTCGGCGGCGAGGCTCGGCATAAAGGTCCACATATACACGCCAGAAGAAGACAGCCCGGCCGGGCAGGTCGCGGCTAGGACGTTCACCGGAGAGTACGGCGACAAGAGGAAGCTGAAAATATTCGCCGAAAGCGTGGACGTCGTATCGTACGAGTTCGAGAACATCCCGGTCGAGACCGTGCGCTACATACGGAATCTCCGACCCGTTTATCCCAACGACAGGCTGCTCGAGATCTCTCAGAACCGGATCGCTGAAAAGACATACCTGAACGACATCGGTATTCCCACGGCGAAGTGGGCCCCTATACGGAGCGCACGCGATATAGGACTTGCAGTGAGCATAATCGGGGGAAAGAAATTTATACTTAAAACGACACGGCTCGGATACGACGGCAAGGGACAGCTCGTCCACGGGCTTAAAGACGATCCAGAGAAGAGCTGGGGGAAGTTAAATTCGAGAGAGCTGATACTCGAAGAGATGGTCGATTTCTCGTGCGAGGTGTCCGTGATAATCGCGCGCGATATGCACGGGAATAGCGCCCACTACGGCCCCGTGCTGAACGAGCACAAACACCACATACTCTCGAGGAGCGTAGTCCCCGTCCCGATACCCGCGCGCACGGCCTCCCGTGCACTCGATGCGGCGCACCTGCTCGCGGACTCCGTGGGGCTCATAGGGGTGCTGGCGCTCGAGATGTTCATCACGAAAGACGGCAGGATACTCGCGAACGAGATCGCGCCCCGCACGCACAATTCGGGACACTGGACGCACGATGCCTGCCGGACGGGCCAGTTCGAGCAG
>CADEFK010000042.1:14113-17764 GCA_902826595.1 uncultured bacterium | reverse complement strand
TCGGCTATCTTGAGATGGCCTTCTGGCGTATCTGCTGTTTCAATCAGCACCATAATGTCCACTTCCTCTTCGGCTCTCGACGGGGCTGCGCCAGAGACGGAGAGCACTAGGAATGCCGTTAAAAGCCACGCGAGAAATAGGATCGACTTCTTCATATATAGACACCTCCTGCTATATTTTTATATTGACGAGCGCTCTTTGCCTGTGGTTCGGACAAGCATAAAGCTCGCCTTATTTTACTTAGACGCCTTGGTTCCTCCGACAGAGCCGGACTTCTTTCAATCGTGGAATCGAAATATTGTGGACGTCTTAATATAATAACCTTGTCCCGGGACTTCCCCTGGTACTTGAGACCGGAGAAAGCTCATACCCGGGGAAGGTTATCCCAATCACTGAGGCGCCGGGGAATTCTGGCCCTGCGTCTCCTGTGCCATCTTCCTGTGCTCAGCCGCCATCGCTTCGTACTGCTCAGCGGATCCTTCGAATTCCTTCACCAGCTTCTCGCAGTGGCTTGTCATACCGGAAAACTTGGTTCCCTCGTAAGCTTCAGCCATTGATGCGTGCAGAGTAGCCTTCTTTTCCATCATGACCGCCTGCTCTTCGTAGTACTCTGCGATCTTTAAATGATCAGCGGGGCTATCCGCCGTTTCGATCAGTACGGTAATGTCCACTTCCTCCTGGGCGCTCGTCGGGATTTCTCTACCAAGAGAAAAAACGAGGAGAGCCATGGTGAAAGCTGCTAAAAGTAGCATCGACTTCTTCATTTATATCACCTCCTTTTTTCATGACGTTCTTTAGTTTTGTTTTTCCCTCTTTTAGTTCGCATATTCGTTTGATTTCCTTGAGAATCCCCGTCCCTTCCACAACGCGTAAATCACGGGGATGATCAAAAGGGTCAGTATGGTCGAAGTGATGAGTCCCCCGACCATGGGGGCCGCGATCCTCTTTATCATGTCGGCTCCCGCCCCCATGCTCCACATGAGCGGGAGCAGCCCGAATACGGTGGTTGCGACTGTCATCATCTTCGGTCTTACTCTCTCCACGGCCCCTTCGATAATGGCGCTGTTCAGATCTTCGGGACCCTTCATGGCGTTCTCTTTGACTCGTCTTTCATAAGCCTCATCCAGATAAATAATCATGACAATGCCGGTCCCGGCGGCGAGTCCTGCGAGCCCTATGATTCCGACCCAGACGGCGATGCTCAGGTTATAACCCAGGAGGTAAAGGATCCACACGCTCCCGACGAGTGAAAAGGGGACGGAAAAGAGCACTATGAGCGTCTTGGCGACCGACTTGAAGCTCATATATAAGAGCAGGAATATGATGAATAAGGTTACGGGCACGATGTACTTCAGCTTTTCTTTGACCCTCATCAGGTACTGATACTGCCCCGCCCATTCGAGGTAATAGCCCGGGGGCATCTCGACTTCTTCGGATACGATTTTTCTGGCCTTGTTGACGTAGCCCTCGTAGTCCTTGCCCTCCACGTCGACGAATACGTACCCCACCTTCTGCCCATCCTCGTTCCTTATCTCGGGGGGGCCGGAATTGAAGCTTATGTCGGCGAGAAGCGTGATGGGCACCTGCGCCCCTGAAGGGGTTGCGACGAGGACCCTGTCCAGTTTCTCGATGTCGGTTCTGAAATCGCCCTGATACCTTACGTTTATCGGGTATCTCTCCTGGCCTTCGACCGTTTGCGATATGTTCTTCCCGCCTATCGCCGTCTCTATCACGTCTTCCACTTCCCCGACGGTGAGTCCGTACCTCGCGGCCTTTTCCCGGTCTATATCGAAATCGAGGAAATACCCCCCGGTGGCCCTTTCGGCGAATGCGCTCCTCGTCCCGGGTACTTTAGAGAGCACTTTCTCTATCCGGACGGCTACCTCCTCTATAGTTTTGAGGTCGGGGCCGAACACCTTTATACCGAGGTTGCTCCTGAAGCCCGACGTGAGCATCTCTGTCCTCGTCTGGATGGGCATCCAGAATATGTTCGCCATGCCGGGGAATTTCATGGACCGGTTCATCTCCGCCACGAGCTTGTCCCACGTCATTCCATCCCGCCACTCACTCTCGGGCTTTAGCGTGACGACCGTCTCCACCATGCTGAGGGGAGCCGGGTCAGTGGAGGATTCGGATCGGCCTATCTTGCCGAAGACCCTCTCCACCTCCGGGAATTTCATCAGCATTTTGTCCTGGATCTGAAGGATCCTCCCGGCCTCCGTTATGGACATTCCGGGGACGGCGGTAGGCATGTACAGGATAGTCCCCTCGTTTAAAGGCGGCATGAATTCGGAGCCCAGCTTCATGAACGGGAAGATCGTCACTATGAATACGAGGATCGACGACGCCAGAAGGGGCGTTTTAAAACGAAGCGCGAAGCCGACTGCGGGTTTGTAGATCCTGATAAGGAACCGGCTGAGCGGGTTCTTCTCTTCGGGCTGTATCCTCCCTTTGATAAGCATCGCCACTAAAGCCGGGGTTAAGGTTATGGAGAGCACCGCCGCAAAAAACATCGCGAACGTTTTCGTGAATGCGAGCGGCTTGAATAATCTTCCCTCCTGATACTCGAGTGTAAAGACCGGGAGGAATGAGACCGTGATTATGAGAAGGGAAAAGAAAATCGGCCTTCCCACTTCTTTCATCCCGTGCAGGATTACGTCGAATCTGCTCCCGACCTCGCCTTCCGACTGCCATTTCTCAAGCTTCTTATGGACGTTTTCGATTATAACGATAGAGGCGTCGACCATTTCGCCTATGGCGATGGCGATTCCTCCGAGGGACATGATATTCGACGTAAGCTTCATGTAGTAGATAGGGATAAAAGCGATCAGGATCGCGATCGGGAGCGTGAGTATCGGTATCGCCGCGCTTCTGAAATGAAGCAGGAAGACTATGGTTATCAGGCTCACGATGACCATCTCCTGGAGGAGCGTTTCCTTGAGGGTGGTTATCGCGCGCTTAATCAGGTCGGAGCGGTCATACGTCGTGACGATTTCGACCCCCTCCGGGAGCGAAGGCTTTATCTCCTTTATTTTCTCTTTTACTCTTTGTATTACATCCAGCGCATTTTCCCCGTAACGCATCACGACGATCCCGCCCACGGTCTCGCCCTTCCCGTCAAGCTCCGCGATGCCTCTCCTCATATCGGGCCCGAGCGTGACGTCCGCGACGTCGCGTATAAAGACGGGCGTCCCGCTCCCGTTGGTTCCAACTGGAATATTATTTATATCCTCTACTGATTTTATATATCCTCTCCCCCTTACGAAATACTCCGTAGCGGCGAATTCGACGACCCTCCCGCCGACGTCGTTATTGCTCGATCTCACGGCTTCTATTACCCCGTTTATCGGTACGCCGTAGGCTATGAGTTTATTGGGATCGATTTTTACCTGATACTGCTTCACGAATCCCCCGACGCTCGCCACCTCGGCGACCCCCGGTACGGACTCGAGCCAGTATCTCAGGTACCAGTCCTGAAAAGACCTTAGCTCGGCGAGGTCGTGCCTGCCCGTCTCGTCCACGAGGGCGTATTCGTAAACCCATCCCACCCCCGTGGCATCGGGGCCGAGCGTCGGGTTCACCCCTTCGGGCAGCTTGCCGCTCACCTCGTTCAGGTACTCGAGCACGCGGCTCCTGGCCCAGTATAAGTCC
>CADEFK010000042.1:11168-14103 GCA_902826595.1 uncultured bacterium | reverse complement strand
AAGATTACTAATACGAGCGACGTGCCGAACATCGACTGGCCCCTCACGTATTTCACGGCTGGGGCAGCTATCATGCTCGTGACGATAGGGTATGTAATCTGGTCTTCTATAAGGTCGGGGCTCCGCCCGTCCCAGTCCGTATAGACGATGACCTGGACGTCCGAGAGGTCGGGGATGGCGTCGAGCGGGGTCCTCTTCATCGCCCAGTATCCCCAGACGGCGAGAAAGGCTACGAACGTTATCGTAATAAACCTGTTCCTGGCCGAGTACTCTATTATTTTTTCGATCATAGCCTTCTCCTCTAAATCTGCGCGAGCCGCATAGTGTGCTACTCACCACAGTCTATGCCCCTCTATATTTCACGAGTCATTTGCCGGGGTCATGCCCTTCGTGCGGATCCGTGTTGTCCGTCTCTCCGCCTTCTTCCCCCCACGCGGCCTGAGCGGCCTGTATCTTGCTTTCTGAATCGCTGAGGAAGTTCGCCCTCGATACTACCTTCTCGCCTTCGCTGAGCCCCCTGAGCACTTCATAGTAGCCGCCCGCCTTCTGCCCGAGCGCCACTCTCCTTATCTCCATGTCCCCGCCGCCCTTATCCACGAAAACGACGTCCTGGTCCCCCGTCCTGAGCACCGCGGATTCGGGTACGGTCAGCTTGTCGCCGAGCGGGATGTCGATATTCACGTCTGCGTACATCTCGGGGAGGAGCCTCATGCCTGGGTTAGCGAACTCCAGACGGGCCTTCGCCGTCCTCGTCTTCATATCCAGGTGGGGCGACATAAACGTGATCTCGCCTTCGAACACCTCGCCGGGGAAGGACTCGAGGGTCATGCTCGCTCGGTCGCCCGGCTTGACGAGCGCAATCTCGTTCTCGTATATGTCGGCCTCGACCCACACGTTCGAATGGTCGGCGATCGTATACAGGTTAGTGCCGGGTTCGACGTACATATTCTGAAATACATTCTTTTCGATGACTACACCTGAGACGGGGGAGTATATGACGAGGCTGTCCTTGACCGTCCCTGTTTCCCCGAGCTGCCGTATCTGGCTCCCGGAGATATCCCATAACTCCAGCCGTCTCTTCGCCGCATCGAGGAGAGAGCTTGCCCCGCCCGATATCTCGGGGAACTCGCTGTCCGAGAGTATCTCGTTCGATCTGAGAGCCAGGAGATATTCCTGCTGTGTCGAGACGAGCTCCGGGCTGTATATGGAGAACAGCGGGTCTCCTTTCTTTACGTGCTGAAGCGTATAATCGACGTACAGCTTATCTATCCAGCCGCTGAATTTCGTATGTATTTGCTCTGTCCTTGTCTCGTCGAGCGTCACCCTCCCTACTGTCCGGATGGACTTCTCCATCCGGCGTATCTCTACGGGCTCCGTTCTCACACCGATCATCTGCTGTCTCTCCGGGCTGACCGTAAACCGGGAACTCGGTTCTCCTTCTCCTGTTTCGGGGGCAGGTACTCCTATGCCGTGCTTGCTGTGGTCCACGGTTCCAATTTCGGTCGAGCTTTCGGATTCCGCCATGGTTTCTTTCCCCGTGCTCTTCGAAGCAGGCTCGGTCCCCGGTTTTTTCGTGACCGGCACGAGCTCCATACCGCAGATAGGGCAGTTCCCGGGCTCCTTCATCTTTACGGACGGGTGCATGGCGCATGTCCAGTAGTCGATCTCCCCCTCGGCCGTAAGCACAGGGCGCCACTCATGCTCGTGCCTCTCGGAGAAAAAGGGTATCTCTTTAAGCACGGGGATTTTGTAGCCGTACTTGTACATCGCGAGCGATAAGGCTGTCAGAATTATCAAAGCGGCGATTATATTGAGGCCTGTTCTCTTCTTCATCTCTACTCTCCTTTCCTCCCGTATTGATCCGTGAGGTCGATTCCCGAAAGCTCCTCTATCCTCGCAAGGGCTTTCTCGTGGTCTGCGAGCTGGCTATGGTACTCGAGCTCGAAGCTGAACAGGGTCACCAGGTTGTCCAAAAGCGTAAGGAAGTCGACCGTTCCTACCTGATAACCGGAGATCGCGGACTCGAGCGAGAGCCTCGACTGCGGGATTATCCCCTTCTGGTATAGGCTCATGAGCTTCTCGGCTGTCCTTGCATTGAGATAATTCTCCTTCACGTTAAAGCTAAGCCCCTGATTTACGGAGTTGTACTCCTCCTGCGCGCCTTTTAGTTCGAGCGCCGCCTGCTCTATGCCGGGCTTCTGCTTGCTCCAGAAGTAGAGCGGCACTCTTAAACCGAGAGACACCTCCCATATTCCGTCAACACCGTTCCCCTCCCGTCCCATGATTCCCGGAGAGGCTTCGACTACGAAATCGGGATAAAGCTCTTTTTGTGCGAGTTTGAGGGCCTCTTCTTCCCTCGCGACCTGCCTCTCTTTCATGGCGAGGAGAGGTGCGTTTTCGCTCGTGAGCTGGCTCATCTCGCCGGGAGTCAAAGTCAGGGGGGTCTTCTCAATATCCCCGGGACTGCCGAGCGGGGAGTCCTGAGGGCGGTTGAGCATACTTATGATCTTTGCTTCGATTATCTCTTTTTTCTGTCTGAGCACCTCGAGCTGTTCGATGAACTTCGAGTTCTCCACCTGGGCCTTAATCACATCCTGCTGTATGCCCTTTCCCACTTCGTACTTAACTTCCGCGATTTTGGTGAACTTTCGGAGAAGCTCCTGATTCCTTTCGGTGATCTCTATGGCTTTTCCCGTCAGATACCAGTCGTAGTAGGCGATCTTGAGTTCGGCTATCACTTTCCTCTCCGCAGCCCGGTAGGATTTCTCCTCCGCTTCGGAGTCCCTGGCCGCGATCTTCTTTTTCAGGGAGAGCTTTCCCGGAAAGGGTATCTCCTGCTCGAATGAGAATTTCAGCATGCTGTTCTCGGCTTCATCGAGTGTGATGGAGTCGAAAGTCACGTTCTGCCAGTCTACTCCTATCATCGGATCGGGCA
>CADEFK010000042.1:3448-11068 GCA_902826595.1 uncultured bacterium | reverse complement strand
AGAATCGTCTCATGGTCTTATATCATATCTTATAGCTGAATGTTCCGAAGTCAAATAAATTTAAATTCGGCACGGGTTTTGGGTTAATCGTCTAGTCGTTTGGCGTGTGCTTATAGGGGCGGGTAATATCAATAGTCGTGCTTGCGCTATGCATGGCTCAACGTATGCCGGCTCGTTTGTATTTTGTCTGAATAGTCAATTATGCGAGGAGGTAACGTCATATGGAATACGTAAAAATCAGCGGAACCGATATAAGGTGCTCCCGTATAGGCCTCGGCTGCTGGGCTATCGGAGGATGGCTCTGGGGCGGGAGCGACGAGCGCGAATCAATAGACACGATACTTTCGGCCCTCGGGCGTGGCATCAACCTCGTTGACACGGCTGCGATCTACGGCTTCGGGAGGTCGGAAGAAATTGTGGGAAAAGCGCTCGCCGAGCATGGGCGGAGAGATAAAGTCGTAATCGCGACCAAGGCAGGCCTCGACTGGACTACCGGAAAGGTCTACCGGAATTCAGCGAGGGACCGCATTATTCAAGAGGTCGAGGACTCGCTTGAGAGGCTAAGGACAGATTACATAGACATATACCAGATACACTGGCCCGATTTCGATACCCCGGTTGAAGAAGCGGCCGAAGCCATGAATGATCTCTATAAATCCGGGAAGATAAGGGCGATAGGGGTGAGCAATTATTCCGTCGGGCAGATGGACGCATTCAGGCGGATTGCCCCGCTCCATACCTCGCAGCCCCCCTATAACATCTTCGAGAGGGCGATAGAGTGCGATGTTTTTCCTTACTGTGACTCGAACGGGATTACCATGCTGCTTTACGGGGCTATCTGCCGCGGCTTGCTCAGCGGCAGGATGAAAGGGGATACGAAGTTCGAGGGTGACGACATAAGGAAGGCGGACCCTAAATTCAAGGAGCCCCGGTTCGGGGAGTATTTAAAAGCGGTCGGGAAGCTGGACGATTACGCACGAAGGAAATACGGAAAGAGAGTTATCCACCTCGCGATACGCTGGATGCTCGATAGGGCTCCCGGTCATATAACGCTCTGGGGAGCGAGACGGCCTGACCAGCTGGATCCGATTCCGGAATTGACTGGATGGTCTCTCGATAAAGACGATTTTGAAGCCATAGACAAAATTCTAGCGGAAACTATAAAAGAGCCCGTTGGACCCGAATTCATGGCGCCCCCGGAGCATAGACCAGGGGTCTGAAATCTGTTCAAGCGGTGCGACCGGGCCCGGATGGTTTTTTTGTCCGCGTTTAGAGGGGTTCGAGAGTATCGAATAATTGCGGTTTGAGATCGTCCATATTTTCGAGTATCAGGTGCGCTCTTTCGAACGCCTCCGGGCTGAGCCTCTTGTCGGGTATCGCTATGCAGTACATACCCGCGCCCGTCGCGGACCTCACGCCGTTGATCGAGTCCTCGATCGCCACGCATTCAGACGGCCTTACCCTGAGCCTCTCCGCCGTATGGAGGTATATGTCGGGGTGCGGCTTCCCCTTTTCCGTGCATTCCCCGGATACCACGGCGTCGAAATAGCCATGGAGCGAAAACATGTCGAGGACGAAATTAATCACCCTGAGCGGCGAGCTCGAAGCCACGGCCAGCAGATATTCTCTCAGTTTGAGCTCGTCTAAAAGCGGCGTCAGGCCGGGCACAACTTCGAGCTCTTCCTCGTATATGGCGGTCAGTATCTCGACCCTCTCCGATATGATTTCATCCACGGTCTCATCGAGCGAGAACGTCTCTTTCAGGAGCTTTCCCGAATCCCTCTGGTTAAGGCCCACGATCAGGTCCCTGTACTCCGGGCTGTAATCGATGTTCCTCCTCGCGAGGAGTATCCTCTCCGTTTTTTCCCAGAGGGGCTCGCTGTCTATCATTACGCCGTCCATGTCGAAAATTACAGCTTTGATCATAGGGGAATCAAAGAATGTTCCTTTTTAATTAATTCTAGGCCTGACTGTAATGAGGATATGAGACTACCTGAGAAATCCCTGCTGAAAAAGACAGAGCCGGGGATACCAAGGTTTACCATATGGCTGAGACGAGCCTTGGCCATATCTTGAAAGCAGGCTCATCGGAACACCCGGGATTGGTTACGGGTACCCGCCTGGGCGCCCCGCCCAATTACGGCCGAGAGACCCCGCCAGTTACCTGTCGGCTAGTCTATCACTATGCCGAAATTAAACGAGCCAGTGACGGGAGGATAGTACGACGGCCCGTAATAAACCGGCGGCGGCGCATATATAACTGGGGGCGGCGGAGCGTAATATACATAAGGCCTTGGATAATATGCCGGCCCGTAAAAGAATTTGGCATTGAAATAAGGGCCGTTGTTGTAGCGGTATCCACCGTGCTTGTGGTGGTATCCATGGTTATGGTGTTTATAATGTCCGCGCCCGTTGCGCGCCAAACTTGAATCGGGGACTGCTATTACGAAAGCAATAATTATCAATATTGGCAATATTAATCTTTTCATTATTATCTCCCGTAAATCCGGCCTGATATTTATATAAACCTTACTCGTCCTGAAAATGTTGCGAACATATTCTTTTCAGCATCTAAATCCAATTATTCCTGATAACCGGGCGGACTCCTAGAAATATTTTAACTGCAGTGAAAATTCACGGATTATAGAAAAAAACTGCGTGTTTTAACGCACATCGGGGTCGACGTGAACGGTTACTTCGGCGTTTCCGATTCTTTCTTTGATAGCGCTAACAATCTCTTCAGCTATTTCGTGGGACTGCACGAATGTGAGCGTGTGGTCCATGACTACATGGCATTCGACGAATTTCACTGACCCGGCGTTCCTTGTTTTAAGCTTGTGATAGCTTTTGACCTCCGGATTGAACCCGATGATCACCTCTTCGATCTTCCTCACCGTATCGGGCGGGAGTTCTTTGTCCATCAAGATGTCGATGGATTCGATCAGTATGTCTTTCGTCGACCAGACGATTAATGCCGCTATGAATATCGAGATTATAGGGTCGATAATGTCTAGCCCCGTGATTTTGATAAGCAGCAGACCAGCCAGTATCCCTCCGTTGGTATACGAGTCGAATTTGTAATGCAGACTGTCGGCGCTGAGTACCAGGCTCCCTGTTTCTTCGGCGACACTTTTTATGTGTCTAGTGAGGAAATAACTGACGACCATGGACAGGGCTATGACGGCGATTCCCCAACTGACCGACACCAGTTTTTCTCCTTCCATGAGGCGATTGGCTGAAAGGTATATCAGATAAACGGCGGAGGATCCGATAATGAATGTCTGAAACAACCCCGCGAGCCCCTCGGCTTTCCCGTGTCCGAATTTGTGGTCGTGGTCGGCGGGCTTCTCAGATTTTCGTATCGAATAGAAATTAACGGACGACGCCATGACGTCGAGAAAGGAATCCACGGCGGAGGCGAGTACGCTCACCGAGTTGGTCAGAATTCCGAAAACTACTTTTACGATGATTAGTAAGAGGGATACACTTATAGAGAGGAGGGCGGTCTGGAACTTTTTATTTTTACTTATTTCTCTGCTGCTTAATGACAACTTTCTCTTGACTTGCCGATACCGTTTATTTGTGTCTGCGGAAGGTCGGTTAACGCCCTTATGGGTGACGGTATTCTCTAGGGAGTGCCGTTGGCCATCACGGCATTCTCAGACGCTCCACCTCTTCAGCTTATCTTCGACCTTACGATTCAGCTGCTCTCTGTATTCTTCGATATCAATCTTGATTCTGGATGCCCCCGTATGCATTGCCGCTTCGGCCACTGCGACCGATTCCCAAACGAGCACCCTGGGGTCAAACGGGGTGGGGACGATATACTCGGGGCCGAAATCGAAATGTTTTTTGCCGTAAGCTTTTGCTACTCCTTCGTCGGCTCCCATTTTGGCGAGCTTTGCCAGGGAATACGCAGCAGCGACCTTCATTTCTTCGTTTATTGCCTTGGCCCTGACGTCGAGCGCCCCCCTGAATATGAAGGGGAACCCCAGGACGTTGTTCACCTGGTTCGGGTAGTCGGACCTTCCGGTGGCCATTATGACGTCCTTTCTCGCGGCCTTGGCATCCGGGTAGGAGATTTCAGGGTCGGGGTTCGCCATTGCAAAAATTATCGGTTTGTCCGCCATAGACTTGACCATCTTCTTGTCGACCGCGCCTCCTGTGGAGAGACCCACAAAAACGTCGGCCCCTTTCATGGCGTCCTCAAGAGTCCTGGCGCTGGTATCCACCGCGAATTTTTCTTTCTGGGGGTTCATGTTGGCTTCTCTTCCCTTGTATAGGACCCCACGGCTGTCGCACATTATCATATTCTCTCTTCTTGCACCCAGGTGGATAAAAAACTCGGCGCAGGCGATAGCGGAGGCCCCCGCTCCGTTAAATGCCATCCTGAGCTCGCTTATCTCCTTGTTCACTATCTCGCACGCGTTCAGGAGCCCGGCGCCGGATATGATAGCCGTTCCGTGCTGGTCGTCGTGAAATACCGGAATATCCATCTGCTTTCTTAATTCGTCCTCGATGTAAAAACACTCAGGCGCTTTGATGTCTTCGAGGTTGATGCCCCCGAACGTCGGCTCCAGGTACTTGACCGTCTTGATAATCTCGTCCGGGTCGTCCGTATTTAATTCGATATCGAATGCGTCTATTCCGGCGAACCTCTTGAACAGCACGCTCTTCCCTTCCATAACCGGCTTGCCGGCCAGGGCACCTATTTTCCCGAGGCCGAGGACCGCCGTCCCGTTCGATATTACGCCGACAAGGTTTCCTTTATTCGTGTATTCATAGGCGAGATGGGGGTCCCTGTAAATCTCCATGCACGGTTCTGCAACACCCGGCGAGTATGCGAGAGACAAGTCCCACTGCGTTAAGCAGGGCTTCGTCGGTACGACCTCTATCTTCCCTTTTCGGCCGACACTATGGTAATCCAGAGCGGCTTGCTTCATCTCTTTTTCTTTTTCATCAGCCGAATTAGACATGTAACAATAATCCTCCGTTTATTTTTCCTTTTGTGTATTTCCGGATGTTCATGACGAGTCTTCGCGTCAGCTCTTCACTCCGCATCCGCAGCCCACGGGACTGCATCCGCTCCCGCCGCCTGCATGGCTCGATGGGGAGACCCCGCCCTCTGATTTTATTCCGAAAGGGGAGAACTGCTTTTCCAGATTCTTGCTCCGGCACGAAGCGCACTCGACCGCTTCTTCGCTGTTCAGCACCAGGATTTCGAATAACCCTTCACAGTCGAGACACCTGTATTCAAATATCGGCACTCTTCGGGGACCTCCGCCGCCCTAATGATTGGAAAGTATTATAAATTTATATCAAATGTAGTCAACGTGGCAATTTTCCGGTTATTTTCCGGGAATAATCCCAGACCATCGGAAGATTTGTAGTATAACCGGGATAGTTATTGATGTTAAGGAACGATTTGTCCCTATTTTACTCTGCGCTGTCCGAAGTGAAGCGGATTATTTCGGACACTTCGCCTCTATGAGCCAGGGCTCCGATATAATCGGTCCCCAGGTCGAGTGGAAGTATCGTCCACCCCCCGCCCAACACTTCGATGCGCGCGGAGGCGTTCGAAGTTGTAATAACCGGAGAAAAATCCAGATCTTTCAGGCCGGACGAGAAGCCCGTCCCGACCGCTTTCGAATACGCCTCTTTTATTGTCCATAAGCTCATGAATGACCGGTCTTTCAGAATGTCAGGGCGTGAATGAAAATACTCCCTCTCGCCCGGAGAGAAAAACCGCTCGAGGATCTTTTCAGGTCTCGTGACGCGCCTCACATATTCGACGTCGATGCCGACCTCTCCCTTTATTCCGACCGCGCATAACGCGAGGCTACGGGAATGGGAAATGTTGAAGCTTATTCCCTTCGGGTTCGATCCGGCGGGCAGCCCCGGCTTCCCGCGCTCATTGTATTCAAATTCTATGCTTGCGGGCCCTGTATCCAAATAACGGCCGAGTATTGTTCTCAGGTATCCGCGGGCGGTTACGAACCTGTCCCTGTATTCCTTAAGGCTGAGCCTCATCGCCCTTTCTTTCTCGTCATCCGACAGCACGTGTTTAAACAGGTCCCGGGGCACTGCTTCCGGGTTGTCGAGGGCTATTTCCCATATATGGATTTTGCCTTCGCTTATATCCCGAAGAACAAGTGGGTTTTCGCGATTCCCGCTAAACGGATTCACGTGTAAATCATACAGGGGTTCTGAGAGGTTTCTCAACTTTTCAAAACGATTTCCAGAAATCGATGCCCGCCCAGTCGAGCGCCCTCTGGCCGTAAATGTTCAGATAATAGAGGTTGTTGGTGACCATCAGGACCCCCACGACGATCAGCGTCCCGCCGACTATGATTTTGTAGAGGCTGTAGTGACGCTTTATCCATCCGAACGCGGTGAGGGCTTTTGAAAGGGCAAGCCCCGTGAGGATGAACGGCAGGCCGAGCCCTATCGAATAGACGAACAGGAGCGCCGCGCCTTTTCCCGCCCCCTCCGCCGTGCTAGCATAGAGTAGTATGGACGCCAGTATGGGTCCGACGCACGGGGTCCATCCGAATCCGAACGCGATGCCCAGGAAGAATATGCCTATGAGGCCCAGGTTTCCGTCCGTGAAGTTTAGCCTCCTCTCCCGGTAGAGCTGGGGAATCTTGAGGATGTCCATCGAAAAGAGCCCGAACAATATAATTATTACACCCGAGATCCTGAGCAGCAGCACTTTGTTCTCGTGGAGGAATGTGCCTATGTAGGAAGCGGAAGCGCCGAGCGTGACGAACACTGTCGAGAAGCCGAGCACGAAGAGGAGGCTCGGGATAAGTATCCTCCCGGTCTTTCCCTCGGTCGCATCCCCGGTGAGCTCCTCGAAAGACATTTTGGAGACCATGGATACGTAACCCGGGATCAGCGGGAGCACGCACGGCGAAAGGAACGAGATTATCCCCGCCAAAAACGCGATGACCCAGCTTACCTGGACTTCGGCGGGATTCACTCCGCGATCTCCTGCATATAAAGTTTGAACTTCTTTTCTCCGTCCTTCCCGATGAACGGCCCGTAATTTTTAATCGCTATCTGGCCTTCTTTGTCGATGAAAAATGTAACCGGCAGCGCCACAACTTTATACTTCGAGGACACCTCGCCCGGCTGGTCGTAAAGGTTGGTATATGTAATTCCGGAATTCTTGATGAATTCCAGTGCGTTCGTTCTGTCGTCCATGATATCGACGCCCAGGAACACGACGTCTTTGTCCTTGAACTTGTTCCACATCTTTTCGAACAGGGGCAGTTCCTCTTTACACGGCCCGCACCATGTAGCCCAGAAATTCAGCACTACCGGTTTCCCCTTAAAGTCACTGAGGCTGATTTTTTTCCCGCCGTCCACCGTTTCGAGTGAAAAGTCCACTGCCGAATTTTGATCCGAACCGCTCCCCGGCTCCCCGTTTCCCTGTTCACATGATAAAAGGGTCAGAATCAAAAATATGGCGGACGCGGCAAACAGGAACTTTCTTTTCATAAATCTCCTCGTGACGTGACGTGTACTTTAAGAACCCTCAATAATATACCATTCATATTATTTTAAGTGTTGACATAACAGAATACGGGGCTGCGGACCGATGGGATTCAGGCTCGG
>CADEFK010000042.1:0-3348 GCA_902826595.1 uncultured bacterium | reverse complement strand
GACTGGGGTTCGCAGGAAATTTCCTCGATTCCCAGCCACGCCCTGACGTCCCTTTCCCTATCCGGCGGATCGAAAAAGATTACGGTTTCGTATGAGTCCGGCTTCCAGATCTTTTCAACTATGCTCTTCGCCATATTCGAATATATCTCAGCCGCCCGGTGCTCTCCCAGGTGCCGGGCGATTCTCGTCTTGACCTTTCCCGGCTCGGGGTATTTAACGAATACGATGAGTACGTTCTCCCTGTTTCTATGAGGCATCGGGGTATTGGGCGGGTAAAGGCGGCTTATGCGGTCGTCCCGCCGCAGCTGCTCCCTGAGCCCGCCGTGCAGCCGAAGCAGTGCGAGGCGAAAATTATCCTCCTTTTGATAAGACCCTCGTAGTCGAAATTGAAAACGGTCATGGGCTCGCCGTTCCCGGTTATCTCAAGGTCGAGCATCTGGTTGAAATCGCAGTCATATATCCTGCCGTCATATCCTACGCTCACGAGCGACCTGCACATCACCCCTTCAGCGGCTGCCGGGTTGTATGCGTTCACGAGCCTGGTCATGTATTCATCGTACGCGCCCAGTTTTTTCAGCTGCTGCTTGAAGCGGTTGATCGGCATGTTCGTTATCGTATACAGGTTGTTAAAGACGATGCCGTGTTTTCTCAGCAGCTCCCTCTTAAAGTCGGCCTCGAGACCTTCCTGCGGTGCGGGAAGGAACGCCCCGACGGGGTTGTATACGAAATTCAGCACGAGCCCCGAGCCCTCCCTGCCGTATCCTTCGGCGTTTAAGAGTTGTATCGCTCGAATGCTCTTTTCGAACACCCCCTTGCCCCTCTGTTTGTCCGTGAAATATTCCTGATAATAGGGCAGCGACGATATAACTTCCACCCCGTTCTTGGCGTAGAACCGGGGCAGGTAGGATTTACTCTCCCCTGTTACGGGGTTCCCGTCTATTGTAACGGTCAGATTGTGCCTGACCATGACGCGCTTGCCGAGTTTTACGGCCTCACGCACGAGGCGGTCGAAGTGCGGATTCAGCTCCGGGGCCCCGCCTGTGATGTCGAGGTTCTTTATCTCTTTATGTTCACCGAGGATTTCCAGACACCGGTTTGCCGTATCGAGGTCCATCTGCTCGGTCCTTCTGGGAGAGGCGTCGACGTGGCAGTGTACGCAGGACTGGTTGCAGAGCTTCGTAATGTTCACCTGGATCGTATCGATGCCGAGGGGAGGAAGCTCCTGCCTCTTATCCCCGAGCGTCTTATAAAAATCGTATTTGACCTCGTCGCTCCGGTCTATCGCTTCTATTTTGCGCTTGAGCGCGTGAGCCTGGGACATCCGGTGCTCCTATGCTATTCCGCCAAACCTGAGTCTTGCATTCTGAATCGGTTCATTCCGCGAATCACAGCGCGCCCTGTTTTTCGAGCGCGTTATGCATCTGAATCCCGTGTATCAACGTGATACCCGCTTCCATCGAGGCCGCAACGTGTATTGCCTCCGTCATTTGCTCGGGGTCGGCGCCCGTTTCGAGACACTGAGTGGTATACGCGTCGATGCAGTAGGGGCACTTCTTCACGTGCGCCACGGCGAGCGCGATCAGGGCCTTTTCTCTCTTCGTCAGCGCGCCGTTCTCTCCCGTGGCGGCATTGTAATAATCGAAAAACTTCTTCATCAGCTCCTGGCCGAACTTGCCGATCTCGGAAAACCGTTTCAAATCCTTCGGGTCATAATAATCCATCACGTCCCTCCCATGGTTCTTATATGTTGTGTGTCAGCAACAACCGGTGCCGCCGTCAGGCGTGCAGCATGAGATATCGTCGGGTTTGCTGTCCGACCTGGTTATTATAAACATGCCCGAATACGGGGCCGCGGAAAGCTTGAGCGCTGTGTCGGTGCAAACCTCTACTGCCTGATTCCTGGGAAAAACATGGCCCTCATCGTCTATAATAAACTTGAACGGCCCTTTGTAGGCGGCGTACTGGGCTGCGTAGACGCAGCTCGCCGACTTCTCGAATTTGTAGCCCCTGACCGTGACGGAGTAGAATGCTATGTTCTCGACGCTTTTCCAGTATTTCCTGTCGAGCACCTCTATCCCGTAAAAACCGGTCTGCTCCAGGTAGGAAAGGAACCGGCTCTCGGTGAGCGATCCCGCGATACACTCGCCCAGAAGCTGCTCGTCTTTTTTTAGATGTTCCGGAATCTCGCGGTCGGAAACTATATCGGATACGACTATTCTCCCGCGGTCTTTAAGCGATCTCCACATCTCCCGGAATACTTTTCTCTTGTCGGGGGAAAGGTTGATAACGCAATTGGATGTAATGAGGTCTGCCGATTTGGAGTCTACCGGAATCTCTTCGAGAAAACCCTTCCGGAATTCGACGTTGCTGTAACCCAGGCTTTCCGATACGGCGCCCCTGTGCCGATCGGCCACTTCTAGCATCTCGTCGGTCATGTCTACACCGATGACTTTTCCTCCCCGCCCTGTCTTTTTAGCGGCGATGAAGCAGTCGATACCTGCCCCTGAGCCGAGGTCGAGAACGGTTTCTCCGGGTGCTATCCCGGCGAGGCTGATCGGGCTTCCGCAGCCGTAGAACCTGTCGATTACCTCCCGGGGTATGTGGCTCGTCTCCTCGGCCGGATATCCGCCCGGACAGCATAGGCTCGCCTGGGGCTCTATGGCCGCCCTGCCGTAGAATTCTTTGACGCTCTCTATCGTTGGGTCCTTAGTTTCCATATGCTCCTTATCTCCTGTCTTGGTTGTATCTGCGGATATTGAGAATTTATATCTATTCTTGCATTTCCGCAGCCCGATGTAAATAGGACTTTCGGCCTCTAGCAAGAATTAATACGTTGAAATCTAACAATTAGATGGTTATTTGCATGAAAAGTTTCGTGTTATTTTCATATGATGGCATTTTATCTTAAATACAAATCCCATGGATTCCAAGATTGTTATATGGGACCGGACTCCTTTCATTGAAACAACTACATTCTATGTCCGATTTTTGAAACCGGTTCGAATTTACTCCATCTAAGTTAACAAATATCTCAATCAAAGGAGGTGCATCATGAAGCACTGTGAGCCCGGCAACCAGGGGATTTGTATTGTAAGGAAGTTCTTGATCTCTCCGTTACTTGTTTTACCGGTTTTGTTTCTAATCGCGTCTCTCACTTTTTTTGATACCGGTATCGTAGGAGCGCAGGATAGCAGCCAGCAGGCGGGTCAATTATGGCTGCAGATCCAGGGCGATAAGTATCAGGATAATTGGTCGCTATTCCCCGGAAAAGGGAAGTTATACAAGGGGACCGAGCCCCACGGAATGCTGCTGACTACATACGTTAACAAAACAGCCGGACAGGCTTTA
>CADEFK010000041.1 GCA_902826595.1 uncultured bacterium | reverse complement strand
GTTGAACGGGTACTTGAAACGCGGTTCCTGAGCCTTTTGACTGACGGTTTCCTGGCCCGGATTCCAGATACGAAATTGCATCCGGAGGTCAGGCATGAGCGATCAAGCCGAGCGCGGTGACACCGTCACGTTGAATTATGAGGGCAGGATAGAGGACGGCTCCACGTTCCACACGTTCGATGAAGCCCCTCTTACGGTCGAGCTCGGCTCGGGAAGCCTCGTAAAGGGTCTCGATGAACAGATTCTCGGTATGTCCGAAGGGGAGGAGAAGGAATTCAGAGTCATGCCTGAGAACGGCTACGGCATTGAAAAACCCGAGCTCATTCACACGGTAGGATCGGATATGTTCGCGAAGACCGATATTACGCCCGACGTCGGAATGGTGCTTAAAACCCCTCACGGCAACTGCCACATTACCAGGATCGAGGGGGGCAAAGTAGAGATAAGCTACAACCACCCGCTCGCTGGAAGGACGCTCGACTACAAGGTCAAGGTCCTCAAGGTCGTCAAGAAGTGAACACGCGCCGCAAGTGTGAATATCTGATCATACCTACATAATAATCCCGCTTGATAATGATTCTCCCGCTTCATATACTATTGTCTGGAGGTATGCGGAATGGATTCATTGCTTAGCGTCTTCGTGGGGGTCGGCCTGAGCGCAGCCTGCGGCTTCCGGGTGTTCGTGCCGCTGCTCGTGATGAGCATCGCGTCACTGACCGGACAAATGGAGCTTTCCCCGGAATTCGGGTGGATCGCCACATATCCTGCCCTTGCCGCCTTCTCCATAGCCACAATTTTCGAGATTGCCGCCTATTACATTCCCTGGATAGACAACCTCCTCGATGCGGTCGCCATCCCCGCCGCGACGGTGGCCGGAACGATAGTGATGGCTTCCGCCGTGTCCGAAATGAGTCCCTTCCTGAAATGGGGGCTTGCAGTAATCGTGGGCGGCGGCGTCGCGGGCACGGTTCAGGGCTTCACCACAATTACCCGCATCAATTCTACGGCCGCGACCGGGGGCCTAGGGAACCCGATCGTCTCAACGGCTGAAGCGGGCGGTTCTTTCCTTATGTCCATACTCGCGATCGCAGTGCCCGCGCTTGCGGCGATTGGCGTGGCCGCGATAATGTTCATCGCGTGGAGAAAGATTTACAGCTGGTTTGCGCGCAGAAACAGGCTTGAGCCCCGCCACGAATGACTCTCCCCCGTTCCGGGTTCAGAACTGAGCCGCGTATAGGGACTGCAGGAGTCTCTCCGCAGCCCTCTCGCCCGAATTTATACAGTCGGGTATGCCGACGCCCCCGTACGCGTTTCCCGCTATCTCAACCCCTTTCAGCTTTCTTATCTCCCTCTGTATGCCATCGACGAGCTCCCCGTGACCGACATGATACTGCGGCATCGCGCCGGGGTATCTCTTTATTATCGTAAATACAGGGCTTGATCCAATACCGAGGATCCGGCCGAGCTCCTTCCGGACCGTCTCGATTATACGGGAATCTTCCATCCGGCAAATATCGGGATTGAGGGCCCCGCCGACGAAAGCGCGGAGGACCGTGCAGTCCCTGGGAGCCCTTCCTGTGAATTTCTCGCTGCTGAACGAGCAGGCGATGATGCTGCTTTTTTCTGTCGCCGGCACGACGAACCCGAACCCGTCGAGCCCCGTCTCTATGTCTTCGCTTCGGTAGGCCGATATCAGGACGGCGGATGAAGCGTATTCGATCTTTCTCAGGAGCGCCGCGCACCCTCCGGCCGCTGACTCCAGAAGCCCGGCCGCGACATGAGCAGGCGTCGTAACAATAACGCCCGCGGCGCTCAATATCCCGCCCCCGGTCGCCACCTCCCAGCCGTCGTATGCCTCTTGGATTCCCTCAACCGCAACGTCCGTTTTTATCGACCCTTCGGGGATCGCTTTTACCAGGGCTTCCACGAGCGTCTTCATACCTTTATTGAATGAGAGGAAGAGGCTGTACCTGGCGCCTGTATCGGACATATCGCCCTTCTTCCTCTTCCTGTAACCCTGGTACATGCCCTTGATTACGCTTCCGTACCTCTCCTCCATCTCGATGAACTGGGGCATCGTGGCCCTCAGGCTGAGCTTTTCGGGGTCGGCCGTGTATACGCCGCTTATCATGGGCTGCGCCGCGCGCTCGAGCGCCTCCCTGCCCAGGCGTCTCCTGACGAAGGACGCGAGGCTCTCGTCTATCCTGGGGTTCTTCGGTATAACGAGGTCCATCAGCATCCTCATCTTCCCGCGCCACGAGAAGAGCGGGGTCCTCAGAAACGGCATTATCCGGGCAGGGGCCAGCATGATGAACCCCTCGGGCAGCGGGACGAGCTTCCCGTGAAGGAGCACGTACGTCCGTCTTTTATCCCGGCTGGTCTCAATGAGCTCGCATTGGAGGCCGAGCCTGCTTGCTAGGTTAAGGCCCCAGGGCTTGGACGTAATGAACGAATCGGGTCCTTCCTCTATAATAAACCCGTCTCTCTCCACGGTGGAGATTACACCCCCGACCCTGTCCGACCTTTCGAGGAGGAGGATTTCAAGGTCCAGGTCCCGGTCTCTATTCAGCTCGGCGAGCCGGTGCGCGGCGCTCAGCCCCGTTATACCGCCCCCTATGACAATCACCCGTTTGGGCATGAGAGTATTTAACCATGCAAAGGCATATTGTAAAAGTTATCGGATCCGTCCAACATTGCGCGGACCGGCTCAGCCCTGATCCCGGTCCTTGAGTTTATAGAGGAGCGAGCGGCGGCTTATTCCCAGCATCTTCGCCGCCTTTGTGCGGTTGCCGCGCGCATCCGAGAGGGCCTTCTCTATGTAGGATTCTTCTATCCTCTGCCTGGCCTCTCCGTATGTGAGCGTGCCGGTCCATGCCTCGGGGCTGTGATCCCTTGCCGGACGGGACGCCCCGATGTCTATATTTTTTATGCAGTCCGAATCGGAGAGTATCATCGCCCTCTCTATCACGTTTTCAAGCTCCCTCACGTTGCCCGGCCAGTCGTATTCCTTTAATTCCGACATGACTTCGGGCGTCGTATCCGTAATCCGCCGTTTCAGGCGCCGGTTGTGCTTGGCGATAAAATGTCGGACGAGGACCGGAATGTCCTCTTTCCTTTCCCTGAGCGGGGGTATTGCGACGGGGAATACGCTCAGCCTGTAGTAGAGGTCGTTCCTGAATCTCCCGTGCGCAACCTCCTGAAGGAGGTCGCGCGACGTAGCGGCGATAACCTTCGTGTCCGTCTTAATCAGCTTCGTATCCCCGAGTCTCCTTATCTCCCCGTCCTGAAGGACGCGCAGGAGCTTCGGCTGGAGCGCCAGGGGGAACTCCCCTATCTCGTCGAGGAATAGTGTCCCGCCGTGGGCTTCCTCAAGCAGGCCGCGCTTCGCCGCATCCGCCCCGCTGAAAGCCCCCTTAACGTATCCGAACAGCTCGCTCTCCATGAGCGTCTCCGGGATAGCGGCGCAGTTGACCGCGATAAGCGGAGATTCCCTCCGCGGGCTGCCGTTATGCATGGCCTTCGCGAAAAGCTCCTTTCCCGTTCCGCTTTCACCCGTTATCAGGACCGTCGTCTTGAACTGTGAAGCTTTCTCGGAAAGCCTGATGACGCCTTCCATCTGAGCGCTCTCATAGATGATGTCCCTGAACTCTCCCCGCACGCCTATTTCCTTCTCGAGATACATATTCTTAATCCTGAGGCGCTTTCTCTCTTCAGCCATCCGCATCCTGAGTGTGAGTTCCTCCGTATTAAGCGGCTTATTGATATAATCGTCCGCCCCATTCTTTATGGCCTCGATTGAGCTTTCCACGCTCCCGTAGGCGGAGATCATAATTATGACCGGCGTTAAGTCCCTCTCCCGTATTTCCGCCAGGAACTCCATCCCGCCCATCCCGGGAAGCTTTATATCGCATATGATGAAGTCGTAGCTACCGCCCCCGTCAATGAGCTCGAGCCCGGCCCGCGCGTTATCCACGCTTTCAGCCTCATAACCATCCATTCGGAATATCAGCGTCAGCGAATCCCTTATTCCCTTTTCGTCGTCAATTACTAAAATTTTCTGCATTCTCGTAACCTCTCGCTGCGGGGAATGTGATCCTGAACAGAGAGCCGTTCCCGCGGGCGCTTTCCACCTCGATCACGCCCTCGAACGTCTCCACGATTCTGGCCGAGACCGAAAGACCGAGTCCCGTGCCGTGGCCCGGGTCCTTCGTCGTGAAGAAGGGATCGAATATCTTTCCGATTATGTCCCCGGGTATGCCGTCGCCGTTGTCCCTCACGGTAATAGCCGCATCGCCATTGCCGCCGCGGGCGGTCGAGATGACGATTTCCCCGGAGCCCCCGAGCGCGTCCCTCGCGTTTAGAATCAGGTTAATTATGACCTGAGACAGCTGTCCGGGGTCGGCTATGATCGAGGGAATGTCCTCTGAAAGACCCAGCGTGAGCGTAATGCCCTTGAGTGCTCCCTGATTCCCGACGATCGCGGCCGTCTCCGCTATAACCTGATTCACGTTTACGATCTGGGGAGAGCATTTCCCGGGACGCGAGTAGTCGAGGAGCGTCCGTATTATACCGTCCACGCGGCTCACCTCTCTCAGGATATCGCTCACGATTCCGTTCCTCTTGTCACAGTCCATGCCGGGCGCTCTCCTGAGCACCTCGGCGTAGCCCTTTATTGCGGAGAGGGGGTTGCCGATCTCGTGCGCGACGCCCGCCGAAAGCTGGCCGAGAGAGGCGAGCTTCTCTGCCGCAATGAGCTCCCTCTGCGTTAATACGAGCTCCGCGTTCGTCTCTTCAAGCTCCCTTATCTTGTCCCTTAGGTTCCTTTTGCCTTCCTCTATATCGTCGAACATCACACGGAGCGCCGAATAGAGCTGGTTTATTTCCTTTACCCTCCCTACGTCCGCGGAGTCCGGGAACCTCCCGGCGCTAATCTTCTCCGTAGTTCTGATGAGCTCGTGCACGGGCCTGACTATCCTCCTCGAAAGTATGTAGAATCCGAAGAGCGCGATTATGACCAGGAAAAGGATAATCCAGAGCGCGATGAGCCTCTGGCTCAGGACGAGGTTATCCTCGAGCGAGGACAGGGGCTGGTAGACAAGGAGAGTCCCCTTCGAATTCCGGGATATCCTGACCGGGGCCGCAATCTTGACGCCTTCGTAGGAGGATATGGGAGGAAAGTTGACGCCCGCGATTTCCGTAACCCTGTCCCCGGTGCTCATCGAACGGAGCATCAGCGGGTCTCCTTCTCCGCCTTCATTTCTTCCGCCGTCCGTACTGAAATAGACCCTTTCGCCTTTCCATGAGATGATCCCCCATCCGCCCCGGTTGAGCGACCCTTTTAAAAATTCAATGCCGCCCTCTATATCGCCGTTCCTGAGATACGATCCCTCGAGCGCGGTGATCAGGGTATCGACGCCCTCGATCTTGCCCTGGACGGCGTACCTCTCCGTCACTTTAAACGCGATTACGCCAATGAGGAACATGGCGACCGCCGTTATAAAGATTATGTTTACGAGTATTTCCGCTCTAAGGCCTATCTGTCTCATTTCATGGCGTCTCGGGCCGGATCCCCCGTATTCCGGAGAGGCGCAGCACTCCCGCTTTATATAAGTTTAGTTCTTTTTAGGATGGCGTGTGTGACTAATTTATGAGCCTGAAGCCGCCCGTGAACACGTAGATCACAGAGGCAAGGGAGAGAAAAGGGCCGAAGGGGAGGGCGTATTTAAGGTCCCCCTTCTTATAAAGAATTATAGATAATCCGGTCACCGTCCCGATGAGCGAGCTCGCGAGCATTACGAAGACGACTCCTTTCCATCCGAGGAACGCCCCTATCATCGCGAGGAGCTTCACGTCCCCCATGCCCATTCCCTCCTGCTTCCGGACCGCGATGTAGAGAAAAGCGATCAGAAACAGGATACCTCCGCCTGTAATGAGCCCGAATACGGAGTCGAGGAACGGCACCTCGTTCAGCACCCCGAAGAAATTCTCGAGACTGAAGCTGAACGCGCCCAGGAGGTCTCTGCTTCTTCCCCAATCGGTGATGAGCGCGTTATAAATTAATCCGGCGGCGGCACCCGGTATCGTTATCGCGTTGGGTATGATCATGTGCCCGAGATCGATGAACGTGATGACTATGAGCGAAAACGTGAGCATCGCGTAAAATAAAGTATCGAGCGAGAGGCCGTACTTGTAAAATAGGCCCGTCAGAGCGGCGCCCGAGAGGAGCTCGACTGCCGGGTACCGCATCGGTATCCGCGAGCCGCAGTCCGCGCACTTCCCCCTGAGCAGCAGGTAACTAAGAATCGGGATGTTGTTGTAGAATCTGACCGCCTTACCGCACGACGTGCAGCGAGAGGGCGGGGAGACGATGGATTCACCCAACGGCAGCCTGTAAATGCAAACGTTCAGGAAGCTGCCGATAACGGACCCGAGTATGAATGAAAGAATATACGGGAGGGCTTCTCTCTCAGGCAATCTCTTTGTCCGGGCGCGCGTTATTTATTTCCGAGCTCGATATTATCTTGCTCCTGAGCTCGTCGAGCGCCTCGTCGAAGTGCCCCTCGGTGATCCTTATGGCTTTCTTCCTGTTCCCGAGGTGCTCCCTTATGGCGATGATCGACGCCCTCTGGCACACGAGCTTGATATCAGCGCCCGAGAGCCCGGAAGTCTTGCGGGCGATATCCTTCAGCTTCGCGTCCTTCGCGATCGGTTTTCCACGAGTGTGTATCTTGAGGATTTCGTAGAGCTCGTCCTCGTCGGGATACGGGATATTGAATATGAGGTCGAACCTGCCCGACCTGAGGAGGGCCGGATCGACGATATCTATCCGGTTCGTCGCCCCGAGTATCAGGACCTCTCTCAAATCCTCGACTCCGTCCATTTCCGTGAGGAGCTGACTCACGACCCTCTCCGATACGCGGGTTCCGTCGGACTCCCTTCTGGGGGGCGCGAGCGCGTCTATTTCATCGAAGAAAACTATACAGGGGGCGACCTGTTTCGCCTTTTTAAACACCTCCCTCACCGCCTGTTCGGACTCCCCTACGTATTTCGAAAGGAGCTCCGCTCCCTTCACGGAGATGAAGTTGGCCCCGCTCTGATTGGCGAGGGCCTTGGCGAGGAGCGTCTTGCCCGTCCCCGGCGGACCGCAAAGAAGTATGCCCTTCGGCGCTTTAGTATCCGTGATCTCGAATAGGTCTTTGTGGATTATCGGCCATATGACGGCCTCAACCAGTTTGTCTTTTATATCTCTGAGCCCTCCGATGTCGTCCCACGTGACCTCGGATATCTCGACGAATATTTCTCTGATGGCCGAAGGCTCGACCTCCTTGAGCGCTTCCATGAAGTCGCCCATGCCGACCCTGATGGGCGAAATATTCCCGTTCTTGAAAGTGAACTCCTCTTCCCCGTCGCCGTAATCGGGGAGCGTTTTCCTGAGGGATTTCATCGCGGCTTCACGACACAGGTTCTCTATGTCGGCCCCCACGAAACCGTGTGTCATGTCGGCCAGGCGGTCGAGGTCGATGTCCTCGTCGAGCGGCATTCCGCGCGTGTGGACGTCCAGTATCTGCGCCCGCCCGTTCCTGTCGGGCACCTCGAGCGCAACTTCCCGGTCGAACCTCCCGGGCCTCCTGAGCGCCGGGTCGATCGCGGACGGAAGGTTGGTCGCCCCTATGACGACTATATTCCCTCTGTGCTTGAGGCCGTCCATGAGCGACAGCAGCTGTGAGACGATTCTTTTCTCCACATCGCCCGAGACCTTGTCCCTCTTGGGCGCGATGGCGTCGAGCTCGTCGAGGAATATAATCGACGGCTGGTTCCGCGTGGCAATTTCGAATATATCGCGGAGCCTCGCCTCGCTCTCGCCGTAAAATTTGTGCATGATCTCCGGGCCGTTTATTACCTGAAAATTGGCGTTGGTTTCGTGGGCGACCGCCTTTGCAAGGAGCGTTTTGCCGCTCCCGGGGGGACCTACCAGGAGTATGCCCCTCGGCGGGTCGATCCCGAGTCTGTCGAAGAGCTGAGGGTACTTGAGCGGGAGCTCGACGATCTCCCGCACCTTTGTTATCTGTTCTTTCAGTCCCCCGATGTCTTGAAAGCTCACGCGGGAGCTGTCGAATTTTACTTTCGGCTTACGTTTGATGTCCACCTTCGTCGTGGATCTTATTGTCGAGGAATCGGACGGAATCACCCCTATGACCTGAAAGTCTTCGAGCCCCGAGTTGGGGAGTTTGACGCGTATCTTGTCGCCGACCGTGATGGGGTATCCGTCAAGCCTGTCGAGCAGGTACTTGTTTTCGTTGCCGTTATACAGGACATCCAGGTTCCTGGGCGCGAGCACGACCTTGGTCGCGGATTTGTTTTCTATCTTCTTGACGAACACGTGCTCGTCAAGCTCGACGCGCGCATTTTCCCTGGTCACTCCGTCGATCTCGATTATCGATTTATCGGGCAGGGACTTGTCGAGCGGCATAACACGGACGACCGTTTTTCTCTTCCCGCCGATCTCGACGAGGTCCCACGCATCGACCCCGATCTCGCGCATGTCTCCCGGGTTAAGGCGAGCGAAACCTTTGCCCGCGTCCTTTTTCGCCAACTCGCATATCTTGAGCGCTATCATCTGATTACCTAAGAAGATAATACCGCTCACCCTTTTTAGGGTCAAGAAACTTTTGACGGCGGGAGATGCCGTTTGAATAAACCTTTCTTCTTTATTATAATTTTTCTAACTCATCATCGACAACGATTCCGTGATACTGAAATCCTTGATACTTAGAAACTTCAGGTCCTATGCGGCCGAAAACTTTTCTTTCCACGAGAGAATAAATCT
Source organism: uncultured bacterium (assembly GCA_902826595.1). Taxonomy (GTDB): domain Bacteria; phylum Desulfobacterota_D; class UBA1144; order Nemesobacterales; family UBA2774; genus 2-12-FULL-53-21. The sequence continues at coordinate 9,588 of CADEFK010000041.1, read as the reverse complement.
CATATACGGAGACAACGCGCAGGGCAAGACGAACCTGCTTGAGGCCATACACATGCTCCTCATGCAAAGGCCTTTCAAGCAGGTGAGGTTCGGAGAGCTCGTCAGCTTCGGCTCGGCCGAGTGCAGGATAAAGGGTGAGGTGGAATCGGAGGCGGGGCTCGACGAGGTGCATGTGCTGCTCCACGGCGAGAAGAAGACGATCACCCTTAACGGAAAGATCGTTTACAAAACGTCGAGGATTGTGGGCAGGTATAACGTCGTGACTTTCCTCCCTTCCGACATCGAACTCGTCAAAGGGAGCCCCCAGGGCAGGCGGAGGTATCTGGACGCGTTTATCTGCACGCTCGAGCCCGCTCATCTCAGGGACCTCAAGCTCTATCACCGCTCGCTGCTCCAGAGAAACGCCGTGCTGGCCAAAGCGTCCGCCCTCACCCCGGGCATGCTCGAGGTCTGGGATGAAAAGCTCGCCGAAACTGGTAGTCTCGTCGTGTCGAGGAGGCTCCGGTACATTGAGAAAATACTCCCGCACCTAAGACGCATATACCGGATCACCTCGGGGGACGCCGCCGACGTGGATATCCGTTACAGGAGCTCGGCCGCGTTGACGGACGGCCTCGCCGAAGGGTTCAGAGCGGAGCTGGCCTCACGGTTCGAAAAAGACCGGAGGAGGGGGCATACGACTTTCGGGCCCCACAGGGACCTCGTGGGGTTCACGATACGAGGTAACGACGCGTCCCTGTTCGCGTCCCAGGGGGAGGCGAAAAACCTTGCGCTCGCTCTCAAGTCCTCGGAGATCGACCTCGTCAGGGACCTGCTGGGCAAGACCCCGATCCTGCTTCTGGATGACGTTACCAGCGAGCTCGACGAGCGGAGAAAGGGGTTCCTGTTCGGCCTCCTCGACGAGTTTTCGGGACAGATATTCATTACCTCGACGAGCCTCGGGGAGATCAGGCTCAGGGGCGAGATGAGGGTCTTTCATATACGGTCGGGCAGAGCCGAGCAGAGACATTCAAGGCAGTAATGAAGTGGCGCGCGCAGGGAAAGCGCTGCTCGCATGTGTAATACTATTGGTGTAGAGATATATTGATTCAAAGCGGTAACGGCACGGAGGCTCGGTGATGAGCGGGAAGGCGTTTCAGGATTACTGGGAGATGAACAGGTGCTGGGGATGCGGGAGCGGAAACGAGCACGGGCTCCATCTAAAGAGCTTCTGGGAGGGCGATGAATCCGTTTCGGTATTCCTGCCGTCCAAGGATCACAAGGCTGGCCCCGACGACTACTTGAACGGCGGTATAATCGCCACAATCATCGACTGTCATTCTATCTGCACCGCTATAGCGGACGCATACAGGGGGGAAAAGAGGGAGCTCAACAGCGAGCCCTTCATATGGTATGTTACGGCGTCGATGAAAATCGATTATCACAAGCCTACGCCTATCGCAAGGCCCGTAACCCTCAGGGCGGGCGTGGAAAAGAGGGAAGGGAAGAAAACCATCGTATCCTGCGGTTTGTACTCGGACGACGTCGAATGCGCGCGCGGGGAGGTCCTAGCCGTAAGGGTATCCCCTGATAAATGGTTTAAATAACTTTGCCGGCGGGTCAGGTGTTATGAATTTTCACGAAAGAAATCGAAACAGGAAAAACATGAAGAGATTCACACTGTTGTTTTTGATGGCGTGCTCCATTTTTTCAGCCGCTCAGGTAGGGGTGATCGCCAGTGAGCAGCCCCGGCCCGTAAGGGCCGAGATACTGGCCGACGTTTCCGCGGTCAAGCCGGGCGCGCCGTTCGAGGCAGGGGTGCTGCTCAAAGTCGATCCCCACTGGCACGTATACTGGAAGAACCCCGGGGACTCGGGCCTCCCCACTTCGGTAGAATTCACGCTCCCAGAAGGTTTTAAGGCTTCGGAGCTCAGATGGCCTATACCTTCCATATTCGAGGGAGCGGGCGGTCTGACCGACTACGGATACGAGGATTCGCTTCTCCTCTCGGCCGTTATCACTCCTCCTCTCGATCTAAAGCCGGGCACGTCGGTCACGATCAAGGCCAGGGCATCGTGGGTAAGCTGCAGGGATATATGTATTCCTGGCAGGGCCGAGCTCGAGCTCGAGATGCCGGTCTCCATGAGCACCGAAAGAGCCAACACGGACTTGTTCTCGGAATGGAGCGCCCGCCTGCCTGTGAATTATTCGGGGAGTACGCCGCCGTTCGGTACGGATATAAAAACCGTTCCGAAAAATGGGAACGAGTACTCGGTCGTGATCCTGATAGACCCGAAAGACGGCATGAGCGGCATCGGTTTGTACCCCGTGCCGGGCAATTCATTCATCGTCGACGATATAGTCATCGGGACGGATGAGGAGAGCGGCAGAAGCTCGGCCGCGCTCGACGTGAAAGTGCTTCAGCCGGGCGGGAAGCCGCATAAGGGGCTCGAAGCCCTCGTCGTTTACACGGACAAAGACGGTAAAAGGTCCGGGTACGAGCTGCAGGTTCCGCTCCCGCAATAGACACTTTAGTCCGGAGTAGAATCGCGGCATAGCCTTAATATAAAATTCACATCATTTGAATATCCTGAAGGCTGGGAGCGTGCATTAATGGTCAGGAAACAGATACTTATTATCGGCGGCGGGTTCGCGGGCGTGAAATGCGCCAAGACCCTTCGCGCCAGGCTCGCGGGGGAAGAAGCCGATGTAATCCTGTTCAACAGCGAAAACTACATGGTTTTCCAGCCCCTCCTCGCCGAGGTCGTAGGTGCGTCGATAAGCCCCGAGCCGGTAGCCGTGCCCTTGAGGCAGATGCTCCCCGGCGTTTACTGCAGGACCGAGGACGTGATACGCATCGACGTGAACAATAATTACGTCGAATTCCTGGGCGACCGCAGCAAAAAGGGGATGATGTATTACGACCACCTCGTGATTGCGTGCGGGTCTGACGTCAACCTCGGGCTCATAGCCGGTATGGCGGACCATGCCTTCCCGCTCAAGACCGTGGGCGACGCCGTGGCGCTCCGTTACCACGTGCTTCAGCAGATGGAGAACGCGGAGATCGCCGACAGCGTCGACTTGAGGAAGTGGTATCTCTCGTTTGTAATCGTTGGGGGCGGGTTCAGCGGAGTTGAAGTTGCCGGGGAAATAAACGACCTCGTCAGGGAAACTCGTAAGTATTATAGAAATATTCCGAAGGAAGAGATAAAGGTAACGCTTATTCATTCACGGGATCAGATATTGCCCGAGGTAACCTCCGACCTCAGGGATTTCGCCAGGATAAAGATGGAACAGGCTGGCGTAAAGGTGGTATTGAACAAGCGTGTCTCGTATGTGACCTCCGAGGGCGTGGGATTCGCCGACGGAGGATCTGTCGATGGCGCAACAATTGTATGCACGGTCGGTAACGCCCCTTCTCCGATGATCGAAAAGCTCGACGTGCCGAAGGACAAGGGAAGGCTCCTTACCGGGCCCGATATGAGGATCGTGGGGATAAACAACGTTTGGGCGATTGGGGACTGTGCATTCATAATCAATGACTATGACAAGATGCCGAGCCCCACGACGGGACAGTTCGCCGAAAGACAGGGGAGACAGGCGGCTCTGAATATCGTCAGGGTGCTGAAGGGTCAGGAGACGAAGCCCTTCAGGTTCAAACTGATCGGCCAGTTATGCGCTATTGGGGGGCATAACGCGGTGGCGGAGTTCCTCGGAATCCACATTTCGGGTTTCCTGGCGTGGTTCTTATGGCGCTCCGTTTATCTTTTCAAGCTCCCATCGCTCTCTCACCAGCTCAAGGTAAGCTTCGACTGGGCGTGGGAGATATTCTATTCCCGTGACCTGGCGCATCCCAAGGGAGACAAGACTGAAAGGGTCTCAAAGGCCCATTTCCAACCGGGGGATTATATCTTTAAGGAGGGGGACCCTTCGGTAAGCTTCTACATAATAGAGTCGGGTGAAGTGGAGGTCCTGAGGACGTCCGTCGAGAGCGGGAAGGAAACGGTAATCGCGGTGCTCGGCCAGGGGGATTTCTTCGGCGAAATGGCGCTCCTCGAGAACAGGAACCGCAGCGCGAGCGTCAGGGCCAGGACAGACGTCGAGCTCACGGTGATGGGCAGTAAGGTCTTTCAGCAGATATCGGGCACCCTTGCGCCTTTTAAGGAATTTCTCGCCGATGCCGTAAAGAGAAGGAGCAGCGATATATGGGAGCGGATTCCCGCCGCGTACAACATACTCAAGGCGGAGCCCCTGGGCACATTCATCAAGCCCCTTGCTGACAGGCTTTCGCCGTCCGATACGTTCCGGGACGCAGTCAGGAAGGTGAGCGGCGACGAACTCGATTTCTGCTGCGTCGTGGACGACTCGGGCAAGCTTTTGGGTATCGTTACGCGCACCGACATCTTCAGGGCCGTCGATGCAGCGGTGAGGCCTGAAACAGAGGTCTCCGTGTTTATGAATCCGTCGCCGGTCTGTGTCACGGTCAATGATTCGAGCACCGTGGTCGCGGGGACCATGCGCGTGCGGGGATTGAAATGGATCCCCGTGGTCGATGACCCCGCAAGCCTCCGTGTCGAAGGTTATGTCAGGAGAGACGGGATGCTGGGGTTCGTCCTCGAAAAACTAAGTGAAACAGGAATTTGAATCAGCTTTTCCCGATGAGTATTCCGGCTGCGAGCACTATCAGCCCCCCGACGATAACCTGGAAAGCGGCCGAAAGGAACGGTGTGTCCATATACCGTTTTCTGATGTAGGCGATTGCGATAAGCTCGGCTCCGACCACGACCGACGCAACTATCAACGCGGTTTCGAATTTCTGAATCAGGAAGGGAAGGGCGTGTCCTATGGCGCCCAGAAACGTCATGAACCCTTCGATCATACCCCGGAGCCACGGGCTCCCTCTGCCGCTTATTTTTCCGTCGTCTGAAAGTGCCTCTGAGAACGCCATGCTAATACCGGCTCCGACGGCCGTGGCGAGGCCCACGAGGAACGCGGTCTTGCTGTCCCTCGTAGCGAGCGCCGCAGCAAACAAGGGGGCGAGTGACGACACCGTGCCGTCCATGAGTCCTGCGAGGCCCGGCTGCACTATCTGGAGTATGAACCTCCGCCGCTCATCGTCGCGGACATGATTTGTTTCCGGCGCGGTAGTTTTATCCGATTCCATCTACTCTATTATACACCCGTTTGAAATGAAAATTTACCGTAATGCGAAGGACATATATCGCTTGAATTGAATAATATTTGGGGTTAGAATGGTCTTGTGCGCTTGGAAAAGAGACGAAATCACGGAGGTTGATATGGGTAGATTCAAAATTTTCGCCGGTTTAATCGTAATCCTTCTGATCGGGGGTGTCGAACTGCAAGCCTCTGAAAACAACATAACGACAGCCGAATTCCGTCAGCTTTACGACAGCCTGCTCGCAGGGAAAACGCTCGTTACCGAATCGGAGCAGGATGGGGTCGATGTCCAAAAGGTCAGGAAATTCGGCCAGGCGGTAAGTGCCGGGGGCGGTGATTTCGAGGTGCCGATACAGATCGTGATTACAAAATCCAAAGACGGGGTAGAGGTCAACAGCATCACGATAGACATCCTCGACAGGGTAAACGACATAGGCGGTCAGCCAATAATTTATGAAGAGGCGAGGAGCATGTCCGTAGTGAGCACGGGTGCCCAGCCACTCGATACTGATGAAGTGGAATCGGTGGGCCTTTTCCGCGCATCCAAAAATGACAAGGGCGGGTTCGACGTTCACAACTTCGGGCTGATTCCGTCCGTCGCGGTAGACGGGGATACGAATAGGGTCTCTGGTTCGAATATCTCCTATTCCTGCTTCCCCGAAAACAATCTGACCCAGTGCGTTCTGACGGTGAGGGATTATAAGCTCGGCACTTACACCCCTTTGGTCGGTTATACGCTCATGAACCCCATCGGAGCGGATTCTGTAGAAATTTCTAAGGAAATTACACAATAACAGTTATTATATTAACGGATGGACCAATATATTCGTAGAAATCGTACGGAGGTCGATAAATTGAAGAAAATTGCGTTTCTGATAACCGTGGCGGCGCTCCTGGGCTGCCAGACTTACACCCCTGTCGTGGATCCGCAGAGCACCGGCAACAGCGATTCATATTACAGGGACCAGGCCGAGTGCAAGGCAATAGCCCAGCAGGGTGCGCCGGGCTGGAAAAACACCGCTAAAGACACCGTAGTGGGCGGCGCCGTCGGCACAGGGACCGGCGCGCTTATCGGCACCATAGCCGGGAATACGGTGGCGGGGCTCGCTTACGGCGCCGTAATCGGCGGACTCGCCGGAGGCGCAAAAGGGGTGTACGATTCGGAGCAGGGCTACGAGCAAATTTACAGGAACTGCATGATAGGGAGGGGTTATAACGTTCTCAACTGAAAATTCTCTACAGGAATGAGCGACCGTAAAATCGGGAGATTCCTGGATCTGTTCGATCTCAGCCGCAATTTCTCGGACGAAGAGCTGAAGGCTGCCTACAGGGACCTCGTACAGGTCTGGCATCCGGATAAGTACTCGAATAACGAGCGGCTTAGAATTCGCGCGGAATCGAAGATCAAGCTCGTAAACGAGGCTTATAAAACCCTCGCGGATTTAATCGAAAGCAAAGGGGTTCATGCGGACAAATCGTCCGGCGTAAATTCTCAGAATCTCAAGCCGTATAGATTTTTCAGAAGTATATTTCATGCGACCGACTTTTCCGAGCTCAATGAAATCGCTTTCGCCCACGCCCTGAGATTGGCCCTTGCGTCGAACGCGAGGCTCGACCTCTTTCATGTATCTCCCGACCATAACAGGGAGGTCGTATCGGAGTTCCCCAAGATAAGAGATACCCTCATACGGTGGAGGGTTATTTCCGGCCTCACGCCGGGCGAGGACTTGCACGCACTTGGCTTTTACTACTCCAAGGTGGTAGCGGCTCAGAAGGACCCGGTTGTCTCGATTCTCCATTATTTAAAGTCTCATCCCTCCGACATCTCGGTGCTCGCGTCCAACGGGAGTTCGGTCTCAGGGAAGCTTATCCATAAATCGGTAGCCGGCAGGGTTTCCAGGGATTCCGGCGGCTGGACGCTATTTCTCAAGGAGAATGACCGTGGATTTGTGTCACCGCATGACGGCAAAGTGAATCTAAAGAATATCCTGATTCCGGTTGACTCGGAGCCCGACCCGCTTCTCGGCATCCACGCGGCTCACAAGCTCGCCCAGGTCTTTGACTGCGGGGACTGCGTTTTCACGCTTTTGTACGTCGGCGATCCTTCCGGCATGCCGTCGGTTCAGCCGCCCCCGCACCCCTCGTGGGTTTGGGAGAGGGTGACCAGGCGCGGGAACGTGGTGGGAACGATTCTGAGTGTCGCGGATGAAATCTCTGCCGACGTCATCGTCATGGGGACAAAGGGGAATCAGGGTTTCCTCGACGCGCTCAGGGGAAGCACATCAGAGCAGGTCCTGCGCAGGAGCCGGAGTCCTATCCTGGCGGTTCCAGAGCGCAGGGTATACAGATAGATATCCCTGCGCGGGGTCAGTACCGGCATTGCTGCTCCGGTTTACGCTCCATCCGTCTCCCGCTCCTAACCCAGAAACCAGAAGCAGAGAAACATTATTATCGTGGGGAGGAGGGCGGCTGTAAACAACCCTATCGGGGAAACGGCATCGTCGAAGTGTTTTTTAAGTATGGACTGGCCGGCGGGATTGGGGGCGTTCGCGATGACCGTCAGTCCGCCGCCCGTCACGGCTCCCGCCACGACTGAGTATTTCAGACTATCCGTGAAATGCGGAACGAGCGTGCTCAGGTATGTGATAGCGGCATTGTCGTTAAAGGCCGTGAGTACGGTCGCGCCCAGCATGAGCGGGAACTCGCTAAGTCCCCCGAGCACTGGCTCGATCCACCAGCCCTGGAGTCCCCCGTGTATAACAAGCCCCGCTAGGAAAAACCCGACGAGCATGGCGGGCTGCAGGTTTATTCTGTTCTGATAGGGCGCAGTGATTTGGGCGAAGCCCAGGAAGAACAGGAGACCGAGGACAAAGAGCTGAGAATGGTGCGCGTTTATAATCGTCCAGGCCATAAAAAGAATATGCACGGCAGTTACCCACGCCGGCACGGGGTCTTCCCGCTTGTCCCAGTCAGGGTCCAGGAATTCGGGGCGCATATCCGCAGGCAGGGTTCCCGGCAGGTATTTCCTGATCTTCTTCAGCCGGATCTCCTTGAAACGCTTCTCGAACGCCTCTCTTATCAGCCTCTCGTCTATGCCTTCCGCTTTCAGCTTGGGCAGGGACTCGGTCTCCATCCTTTCTCTGATCAATTTTAAAAAGAGCTCTGTCTTTTCGTTAATGGACTCGATTATACTCTTCTCTTTTTCTATCTCCGATTTGACCCTTTCAAATTCCTTCTGTATCCGGCCGTATGTAACGTACTTCGACTCGATCCTGTCTTTCAGTGTGCGGAGCGCGAAGTCATTTTGCAATCTCGCCAGTTCTTTACGGAAGACGACGAAATAAATGCCGTTCGAGACCACAATGCCTAACAGCGCCTTCCATCCGAAGTGCATGAGCATAAAATCGGTCCCCCAGTTCCACGGGCCGGATACCATCAGCACGGGCGGCGCCGCGAAGTGTGTCAGAGTGCCGCCTACGGAGATATTGACGAAGAGGAGTCCCAGTGTCGCGTATTTTAGCTTTGCGCTTGGCTTGAGGTCGTAAATTTTATTGGAGAGCACCAGGGCTGAAATGGTGATGGCGGCGGGCTCCGTAATAAACGAGCCGAGCAGCGGGCCAAGTGTCAGTATAGTGAACCATAGCGCGGCGAGCGACCCGCCGAGCAGGACCGACACCTTCCACATCATGGACTCCGCCAGCTTCAGAATCGGACGCGTCGCAGCAAGCGTCATAATTACGACGACGAAAGAAGGTTCGGTAAAATTGACGCCGTGACTAAAGTAATTGACGACCGTCGGCCATCCGAAGGTCAGGAGGAGTGCGGCGATAAGCACGACCGACCAAATGCCGAAGACGACCTCCACCTCGCCGAGGAAATGAAAGAGCTCCGCGCCGAAATGGACCGAATTTTCCTCGGCCTCACCCCTCTTGATGCGCTCTTCGTGACGGTGCTCCCATTTATGCGCGATACTCATGAATTTGCTGGCAAGGAAGGTATGGACGATGGCGCAAAAGAATAGGAGAGTCGCGACGAGATTGAACGGCTGCTGGCGAATACGGTCTAATAATATGGCGGGAATGCTGCCGAGGTTCGAATCATTATAGCTCTCGAGCGCGGGGGGGAATTGAGATGATTCGGAAGGGGTGCTTTCCGATGCCCGCGCGGTATATGCTAGGACTGCGAGGAATGCCAGGATTGCTAGTAGAAACAGGTGTCTTCTATTCATGTTATCGATTTTAGAGCTTTCCGGTATCCGGGGCTTGAATGCAGCCCGACTCCGTGCCGCCGAATGCCCGTATCATACTGATTATTAATATTCGGGCTCTCGGCCCGCAGGCGTTTTTGGTGTGAGTTTACCGGGACTCATCACAAATTTGCGGGAGTAATTTTACACGATTCCTTATCAATATCAATAATAAAGCTGGGTTC